>JABDKO010000043.1 GCA_013002165.1 Rhodothermales bacterium | reverse complement strand
AATGCTGCTGAAGACGATGCGATCATAATAAGTGGCAACACGGATGCAGAGTCCGGGCAGATCGTCACTGTTGAATTAACTGATGGGAATTCCACCGTTTCAGCTCCGGCACCCGTTCAATCAGATGGAAGCTGGGCCATATCAGCCACCGACATCAGCGGTTTCAATGACGGCCCGCTATCTATCACGGCAGATGTGAGTGATATAGCAGGGAATTCTGCGGTGCAGGCAAAAAATTCTCTTATGCTGGATAACGATCTGCCTGCCTTGACTGCAGGCGATCTGGGTCCCGTTAATAATTCGACGCCAATCCTGACAGGTACCACCGACGAGCCTGCGGGAGCGACGGTCGTAGTAACCGACACTGGAGGAAATCCTGTCTGTACTGCGCTTGTAATTTCAGGATTCCCGGACAACACCTGGGCTTGTGAACCGACAAATCCACTGTCCGAAGGCGTATACAGCTTAACTGCATCGATCAGCGACGTTGCAGGCAACATCAGCATCACTGTTTTCATGGTCGATATTGATCTTGACGCTGATGACGACGGAATTCCCGACAATATTGAAGGCACGCTTGATAGCGATGGTGATGGTATCCAGGATTATCTGGATATAGATTCGGACAATGATGGCATACCGGATTCTGATGAAGACACAGGATTGCCCGTACTGAGCGGGATTGATAGCGATGGTGACAATATCGATGATGCGATTGATGTTGATTACACGGCCGGGTTGGATACAGATGGTGACGGTATTGACGATGCCTTCGTGCTCACAGATACGGACAAGGACGGGATTCCAAATCACCTGGATAGCGACAGCGACGGTGATGGAATTGCCGACATCATCGAAGGCGCTGTTGATACCGACCTGGATGGCAAACCGAATTACCTGGACACCGACTCGGATAACGATGGAATCCCTGACAACATCGAAGATACCGCATCACCGATACTAACCGGAAGTGACATAGATAACGACGGTATTGACGATGCGCTTGATGTGGACGAATCTGCCGGTACCGACGCAAACGGCAATGGTATTGACGATGCCTTTGAACCCCAGGATACGGATGGCGACGGAATCCCGGATCAACTGGATCCCGACTCTGATGACGATGGACTTCCCGACGCCCTGGAGGCAGGCGTACTGCCGCTACTGGTTGGAAGCGACGACGATGCCGACGGTATCGATGATGCTATGGACGTTGACAGCACAGGTGGTTCCGATACAAACGGCAATGGCGTCGATGATGCTCTTGAACCTCTCGACACTGACGGTGATGGAATTCCAGACTACCAGGAAATCGATAGTGATAGCGATGGGATTTTAGACGGCACGGAGGCAGATGTCAGCGGTTTAGATGCCGATGGCGATAACATTGACGATGCTTATGACCTCGATGGTGGAGCAGAGTACAGTATCAATGGGATTGCCGCTATCGGTGCTACTGATACGGACAGCGACGGTGTACCTGATTATCGTGATCTGGACAGTGATAACGACGGCTTGTCGGATGTGACAGAGGCAGGCCTGACGGATATTAACGGCGACGGTTTTGCTGACAATGGTGTGACGACATCAGCGCCGCCAAACTCTGATGGAACCGATGCGTCGGACTATCGTGATCTCGACAGTGATAATAACGGTACCTATGATATAACCGAATCCAATGCTAAAGCCTTTGATGGCGATGGAGACGGCCAGATCGATCCCTCTATGGCTTCGGATACTGATGGTGACGGTGTGCCGGATGTTGTTGATGGCGAGCCTACAATGCGAGGCATAGGCAGCGACACCGACGGTGACGGTGTTCCTAACAGCCAGGATCTTGACGATGACAATGATGGTATCCCCGATAGTGTTGAATCTCGCAATGCGATAGACGTCGACAGCGACGGTGATGGCATTATTGATCGCCTGGATCTGGACAGTGACAACGATGGATTGCCGGACAGTCTAGAAGGAGCAGGAAGCGCTGATGGTGATGCTGACGGTGATGGTGTGCTGGATGAGCTCACTGACAGCAATTCTGATGGGCTGGCTGACTCAGTGTCGCCAAACATGGTACCAGTCGATACCGATGGCGACAATGCGCCAGACTATATTGATCTTGATAGCGATGCTGATGGTATCACTGATCTTGCTGAGTCGGTCAAAGAGGTCAGCACTCTCGATAGTGATGGGAACGGCATGTTGGATAGTACAGTCGATACCGATGGTGATGGCCTCATCGAGGTGGTTGATCCGGTGTCGGGAGGAGCAGTTCCAGGCACACCGCATTCTTTGTTTGATCTGGATGGCGACGGATTCCTGGATTATCAGGATGTCGACAGCGATGGCGATGGTTTTACCGATACATTGGAGAATGGTGACTTTGATGGCGATGGCATCCAGGACAGATCGCAGAGCGAAGGTGAGCTGAAGACTGCTGTGTCCGGTATTGGTAGAACGAGTGCCTTCATTTTAGGGTCGTTGGTTTTGCTGATTTTTGTGCGTCGTCTGGGCAGCAGGGCAATCCAGGCGCCGCTCGTTGTTACTCTTGGAGTCTGTATTGTCTTCACTATTGTGTCGCCGTCGACACACGCGGAGACCATGTGTCAACCCGGCATTGAGGATAATGAGTTCCCTGATTGCTGGTATGTCATGGGAGGAATTGGTATTACAGAGGTGGATCCAGAAGGTGAGGCAAACAGTTGGCGAACCACCGGTGACAATAGCGAAGGTCTCAAGTTATCCATCGGCTATCATTTCAAGCCGCACTGGCTTGCCGAGCTTAGCTATACAGATGCCGGGGCCGCTGAATTGGGAAATCTCAATCCGGCAATCGGTGATACTGCTGAAATCAGTTATGACATTCCCGCGCTGTTTCTCGGGTACTGGCTGAGAGAACCAGAGCAACGTCTCAATGCCTTTGGCAAAGTGGGTATCTCGGGTATCAGAAATGCTGCCAGTGATGAACGCGTCCCTTTCGAAAATCAGACATCAGTACAACTCGCTTTCGGAATTGGAGCGCAATGGCGTATCGCGCCGCGTTGGTTTGCACGAGTCGAATGGGATGCTTTCGACCGTGATGCAAACTACGTCGGGCTCGCTATTGGTGCCTATCTGGGAGGGCGCGACGGGTCGGAAAAACCAGCGCCAGTAGTCGAACCCGTTGCACAGCTTTCACGCCATCCTGCTTCTCAGCCGAAACTTAAGCCAGAATCTTCTCCAACTATCCAGCAGGCACCCGCAATGAATGCATCACAGGCTGCCGCAGTGGATGTGAGACTCGCCTGTAATGCCTTCGATAGGATTGACGGAGGCGTGCAGTTTCTGAGCAACTCAGACCAACTGACATCGTCAGCAAAACTGATATTGACAGATGCAGCCCAGTTACTACGCGCTGCACCTGGGTCGCGTATTGAAGTGCGGGCGCACACAGATAGTCAGGGCTCCGAGAGTAATAATCTTTCGTTGTCCAAGCGTCGTGCACGCGCCGTAGTAATTTATCTTATGTCGCAGGGTGTGTTACTCGAACAACTCAGTGCACGCGGCTACGGAGAAACGATTCCAATAGCTTCAAACAGCACTTCAGAAGGACGCGCTCAAAATCGCCGCGTGGAGTTTATCGTACTGGATAATGACCATTGTCTGAATGAAGATAGATAGAGAGCTTGACAATGTCAGCATTTGTCTTGAAGCAATAGGCGATACATTCATTTTAGCGGTATGAGTGAATTTTAGCAGATCAGTTTCTCAATTCATTTGCTTTCAAACATCACCATTCTACATACGTGTACTTATAATGAAGCGTGTATTGTACAGTCTTCATGGATAGAGGCTCTACGCTTTATGCCTGAATTTTCAGGCCTGGTTCTGTAGTTTGAGTTTGAGAACATCTGATCAAATTGAGTTGACACGGATACACCTTCAATCCGTACTGTATTCATGGCATCTTGCAGCCTACGTTGAGCAATTAGTCGTTTGCAGAAGCAGCTGAAGACGTCGATCGGGCGTGGCATTTCCGACGTGCTCACGCTCAAGTACGCTGCGCAATCGATTGAGGTTCCAAATCTCTGTGAGAAAGTAGCCTTCCGCGCCTTTCCAGGGCTGGGTTCGACTTGGCACCTATTAGCGACTCTATTTTAATAAGGCGTTGGGTAAAAAACGGAGTTCACGTGAGGGATTATTTTCGGAACGCTTGGGAATGATGTACATGGACGGTCCTGTGCGATGCTGCCGGGATGCCGCTGGCGACGTTTCCTGATGCTGGAACTGTCGTTCAGATAATGCGCCATGTCGTTCCAGCACAACGTGTCAACTTGACCCTTCTCGTTCTCTTCCTCATAGTGGTCGGGAGATCAGATGCGCGCGGACTGACATGTTCAACACTATCGCAGTACCTTTCGACTTGGCCCATATTGACAAACAGGCCAAGGCTATCAGTGCCGCTGCAGACCTAGCAAAGCACTTTGGCGCCTCTTTGACGCTGGTCGGTGTCACCAGCACTACGCCCAGTGAGACTGCCCACAATCCTGAGGAATTCGCCAGGAAACTGGCTGAGTATGCAGCTACCCAATCAGACAAATTTGGCATCAGGTTCGACACACACTCCACGGTCAGTGTCGATGTCACCATTGATCTGGAGAAAAAGCTCGACACTGCCATACATGAAATCGGTGCAGATCTGGTCGTGATGGCTTCACACGAGCCTGGATTCCGCGATTATTTGTTCAGGTCACATTCTGGAAACCTCGCCACACATACCGATCTTTCGGTTTTAATCATTCGATGAATCACCAAGACTGAACCCACACGATCCTCTGCTTGGGAAAACACATGATGAGTGAACGCGAAGTCACAAATGCCGAAGATTCCACCATTGGTTATCAGGAAAATGCTCCTCACCCGATAGATACCGATTTCGAGCTTGGTCAGGACAACATCAATCCCTTTGGTCTCGACATTCACAATCCGGTTTTTCTCGTCTCCGGATTATCGATTGTCGCGTTCGTTCTCATTACATTGATGTTTCAGGCTCAGGCGACGGAGTTTTTCGGCTGGTTGCGTCCGTTTCTGACGTCTACGTTTGATTGGTTCTTCCTGGGTGCAGCCAACTTGTTTGTTCTGTTCTGTCTGATGTTGCTCGTGTCACCATTGGGCAGTGTTCGACTTGGCGGCTCTGACGCCAAACCCGACTATAGCTATGCAGGATGGTTCGCCATGCTGTTCGCCGCTGGCATGGGCATCGGGCTCATGTTTTTTGGCGTATCTGAGCCCATGTCGCATTTCGCTTCATCACTGGGTGGCACAGCCGTAGAGGGTGGTGTGCGTTCTGACTGGGCACCACTGGACGCCGCAGCGGGTGATGCGATCGCAGCACGTAACCTAGGTATGGCGGCAACAATATTTCATTGGGCACTTCACCCATGGGCTATCTACGCTGTGCTTGCACTGGCGCTGGCTTTCTTTACCTACAATCGAGGATTACCACTCACCCTCCGATCTGCTTTTTATCCCATTCTGGGGGAGAGAATTTGGGGCTGGTGGGGTCATCTCATCGATATCACGGCCGTTTTTGCCACTCTGTTCGGACTGGCAACTTCATTAGGATTTGGTACTGAACAGGCGCTTGCCGGATTGAATTACCTGTTCGGCTGGGGTACTGGCAATGTCGCTAAAGTTGTTCTGATAAGCGCGATAACCGCATTGGCACTTATTTCAGTTCTGCGTGGTTTGGACGGCGGCGTGAAAATACTTTCGGAAATCAATATCGGTTTGGCTGGCTTGTTACTGCTGTTCATTATCGTCGTTGGCCCTACCGCTACCATCTTTGAAACCACCTTTGCCGGCGGTGCTGCCTATGTCAAGGAACTGATACCACTGTCGATGCCATTCGGCCGGGAAGATGCCAACTTCTCGCAAGGCTGGACAGCCTTCTATTGGGCGTGGTGGATCTCCTGGTCACCGTTTGTCGGCATGTTCATCGCACGAGTATCACGTGGTCGCACAGTACGAGAGTTCGTTATTTGCGTGTTGATCATACCAACCTTCGTCTGCGTACTCTGGATGGGCGCATTTGGTGGGACTGCAATTGCCCAGGTAGTGGCTGATGCTACAGCGCCAGTCAAGGACGCCGCATTAGAACTCAAGCTTTTTGTCATGCTGGCATCATTGCCACTGTCTACCATCACTTCTGTACTTGGTATCATCCTTGTGCTGGTGTTTTTCGTTACCTCCTCGGATTCCGGCTCGCTCGTCATCGATACTATAACGGCCGGAGGGAAAACAGATGCACCTGCCGCGCAGCGAGTGTTCTGGTGCACTTTTGAAGGGATCGTTGCTGCCACATTGTTACTTGTCGGCGGTTCGGAGGCACTGAACGCCCTGCAGGCCATGGCAGTCTCAACCGGCTTTCCATTTACCATAGTTTTACTGGCACTCTGTGTAAGCCTGTTCATAGGCCTGCGTCAGTCACTACGGGAGCAGCGCGGCTGACTCACTCATTGGGTGTCAAAGCAAGGAGGCTTACGTCTGTATTCACCTGCGCCGTAGGTGCTGGAATTTGCCAACTCCAACATAGGTTATAGATCCTCCTATCTCGATAACCTGAATAATCTGGGTCTAGACGAAGACAGATTTCTAAGGCCAGCTGAATTCTATATGAATGGCTATTGCATGCCATGGCATGCGCATCGGAACCATAGTGAATCAGCAACAAATTCAGTCCTTTGCCGCTACGTTTCAGTGAATTATGGGTGTACTCCGTCATGAGGGTCTGGTCTGACGTTGATACTTTCGAACAGGTGCTGATACCTTGATTAAGATGTAAAGTGCGCTTGCACCGTTCCTGATTCCGCTAAGGAAAAGCCAATTCGCTAGCGTATTCAGTCTGTTCCTTTGTGAATGTGGCACGTAACGCTTGTCGTTTTCTGGCCACGAGGAGCTGTATCCATGAGTCACACTATATTGCAACGCTACGCCACGCGTACTACCACCATTCGAATCCATTTCAAACGCACTATTTTACAACGGGGTCGCCTGATCTATAGCAGTGAGAGTTTGTCCCACTCGCTGATTGCTCATCTTCGGCGTAAAGTCTGCAGTAGCGCACTCATATTAGTTTCGCTGGTTTTTCTGGGCCCTCAACTTGCCATTGCAGAGCCTTCTCTTGAGCGTGGTACCTACCTTGTCAGGGGGCCCTCGGGATGCGGCAACTGTCATACTCCAATGGGCCCCGACGGCTTCGTAAATGAGATGGAACTCGCTGGTCGGCTGGTAGAGGACCTGCCCGTATTTACGGCTATTGCACCAAATCTTACGCCGGCCGGACCGATAGCTGCGTGGTCCGATACCGAGCTTGCCCGCTCGATCCGCGAAGGCATTCGGCCTGATGGGACCGTGCTTGGTCCACCCATGCCGATTATCCTCTATCGTGGACTCAGCGATGATGATCTGATGAGCATTGTCATGTACTTGCGCCAGCTTGAACCTGTGGACAACGACCCTGGCACCAGCACGTACCGAATTGAACTGCCACCTGCCTACGGTCCACCCGTAGGCGGCGTGGCGTCAATGCCGCAAGGCGTAAATGTAGAGTATGGTGAATACCTTGCCAACGCAGTGGCGCATTGTATGGAATGCCATACGACACAGGGAGAGCAGGGGCCCATGTTCGACACCCATCTGGGTGCTGGCGGCCTGGAATTTCAAGGCCCCTGGGGGAGATCTGTTGCCAGCAATATCACTCCTGTCGGTATAGCCCAATATACGGACGATCAGTTGTCCGCGATGATTCAGCAGGGTGTGCGACCAGATGGCCGCAAAATGTTGCCACCCATGCCATATTATTTTTTCTCGAATATGACTGACGACGATGTCGACGCAGTTATTCTGTACCTACGGCAGCTACCACCAAAAGGGGGCTAGTATAGGATTACCCGTTATCGGAACAATTGACGTAAGCGTTCACAACGGTCAATTGCCGTTACGCTCTTCGAGGAGATCGATTTGGATTTTTGCGGATATTCTTTGATCAAACTGGTCAAAAGGTATTTCAGAAGATCCTGTCTAGCAGCGGTGTTTTATCCAGACTTCAATGCAGTGTTTCGCATTGCCTGCACCAATTCAAATCGAATTTGTAAATAGTGCAGGTCTTGCAGAGACCGGCAATATCGAGCCTTACAATACCTTCTTAAACTGGTACGCGCGGTGGCCGGTAGGCGACAGGAGGAGGCTCTGTGAAGAACAATTACGCTCTGTTTTTTGGCATGATAATCACTTCCACTGTAGTGATGTATGGCCTCATGTACCTCAACTCATGGGAGGCTAGCCATGTCAGGTTCAGCCAGACCAGGATGTGGATGGCCCTGTACATGGGTGCCATCATGGCGATCATCATGCTTGCGTTCATGCTTCGCATGTACATCGATAGAAAAATCAACAGGGCTATCTTTGCAGGCGCTGCACTCATCTTTGCCGGATCGTTATACCTGGTCCGAAGCCAGGACACAGTGGCTGATGTTGGCTGGATGAAAGCGATGATCCCCCATCATTCGATTGCTATTCTCACCAGCTCACGTGCAAACATTTCCGATCCGCGCGTACGTAAACTCGCTGATGACATCATCAAGGCACAGAAGCTGG
>JABDKO010000273.1 GCA_013002165.1 Rhodothermales bacterium | reverse complement strand
GGGAATGGCTGGTTCCGGTATGGCGGTTCCGCAAGACGCTTTAACGGCGCTACACTGGAATCCCGCTTCGATCGTGATGTTGCCCGGTCAATCACTTGATGTCGGCCTCCAGTTAATGATGCCAACGGGGAATATTACATCGACCGTCCAACAGGGAGCATTCGGTCCACTGGGGCCTGAGGTAACGTTGACAGGATCAACCGATAGTAAGGCCGGTCCTTTTCCGATTCCATCCATTGGATATATTTACCATCCGAATGATAAACCATACTCTTTCGGACTTTCTGCGTTTGGAGTAGGCGGATTTGGTGTCGATTATGGATTGTCGACAACGAACCCGATTCTTACACCACAGATGCCTGATGGCGGAATGGGTTTTGGCGCAATGTCTTCGACGTTTATGTTGTTGCAATTGTCGCCGACGGTAGCGTATCAAATCAACGAATACGTTTCAATCGGTGTTGCACCGACACTTAGTCTGGCGTCACTTGAGCTTTCTGTTTTCCCCGCGACGCAACCGACTGTTGTTGGCTCATTGCCCGACGGTACGCCGCTCGCATACTATCCTGATGCACCAGCCAGCTGGGCTGCAGGATATGGGGCGCAGGCGGGAATCCAGGTACGTGCGAACGAGCGAATAAACATTGGCGCGTCGTTCAAGAGCAAACAGTATTTCAATGATTTCGAGTTCGATCCGGATCTGGACGGTGCAGCGTCATACGTTTTCAGACTCGACTATCCGATGATCCTGTCATCGGCGGTTGGATACGAACCTGTTGACGGACTACTGTTCGCTGGAGATGTTCGCTATATCGATTTTCAGAATGCTGAAGGCTTTGACGAGACAGGTTTTGACGAAACTGGAGCCGTAAAAGGCTTCGGCTGGGAGTCAATTTTCGTTGCTTCGCTCGGAGCACAGTATCAAATTAGTGACATGGTCACAATCAGGGGCGGATATGGGTGGAACGAAAATCCTATTACGACTGCTACTGCGTTCTACAACTCACCGGCACCTGCGTTGATAACTAACAGGATTGCGGCTGGCGCTACTATACAGGCAAACCAGAGTATCGCAGTCTCTCTGGCAGGGCAGTACGGTTTGAAAAATGATGTCACCGGCGAATGGAAAAATCCGATGTTTCCTGGTGGCAGCAACCCATTCACGTCAGTCACACACGAATTGTCGACATTCACGTTCATCGCAGGACTTCATGTCGCGATGTAGCCAGTGTGTCGGCAAGCCAAGGCTTACGCATGAGCCAATTGCATGGGGAGGGCGATCGTTCGATCGCTCTCTCTGTTGTTTGTTGACGCATCGGTTTCGGCGGGTCAGACAGGTAACATTCGACCCAATCGACGTCGGCCTTGCGTTGATCTTGGAACTGCTACCTTCCCCATTATCGCACTATGGGTCTCCACGTTGCTGTGATATCGATCGTTCTCGCCAGAGATAGTAAATAGCCGGGAGAACTACGAGAGTCAGGATTGTTGCAGAAACCATCCCTCCAATCATTGGTGCAGCTATTCGTTTCATGACCTGCGATCCTGTTCCGTGTCCCCACATGATTGGCAGGAGTCCAACGACGATAGCAAGTACGGTCATCATTACCGGTCGGATTCTCTGCGCTGTTCCTTCGTATATCGCCGCACGCACGTCCTTTCTGGAGTTCATCCTACCTGAATCGGATCGTTCACGGAACGCTTTATCAAGGTAGGTTAACAAAATGACTCCTATTTCCGCTGCGACGCCCGCAAGTGCAATAAATCCAATTCCGGCAGCAACACTGAGGTTGTATCCCAACAGGTATAACATCCATACACCTCCTACCATTGCGAAGGGTAGTGACAACATAACGATCAAGCTTTCGGCCACGCTCCTGAAATTCAAGTATAGTAGCATGAAAATGATTAGCAGCGTCAGGGGTACTACTACCTGTAGTCGTTCTTTGGCCCGCTCCATGTACTCGTACTGCCCACTCCAGACTATGCTATAGCCATCGGGTAATTCAAGATGCTCGTCGATACTCGCGCGAGCAGATTTCATATACGTTCCGACGTCAATGTCACGGATGTCGACATATACCCACGACGATTTCCGGGCGTTTTCTGATTTGATAACTGGAGGCCCCTTCTCAATGCTGAAATCCGCTACGTAGCTGAGGGGAATTTGTGCGCCGGTTGGTGTCGGAATCAATACGCGTTGCAACGCGGGGAGGTTATCCCGCAGTTCACGGCTGTATCTCACATTGATCGGGTATCGTTCAAGTCCCTCGACCGTACTTGTGATATTCATACCGCCTATTGCAGACATTATTACGTCCTGCACATCACCAACAGTCAAGCCATATCGCGCAGCCTCGCCTCTCTTGATCCGGTAGTCTAAAAAATTGCCTCCGACCGACTTTTCAGGGAAGGCACTTTGCGTTCCGGGTACATCCGACAATATTGCGGCTATTCGTTGGCCGAGCTCCGAAAGCTGATCTAGTTCGGGACCCATTACCTTGACTCCGACGGGTGTTTTGATACCGGTGGACAGCATATCAATGCGTGTCTTGATGGGCATTGTCCATGCGTTAGTCAATCCGGGAAACTGTATCGCGTCATCGAGATCTCTAACAAGCTTCTCGACGGTCATTCCAGTACGCCATTCATCTTCAGGTTTGAGCGTAATCGTCGTCTCAAACATCGACAAAGGCGCCGGGTCTGTTGCCGACTCTGCCCGGCCTGCTTTTCCAAATACGCGATGTACCTCAGGGAAGCTCGCAATTATTCGATCCGTCTGTTGGAGCAGCTCCTTTGCCTTGGTGATCGAAATTCCTGGATCGGTAGTCGGCATGTACAGCAGATCACCCTCATTCAACGGAGGCATGAATTCGGATCCAAGGCGCTGGAACGGAAAGACGGTACCTACTGCGACGATGATCGCGACAATGATAGTGCTCCACCTGAAACGAAGGACGAAATGTATGATAGGATCGTAAATTCGAAGGAGGAACACATTGATAGGGTTCTTGTGTTCCGGAATTATTTTGCCGCGTACGAAGTAGCCCATCAGAACAGGCACAAGAGTCACAGCCAGCAATGCAGCCGCAGCCATTGCATAAGTTTTGGTAAACGCAAGCGGTTTGAACAGACGACCCTCTTGCGCTTCGAGCGCAAATACAGGGAGGAATGATAGCGTAATGATTAGCAACGAATAGAAGAGAGCCGGGCCAACCTCTTTGGAAGCGTCAAGGACAATCTGCCAGTGATCTTTTTTGCCCGCATCTCGCTCGAGGTGCTTGTGCATGTTTTCTATCATCACGATTGCCGCATCTACCATCGCACCGATAGCGATTGCAATCCCGCTCAAGGACATGATGTTAGCGTTCAGTCCTTGCGCATTCATGACAATGAATGCAATCAGGATGCCTAATGGAAGTGTTACAATGGCAACGAACGAACTACGCAAGTGCAGCAAGAAAAGAATAGTAATTAGAGCGACGACTAAGCTTTCCTCGAGTAGTTTGAATGTGAGATTGCCTATGGCCCGTTTGATCAAGCCGGACCGATCGTAAACCGGTTCGATTGAAACTCCGGGAGGAAGCCCGTTTCGGATACTTTCGAGCTTGGCCTTGACTGCATCGATAGTCGCAAGAGCATTTTCTCCATAGCGCATGACGACTATGCCACCCACCACTTCACCGGTTCCATTCAGATCTACAAGTCCTCGACGCAAGTCAGGACCAACATGAACATTAG
>JABDKO010000272.1 GCA_013002165.1 Rhodothermales bacterium | reverse complement strand
GATACTGTCAAGGCGATGGCTATCGGGTCGGCTTCGGCGTGGCTGAAGGCACGATAGTGCCGGCGGAGATAAGAGATAGGAGATAGGAGACAGGGTATGTTGAGATTTGGCCTTTTCCTAATTCCCTAGTTCCTAGTTCCTAGTTCCCAGTTCCCAATTCCTAACATGTGACACTTTTTCAGACGGCGCGCCAATTGGGCGTAATTCATCCGGGCCTAGTCCGACAGAATTTCTGAGTATGGCTGTTGGATTGTCGTAGAAGTGGGCCTGGCGATTCGTTTGTATATCGTTTTGTCATCGATTCCGTGTTGGCATACCTGTTGTACACTCTTCTGGCAGGTTGTGTAACCAAACAGATTTAAAGAGATACTACAATGAACGGATTGATCAAACTAAATCGTGGCCGAGATCTACGTCATCTCCAGAGCGAATTCGACCGTCTCTTCGACTCATTCCTGCCAAGAGAGAACCGTCCCGACCTTGACCTCGGGAATTGGTCTCCGAGAGCAGACATTACAGAAAACGAGAACTCGTTTACTGTTGAACTGGATATTCCAGGAATGTCGAAAGATGACATTGACATCAGCTTCCATGATGGCGTTCTCGGTATCACCGGTGAACGCGTCTTTGAAGAAAAAGCAGAAGATGGCAACTTGTATCGATACGAACGGCAGTTTGGCCGTTTCTCACGATCATTTACGCTTGGTAAGGCAGTCAACCCCGAGAACATCAGCGCGAGCTATGACAACGGCGTCTTGATTGTTACCGTACCAAAAGCGGAAGAAAGCAAACCGAGGAGAATCAAAGTGGACTAAGTACACCACTTGCGATTTCATCGTCTCACGGCCCGCAGCTCATCAAGTTGCGGGCCGTTTTTTTTGATTCAGGACGTCCTATTCCGGATGCCACAAGACAACCGGGAGTCTAACCGTAAACGTGCTACCGACACCTTCCTCCGTTTCCACCTCGAGGGTACCGTTGTGTGCGTCGGCGATCGCCCTGCTGATTGGTAGCCCGAGGCCTGTTCCCCTGGACCCACGGGTCCGTGGTCCTTCGCCGCGATAGTACCTGTCGAAAATACTTGCAGAGTCTTCCGCGGTCATTCCTGCGCCATCATCTTTTACCGAAATAACCACGAAGTCTTTATCCAGCTTACCAGTCAACCACACCGTCCCTCCTCTCTGAACATGGTTGCGGGCATTGGATAGCAGATTGTCTAACAGTCGCAATAGCCGTACTCCGTCTGCTTCGATGATCGGCAGTTCAACGTCTGTGTCTATCCTGAAGTCAACACCTGCTTCCTCAAACAAGCCGCGATGAGATCGAGCACTTTCGTTCAACAACTCGGTGATCGGTACCGGCTCTATTCGCAACGATGACGAAGCATTATCGAGTACCGACAACTCAAACAGATCTTCGACAAGCTGGGTGATGTATTTCCCCTGATCGGATGCAATATTCAGGGCTTCAACGGAGCGCTCAAGATCGCCTTCGTCAAGTGCTCGACGGGCCTCGTCAACATAACCTCGTATCGCCGTGAGCGGGGTACGGAGATCATGGCCGACATTGGCAACCAGCTCGCGCCGTAGTGCGTCAGCAGATTTCAATGCCTCGAAACTTTTGTCTACGTGGCCCGCCATTTCGTTGATCGATTCAGCCAGTCGGCCAAACTCGTCGGTAGAGTATTCCTCAACCCGCGCCTTGAAATCACCATCCCGTATGCGTTCTACTCTGTCCGCGAAGCGACGAAGAGGCTTTATGAGGCGCCACGTGAAGAGTGCCCCGATTATCAGGGCGAGCACCCCGGCAACAAGCGTTACAATAATCAGTGCCCGTATGTACGCACGTCTTGCACCAGCCAGCTCAAATCTCTTGGTCTGGTCCAGAGGTTGCACAACAATCGCTCCCGCGACAAGGCCACTCCTGTCGTACACCGGTGCAACACCCCAGCTGTCGCCGGATTCCGCGCTTAAAACAACCGTGATATCGTCATTGTAGATGAGGTCGTCAATATCGTCAGGGAGTCTGAACCTTTCGGGGTTTGAAGGAGGTAAAGAGAATACGACCGGATCGGGCATCACGATGTTAACCAGATTCCCATCACGATCAACAATCTTGATAGGATCAGGGAAACGGGTAGACATGTCGACGATCAAATCGGGAGGCAGCTGATCTATCCCGAAATCAAGGTTGGACCGGAACTCAACTTCCTCAGCCAGTCGGTCAAGCTGCAGCCGCACACTACTTTCGATCAGCCCCAGGCTTTCGTTGTACGCGAAGAGTGCACTGAATAGAAGAGCAAAAACTCCAATTGCCACCTGCGCGCCGATGAGAATTCCTGCAAGGCGCCAGAAGACCGAATTCTTGAGATCGGAGCGTGGGAGACTTTTGGTCACATCGCTCATGCCTCTACGGGATCAACTTCAAATTTGTATCCCACACCCCAGACGGTTCGAATGAAGAAAGGGTCGGCAGGATCAGCTTCGATTTTGGCACGAAGTCGTTGAACATGGGAGTCGACTGTCCGGTCGTAGCCCTCGTAATGAATATCCCACACCTTCTCCAGGAGCTGCATGCGGCTGAATGGCCTGCCGGGATTTCTTGCCATGAAAAGCAGTAAATCATATTCGCGAACGGTCAGGTGCAGAAGAGATCCATTCAGCTTGACCTCACGCCGGATCGGATCGATCAGAATTGCACCGAAATCCAGGGTGCTTTCTTCACCGTCGTCAACGTTCGTGGTTTCAGCAGTTAATCTTATCCTCCTGAGTGCGGAACGAACCCGGGCGATGAGTTCGTCAAGGCTAAAGGGCTTTGTGACGTAATCGTCGGCACCTACTTCCAGCCCGACAACGCGATCCATTTCCGATGTTCTGGCAGTCAACATGATGATGTAGAGCAACGGATGGTCGGATCGAATCCGCCTGCATACTTCAAGTCCGTCGAGGCCCGGCAGCATCACGTCCAGAAGCACCAGGTCGGGGACGGAGGCAGCAACTTTTTCTAGCGCATTTGTGCCATCTTCGGCGACCTCGACGTTGTAGCCCGAGTCGACGAGACGTCCCCTGACCAGGTCAGATAATTCGGCATCGTCCTCGACCAGGAGTATTCTGGCATTTTGCATTACGTTCGCAGATTTGTTCATTTTGTTATACTTGGACGGAATACTCGACCAAATATACCTGTTCAATATCGGTGAGACAGCTGATCTGATAAAATCAAACACATCCGTCACACAATCGTGACATCCCGGGATCCAGTTAACTCATACAATAGCCGATCACTAAGAGGATTAGTACGCATCGCGAATGCATCATCGTAAAATAATATCAATAATAGGCTTATGTCTGTGGGCGCTGCCATCATTCGGTCAGCGGCTACCGGACCATGAAACGCTATTGCGCTCATGGTTCGTGAAGCAACGGACAGCACTTGCCAGCGTTGATACACTCTTTTACGATGAAATGTCTACGTGGAAGATCGATGCACCGTTTGGGTCACCGACTCTCGAGTTGCAAAGCAATGTACGAGAGACACCGTTTGGACAGAGAGTCTGGCGGCGGTCGATTTCGGCAAGGTTGAATGGCCAGGATGTTCCGGCGGCGCGACTCGATGAAGTAAAGAATCGCTGGCATACCAATACCAGGAATCAGATCGGTGAGATGGTATCTCAGATTCGACCCCGCCCCGGTCTGCTTGAACGGATGTCGCCCGTTTCATCCGTTACTCCCGAAACTATTGACGGTGTCGATGCATTGAGACTTGAGGTCGTCCAGAACGACCGGAGAATGAATCTTGAAAGACTCACTTTCTGGTTTGCACGTGATTCAAGGCAGCTCCTGCGGACGCGGGCCATTGTCAGCGGCAGTGAAGGAGCTCAGAGTTTTGTTGTCACAACAGACTACATGTCGGTCGGTCAGCTGGACACGCCGGTGAGCCGACAGGTCGAGGGTAACGTCAGGCTGAAGCGGAGGTCCAGGTACTACACAGTACTGATCTCACAATCACAGGAATTCAGTAACTTCAGATTTGATCGTTAGTCTTCGCTGCAAATGAATCATTCAGATCCCGGACAGTTGTACGAGCTCCTGAGACATCGTCTTCGCGATGTCCTTCCCGGGCATGGGGCGCATCTGAGGATGGCTCCATTTCACAGACGCGACCCCGACATTCACGGCGTACATGGAAGGGATTGTCGACAGGCCGGTGTACTTGCAATCGTTGACATCCGTGTCGAGCCGTCTTTCGTATTGACGATCCGTCGACCAGAACTAAATACGCATGGAGGGCAGATCTCTTTCCCGGGAGGCAAATGTGAGTTTGGAGAAACCCATGTCCAGGCAGCAATGAGAGAGACCTTTGAGGAGATCGGGGTTCTGCCGAGCGCATACAAGGTCGCCGGAGCGTTGACGCCGCTATTCATTCCACCGTCCAACTTTTGCGTGCATCCCTATCTTGCCGTACTGACTGATGACGTCAGCTGGACCGTTGACACTACTGAAGTGGAAGATGTCCTGATGGCTCCATTTGCATCGCTCGTCGACCCTGGAAACGCTCGCGAAGGGGTCAGGCAAATCCGTGATCTGCGGGTCAAGGTGCCCTACTTTGACATCAGCGGTAATGAGGTCTGGGGAGCGACGGCTATGATGCTTGCCGAAATCACCGATTTACTGGGTGAATCGTTCGCTTCTTAAAGCTCTCTATCCTTTATAAAGACTTCTGCGGTTCGGCGAGTAATACTCCCGAAGACTCCTGTACCACCCTGGACCTGGTCAATGACATTTGGTATCTCACCCGGCGAAAACGTTGACCCACCCTGCTGAACCGTGTGTGATCGAACGAAGTCAAACATGTTGTCATCGAGTGTATTTACCACGATGTCATTCGGACCATAGAACGCAACGGCAAGCCACGGTAGTTTAATCGAGTATGTCCCATCCGGGTGTATTTCAAAGTTCGCCTCGTTGATCACAAACGACTCGTTGACGATGACATCCTCGATGTCTTCGGGATTCTCATCAGGATTAATTACTTCTCGATAAAACGGTGTCAGGTTATCAGCGGTCGGGTCCAGCGATTCAACAGAGAAGACATAAACCGCCTGGCGGCCCGGATACGCGCTTTCTGTGACATTCACTTCGAACTGCACGTCATCCTGATACAAAACCGAGTCCGGGGCAGCTTCGAGAATCTCAAAATCTCCTGGAACGATCGTGGTCGCAGTAAGCGGTTCGGAAGATCGGGGAATATCTACATGCAGTTTATAGGTACGGGCCGGCATAACCATGTGATTCCCGACAGGCCAGTAAAGATTATCGCGTTCCTCGTACAGAAAGCTTGTTTCTACAGATCCATCAGGAGACAACAGA
>JABDKO010000271.1 GCA_013002165.1 Rhodothermales bacterium | reverse complement strand
CCGACCCGACACCGGAAGAAAAACTTCTTCGGGCGATTTTTGGTGATAAAGCCGGCGATGTGAAAGATGCTTCGCTGAAAGCTCCTCCTGGGATGAAAGGTGTCGTTATCGATACCAAGCTCTTCAGCCGCAGGAAACTCGACCCTGCCTCGAAAAAGGTAGAGCAGAAGCGTATTGCTGAAATTGAAGTCAAGCTCGAGGATGACCTGAATGCCTTACGCGACTCATTCTGGGAGAGGATTGAAAAGATCGCTCGTGGTAAAACTGCAGATGAGATCTACGATCGAGAAGGACAGGTCATTGCTGAAAAAGGCACCAAGGTAACACGATCTGATTTCAACGACGTCGATCCGTTTACCATTTCATCCCGTTCGAACTTCTCGAACTCGGAAGATCTCAATGGTCGGATCCAGTCATTGATCCGGAATTACCAGGCTCAGCATCGACACGTGAATGGTGTGTCCAAGCGTGTAATGCACCAGGTACAGATGGGAGACGAGCTTCCTCCGGGAATCGTGCAGTTGGCAAAGGTTTATGTTGCCAAGAAGCGCAAGATTCAGGTTGGCGACAAGATGGCTGGACGCCACGGAAACAAGGGTGTCATTGCCAAGATCGTTCCGATGGAAGACATGCCGTTCCTGGACGACGGGACGCCGGTTGATATCGTTCTCAACCCGTTGGGTGTTCCTTCGCGAATGAATCTCGGACAGATTTTCGAGACACTTCTTGGCTGGGCTGGATACAAACTCGGCAAGAAGTATGCGACGCCGATCTTCGATGGCGCATCGATGGAAGATATCCAGACTGAGCTCGAAGCAGCCGGTCTGCCCATGGATGGCCGTGCCCAGTTGTTTGATGGACTGAGCGGCAAGCCGTTTGATCAGAAGACGACAGTAGGCCAGATCTACATGCTCAAGTTGAGCCACCTTGTAGAGGACAAGATTCATGCCCGATCGATCGGACCATACAGTCTTATCACGCAGCAGCCGTTGGGTGGTAAAGCACAATTTGGTGGCCAGCGACTCGGTGAGATGGAAGTCTGGGCGTTGTATGCATACGGAGCAGCAAACGTCTTGCAGGAAATGCTGACATATAAGTCAGATGATGTGCAGGGTCGATCGCGCGCGTATGAGTGCATCGTGAAAGGCGAGAACATGCCAGAGGCCGGGATACCTGAAAGCTTCAACGTACTTGTACGCGAGCTTCAGGGTCTGGGACTGGAAGTAAAACTGGATTAACAAGATGCGGAGCAATCCGCTCGTCGCACTTTGTGCGGCGGAACCTTCAGCATAGAGGGAAAAGCGCATGCCTTACGGTAAAACGCAAAAGATTAAAAAGAACTTCGGTAACATCACGATTAGTCTGGCTTCACCGGAATCGGTGCTTGAACGGTCTTATGGTGAAGTGCTTAAGCCTGAAACGATCAACTACAGATCGTTTAAACCGGAAAAGGATGGTCTTTTTTGTGAGAAGATCTTTGGACCGGTCAAGGACTGGGAATGCCACTGCGGCAAGTACAAACGTATTCGCTACAAAGGCATTATCTGCGATCGCTGTGGAGTGGAAGTAACACAGAAGTCGGTACGACGTGAGCGAGCCGGTCACATAACACTGAGTGTTCCTGTCGTACACATCTGGTACTTCAAGACGCTGCCGAACAAGATCGGACACCTCGTCGGACTCAAGTCAAAACAGCTCGAGCGAGTCATCTACTACGAGAACTACGTCGTTATCCAGGCGGGTTCCGCAGAGAAACTTGGTATTGAACCAAGACAGCTTCTGACTGAAGACGAGTATTTCAATATTCTTTATCAGATCCGTGAAGACAACAACCGTCTTGACGATGACGACAAGGACAAGTTCATCGCTAAAATTGGAGGAGAAGCAGTTGAAGAACTCCTCAAGCGACTTGATCTTGAACCGCAGTCACAGGCTCTTCGATTCCAGGCAAAAACGGAAACGAGTCAGCAGCGAAAGCAGGAAGCACTCAAGCGCCTGAAGGTAACCGAGGCATTCCGCGAAGCAAATCGCAAGATGGAAAACCGTCCCGAGTGGATGGTTATGCGAGTCATTCCTGTTATTCCGCCTGAACTGCGCCCTCTCGTTCCTCTGGAAGGTGGTCGTTTTGCTACTTCAGATTTGAACGATCTGTATCGCCGTGTAATTATCCGCAACAACCGATTGAAGCGGCTGATTGACATCAAGGCGCCGGAAGTTATTCTCAGAAATGAGAAGAGAATGCTGCAGGAAGCGGTTGATTCGCTATTTGACAACAGCCGAAAAGCGAATGCCGTCCGGTCAGACTCTAATCGAGCGCTCAAGTCGCTGTCGGATATGCTCAAAGGGAAGCAAGGCCGATTCCGACAGAACCTGCTCGGAAAACGAGTTGACTATTCCGGTCGTTCCGTGATCGTTGTGGGCCCCGAGTTGGGTCTGCATCAGTGCGGGCTTCCAAAAGAAATGGCCGTTGAGCTCTTCAAACCGTTTGTCATTCGCAAGCTGATCGAGCGAGGGATTGTAAAGACGGTAAAAAGTGCGAAGAAGGTTGTAGACAGACGAACTGCCGAGGTCTGGGACATTCTTGAGAAGGTAATCTCCGGACGTCCCGTTCTTCTCAACCGTGCGCCGACGCTCCACCGTCTTGGTATCCAGGCATTCCAGCCTGTTCTCATCGAGGGTAAAGCGATTCGCTTGCACCCGCTCGTATGTACTGCGTTTAACGCGGACTTCGACGGTGACCAGATGGCGGTTCACGTTCCTCTAAGTCATGATGCGTGCCTTGAGGCAATGCTACTGATGTTGTCCAGTCACAACATCCTCAGTCCTGCACATGGCGGACCAATTGCGGTTCCGACACAGGACATGGTCCTGGGACTGTACTACACGACGAAGTCGGGCCACGAAGAAGACAAAGACATGAAGCGGTTCAGCAGTCTGGCTGAAGCGCGACAGGCATACGACCACGACATCATCGAGCTCCACACGCGAATCAAAGTTCGTGACGAAACAGGTGAGCTTCTTGATACAACCACTGGTCGGGTTCTCTTCAACGAAGTGGTACCGGACGGTGTCGGGTACATCAACGAGGTGTTGACCAAGAAGAACCTGCGATCAATTATCGCGCGCGTTCTGAGTGTCACAGGGTTTGCCGAAACCAGCACGTTCCTTGACGACATCAAAAAGCTTGGATTTGAAAGCGCCACAACCGCTGGTCTGACATTCTCGCTCTCGGACATTGTTGTCCCGGATGCAAAGGAAGTACTCATTGATGAAGCATCGACAGAAGTCGAAAAAGCTCGTGGAAATTACGAGATGGGCTTCATTACCGAGAATGAACGATACAATCAGGTTATCGATATCTGGACGCGGACGAACAACAAGGTCTCGGAAGTTCTCTTCGATACATTGAAAAATGATCGAAGTGGATTCAACGCTATCTATATGATGGCCGACTCCGGTGCTCGTGGCTCGAAAGAGCAGATTCGTCAGCTGGGCGGGATGCGCGGACTCATGGCAAAGCCACAGAAGAGTCTTGTTGGATCTGCCGGAGAGATTATTGAGAATCCGATTATCTCCAATTTCAAGGAGGGTCTCTCGGTTCTCGAATACTTTATCTCGACGCACGGTGCACGTAAAGGTCTTGCCGATACGGCACTCAAGACTGCAGATGCGGGGTACCTCACGCGGCGCCTTGTAGATGTGGCCCAGGATGTCACGGTACAGCATTACGATTGCGGTACCCTCCGTGGTATCCGGATCTCTGCGCTCAAGGACAACGAAGAGGTTGTTGAGCCGCTCGCCGATCGAATCCTCGGTCGAGTGTCGGTTCACGATGTGACCGATCCGTTGACCGGCGACATGATCGTTGAAGCCAACGAGATGATCGACGAGGAAAAAGCACGACAGATTTCCGAGACTTCTATCGAGGTCGTCGAGATCCGATCGGTGTTGACGTGCGAAGCTCGCCGTGGTGTATGCTCCCTCTGTTATGGCAGAAACCTGGGTCGAGGCAAGCTCGTCGGTGACGGAGAGGCGGTTGGTGTGATAGCCGCACAATCGATTGGTGAGCCTGGCACGCAGCTTACGCTCAGAACCTTCCACATCGGTGGTACTGCTAGCCGTATCTCGGCAGAAAGTACAATTCAGACTAAGTTTGCCGGTAAGATCTCGTTCAGAAATCTCCGGACAGTCTCATTCAACGATGGCGAAGAGACCAAGGAAGTAGTTCTTTCCCGTCAGGGTGAGATCGCCATTCTGGATCCGGACGACAAGAGCCGGGACCTGATTTCTTACGTTGTACCGTACGGCGCGGAGGTGCTGGTTTCGAACAAGAAGAAGGTCGGGAAGAATGACGTCCTGGCAACGTGGGATCCATACAACAGTGTCATCCTTTCCGAAGTAGCCGGGACAATCCGGTTCCAGGATATCATTGACGGCACGACATATCGCGAAGAATCAGACGAGCAAACTGGTCACAAGGAGAAAGTCATCATCGATTCGAAAGAACGAAATCTGACTCCTGCGATTCTTGTCGAGAGCAAGGGCAACGTTCGTGAATATCCGCTCCCGATTCGAGCGAGGATTCAGGTGGACGAGTCCGACTCAGTAACTGCTGGCCAGATTCTTATCAAGATTCCGCGGCAGACTGCTAAAACAAGGGACATTACGGGTGGTCTCCCGAGGGTTACCGAGTTGTTTGAAGCTCGTACCCCGAGTGATCCAGCCATTGTTTCTGAAATCGACGGCGTCGTCAGTTTTGGTGGACGAAAGCGTGGATCGCAGGAGGTTATCGTTACGAGTCGTGATGATTCTGAATCGCGAACCTACCTCGTACCTCTGACGAAGCACCTTCTCGTGCACGAGAATGATTTCGTTCGAGCAGGTGAGCAGCTCTCGGACGGGCAGGTATCACCGC
This sequence comes from Rhodothermales bacterium, assembly GCA_013002165.1. Classification (GTDB taxonomy): domain Bacteria; phylum Bacteroidota; class Rhodothermia; order Rhodothermales; family JABDKH01; genus JABDKO01. Next base: position 11,277 of record JABDKO010000271.1, on the reverse strand, counting down.
AGGATATTCTTAGTATTCTCGGGCCGAAAGCCGTCCAGGAGTACCTCGTGAACGAGGTCCAGGAGGTCTACCGACTCCAGGGTGTGACAATTAATGACAAGCATATCGAAACGATTGTTCGTCAGATGATGCAGAAAGTCCGCGTTGTGGATCCAGGTGATACGAACCTTCTGGAAGGAGAGTACATCGACCGCTTTGCGTTGGAAGAGATGAATGACAACCTGCATGACAAGTTTGTCATCACCGATCCGGGTGACTCTGGTCTTGGCATCGGCGGTCTGATAGACCGCAGACGCCTTCGCGAAACGAACTCTGAGATGAAACGAGGCGACAAGACTCAAGTGCAGGTTCGGGAGACGGAGCCGGCGGTTGCAGAACCGATCCTTCTCGGAATCACACAGGCTGCATTGTCGACAGAGTCGTTTATTTCGGCAGCATCGTTCCAGGAAACGACCAAGGTCTTGACAGACGCTGCTATCCATGCGAAGACCGATCAACTGTTCGGGCTCAAGGAGAACGTCATCGTCGGTCACCTTATCCCTGCCGGTACTGGTCTGCGTAAATTCAGCGATCTCGTAGTTGGATCGAAGAAAGAACTCGCAGAGCTGCAGGCAGCGATGGCGGGTGGCAACGGTGAATCGTCACCGAGTAAGTCCACGCCCGGAGTTGATGTAACAGTCGAAGCCGGTTAGAGTCTCGAAATACAAACGGGTAACGCAATGCCCCGGTAGCTGAATGCTGCCGGGGCATTGTTGCGTTATTCCGGGCTGAGGTTTGTTCTACCGTGTTGCTGAATATCTCTCCGGGAGATATCAGGCCGCCACAGCTATGTCTCATAATTGCCACACTATTGACACAGTCTCGTCGGAATCCCGGGTCAACTCACACCGTCCATATCCCGTTACAGAACAACAAAAAAATGTACGGTGGAAGAAATGAGACATAAACAAATAACTCTGGCAGGCGCTTTCGCCACGATGCTATTCCTGGCAACAGGGTGCGTCGCCAGCGGGCCCGCTGCGCAGTCATCGGCGACAGTGGTTGTCCCATCGGGGCAGCAAGCAAAAGTCGTTGTGGTGAAAAAACGGCCTCCTGTCAGACGAGTTGAAATTAGATCCGTCAGGCCGACGCGTCGCCATGTATGGATACCGGGTCACTGGAACTGGAGCAAGACGAGATATGTCTGGGTCAAGGGACACTGGATCGTACCTCCGCGCGGCAAGAAGGGATGGGTGGCAGGATACTGGACTCAAAGAGGCAATGGCTGGGTGTTCATTAACGGACGATGGAAATAGGGAATCGATGGGTCGCGGAATTGAGTCCCGGTTCGATCGAGCACTTCTGCTGCTGCTCACGAAGTTCTAGATCCATCGCATAAAAACGAATCAATACAGCGTGGCACTTCGTAATGATGTTCAGTCTCACATAACTGAACGACCGATGCTCCGCTTCATAACATCGTTTGCCATTACCTTGGGTCTTGTTTCTACGTATCCTGTGAATGCCAGTGCCGAAGACCTCGCTGTCAAGACGGTTCTGATTGTGCAAGAACGGGATTCCGATGCTGCGCCTTATGCGATCGTCGAGATCTCCTGGAAAAACGGCTGGAATAGTTCCAGAAATCACGACGCCGCGTGGGTATTCGCAAAGGGTGTACAAGACGGGGGAGGCTTTAGTCACATTCCAATCGGACAGGTGAGCGTCATACCTGGTGACACCTCTTCACCGGGCATGGTCCGCATGGCAGGTGACCAGACTGGATTCTGGCTCATTCCTCCTTCCGGGTTCAACGGTGATGTTCGAACCAGAGTCCGAGTTGACTTCGACAACAACTCAACTGACACATTCCGCGGAACGATTACTTTCTACGGCGTCGAAATGGTTTACATTCCGGGTGGCGCTTTCTACGCGGGCGAGCCGTCCCCGAAAGCCGTTTCCTTCGGATCTTTCTACACATCCGACAATGACGGGAATCCACGAGACTATTATCGGATCGTGGACGAGTCAGAAATCAACGTTGGATCGCAAGCCGGTAACCTCTCTTACGCACAAGGCGAATACACCGGAGATGCGACAGGCAGCTTGCCCCGGGCATTTCCGAAAGGCTCGACGGGCTTCTACATCATGAAGTATGAAATGACACAGGGCCAGTATGCTGCCATGTTGAACACGCTTCCCGATGAAGGCACGTACAATCGAGTGTCGTTTATGGGTAGGTCCTACTATTCAAATCGAGGTTCGATACGCTTGCAGTCCGGCAGCTACGAGACAACGTCACCGGACCGACCGATGAACTATGCAACCTGGGACGATCAACTTGCTTTCGCCGATTGGGCAGCTTTGCGACCGATGACTGAACTCGAGTTCGAGAAAGCCTCTCGTGGACCGGAAAAACCAATTGAGGGAGCCTTTCCGTGGGGCACGGCTGATCGACTTGAGATCGCCCGGATAGTTACGCAAGATGGCGACACAGTCACATTGGGAGAAGTTGACGAGGCGAATAGATCCGACGAGACGCGTGCCAGATACGGTGCATCGTACTACTGGGTCATGGATCTCGCAGGCAGCGTCTGGGAACGGGTGATAACCATCGGCTCAGAAGATGGACGAACCTTTGCTGGCTCGCACGGGGACGGCAATACATCATATCGGGGCGATGCAGACAATGCAGATTGGCCACACACATACTCAGGTAAGGAAGGTCACGGTTATCGGGGTGGTGGCTTCTACGGGGATGGCGTACTGGCACACGAGTTTAATCCATACAGTCCAGTCAGTTTCCGCCGTTATGGCGGATGGTCGGGGGCCGACCCACACCGTGCCTACGGTTTTAGAGCCGTCAGAACAGCCGAATAATCCGCTTATTTTAGCTTGCAGGACGGGATATGCAACACTGACTCAAACATTCCGTAGCCTGCGAAAGGAAAACCACACACAGGATAGTTCACAAAAACCGCTGAGCGTTATGAACGGCTTCACTCGAATCCCAAGCCTTGTCCTCGCAGGACTTTTTCTGATCGCAGCTTCCGATACGGTATCTGCGGCGGACAAGCCTGATGTCGACATAAAGGACACTATCAAAAAAACATTTGAAGTTCGTCCGGGCGGGTCACTGTACCTGGATCTCGATCGTGGAGACGTAGAAGTCAGGATCGGCTCCAACAACGAAGTAATGATCGAGGTTGTTCGAATCATCGGGGTTGATTCACGGGCAGAGGCAAAGGAAATGCTCGAAGCACATGAATTGAACTTCGATCACGATGGTGATGATGTATCTCTCGAATCACGATTCGACGATGATGCGTGGAACTGGAAACGCTGGCGGGACAAAAACCGATTTCGAATGACCGTCACAGTTCTTATACCGCAGGACTATGATGTCGAGGTAACATCGGGTGCGGGCAACATTCGAGCAGAAAGTATAGAAGGTGATATAGACATCCGGACCGGCGCTGGCAATGTCGACATTGGTCATATCCGGGGTGGAGTAGAAATATCGACAGGCTCCGGCAACATTTCCGTCAGCAGCGTGGATGGCGGGATGGATGTTCGAGCGGGAGCGGGCAATATCATGATCGGCGACGTCCGAGGTGAGCTGAACGCTCATACGGGCGCTGGCAATATCTCGGCGCGCATAACACGCCAACCGGACAAGGACTCGAACCTCATGACCGGAGCAGGTAATGTTACGGCATACCTTGCGGACGATATTTCCGTCAACGTGGATGCGTCGGCCAAAGTTGGCTCGTGCTCAACAGACTTTCCGCTTCGGGTAGAGGGTAAGTGGATGTCAAAGTCATTCGCCGGGGACATTAACGGTGGAGGACCCGATCTCGTCCTCAGAAGCGGTGTTGGTAACGTTTCACTGAAACAGATTTAGCACGCGAGCACCAGTTTTGGTATCGAGGGGTCGTGACGCGAGTTGCGACCCTTTTTTTGTTGCCCCGGGCGCCATGGCGAAGAGTTACGCTGACCCCCTCCAGTAAATTGACGAACCGTTGACTATACGATGAAAAAGGCGGATCTTATTTTACTTAACACTGTTAAGTTGGTAATGAGTACTGGTTATCAACTTCGTAGATCTAATGGAGAGCGGCACCTTAACAGACAGTCAGGCAGGATTGCATCCGGATGATGATCTCCGGACGCAAATTCTGGATGCGGCACGACACCTGATGGTTTCGGATGGGTACTCAAGCCTTTCAATGCGACGCATTGCGAGGAAGATCGGATACTCAGCGACCAGCATATACCTGCACTTTTCTGGCAAGGATGACCTTTTTTACACTCTGATTGACGAGGGCATGGAACGGTTGAACCGATACCTTGAGGAGGCATCGAGGGTCAACGCCAGCGCCGACAACGTTCTCCGTGCGATTTGTAATGCATTTGTCGAATTTGGTTTGACGAATCCGGAGTATTACGAAGTGATGTTCGTTCTGCATCCGGATACCGGATCCCGGTATCCGGCACCCAAGTATCGAAAAGCTCGACGAAACATTGCGATTATTGCATCAGCCCTCGAGAAGGGGATCGCGGAGGAGCGGTTCGTCATTGGTGATGTGGCCCTGACTGCCAACACGATCTGGGCTACGCTGCATGGTGTCGTGACGCTGATAATTGCCCAACGAATCGACAAGACACTCCAGCGAAATCGTCTTGTAACCGGGACCATAGAGATAATTATTGCCGGTATATCTAATCCGAACCTGAAGTCATCGTAGTAAATCTATAGCGAAATGAACTCAAAGATTTACACCGCACCACCGGGAACTGGAAAAGCGTTTCTCGGAAAATCACTTCCCGGACTACTCTGGGAAGCAGACGCCGCCTATTCGAATGATGATTTTCTCAACGATCGGCGCGATGGGGCATGGCGAAGTGTCTCCATAAAGGGTTTTAAGGAACAGTCAGTTGCACTCGCTGCCGGTTTAATCAAGATTGGTATTAAGCCCGGTGCCCGGATTGGTCTGTACATGGAAAGCGACGTCGACTTCTGCCTTGCAGATATGGCATGCCTCCTGGCACGCGTCATCGATGTGCCTATTTATCTGACACACACGAACGAAGCCATAGAGTATGTGCTTAAACATGCCGAGGTATCTGCCATCTTCGTGTCTGATGGCGAGAAGCTCGCAACACTTGCGCCGGTACTTTCGAAAATGAAGCACCTCAAAGACGTTATTGTTTTTGAGGAAGAGTTTGATGGGGTGGAAGGATTGAGGAGCAGGGTGCGGGTACACACGGCTGCATCCGTAATGGACAAGGGCAGCGAGATGGTTGCATCAGAACCAGGCTTTGGTGACCGACTGGTCGCAGAAGTCAAACCTCATGATGTTGCCACCATCATTTACACAAGCGGTACAACAGGGAACCCTAAAGGTGTGGTTCTTACGCACGAGAATATTTCCTTCAACGGCTTGACCTCTTTCTCCGGTCTGCCAATGTATGAGCCCGGTGGCAAGCACGAGGTCGCAATATCGTTCCTCCCACTGACGCACGTATTTGCGCGAACGCTCCAATATGGATATCTGCACTCCGGCACCAGCGTGTTCTTCATTGATACCGATCATATCAGCGAGGGATTGAGACAGGTCAAGCCAACGGTTTTCGCAACAGTACCGCGGGTTCTTGAAAAGGTCTATGCCAAGATTCTCCAGAAGGGTATGGAGCTAAACCCTCTGCGAAGGAAGATCTTCACCGCAGCATTGAATGCGGCCCGTGAATACGAGTTGGGAAAAGAGCCGGATCGCGGATTAAAAGTGCGCCTGCGAGTATATGACAAGCTTGTATTCTCGAAGTGGAGAGAGGCTGTCGGTGGACGCGTTGAGTGGATAATTGCCGGCGGTGCAAGCCTCAGTGCCGAGATCGCAAACGTCTTTGCTGCTGCAGGCATTAATATTCTTCAGGGATATGGACTGACAGAGACTAGTCCGGTGATCACATTCAACCGGCCCCGAAGGAACCGGGCGGGAACGGTCGGTGAGCCAATTCCCGGCGTACAGGTCAAGATTGCAGAAGACGGTGAGATTGTGACGCGGGGACCGCACGTTATGGTCGGGTACTACAAATCAGAGGACAAGACCCGTGAGGTAATCGACGGAGATGGCTGGTTCCATACTGGAGATATCGGAGAGTTCACCCCGGATGGATTCCTGCAGATTACAGATCGGAAGAAGGATTTGTTCAAGCTCAGTACCGGCAAGTACGTGATGCCACAACCGCTTGAAAACAGACTTACAACACATCCGATGATTGAGCAGGCGGTAGTATTTGGACCGACGTACAAATACTGTTCGGCGATAATATTTCCGGAGATAAATATGGTCCGCACGTTTGCCATTTCGGAAGGATTGGATCCCGACATCTCCGATCATGACCTGCTCGAACACAAGATTGTCAAAGACAAGTTCCAGTCGCTGATCGATGAGGCAAATGCAGGCATGGATCACTGGTCGACAATAAAGAAATTTGTAATTGTTCCTGAGACCTTGTCAGCTGAATCTGGCCTGCTGACTCCGAGCCTGAAAGTCAAGCGTAGTAAAGTCTTCGCCAAATACAAGGATGTCGTGGACACCATGTACACCGAGAACAGCGAATCTCAAGTTGAAGTACATCACTAGTAAAAACAACACAACCCGAGAAAGAAAGTAATATGTCTAACTCTTTCCGACCGTTTAGATCGGCAGCAGTACTTGGTGCAGGCACCATGGGCTCGCAGATAGCAGCTCATCTGGCTAACGCAGGTCTACACGTACACTTGTTGGATATTGCCCCTAAGGATGGCGGCAACAAAAATGCAATTGTCGAGAAAGGCCTGAAAGCTGCAATGCGTCTTAAGCCGGACCCGTTTTTTTCGAAGCGCATCATAGACAGAATTACTGTCGGAAATTTCGATGAGCATTTTGACCGGATTGCAGATGTTGACTGGGTTATCGAAGTTGTTATCGAAAGGCTTGATATCAAAAAGTCGCTTCTTGCGCGCGTGGATGCGACGGTAGGTCAGGGAACTGTTATCTCGAGCAACACCAGCGGATTGCCGATTGCGTTGATTGCCGAGGACTGTTCGGACTCATTCAAGTCCAGATTCCTTGGAACACACTTCTTCAATCCGCCGAGGTACCTGAAGCTGTTCGAAGTAATCCCAACAGAACACACGCACCCCGACGTACTATCCCGGGTTACGGATTTTGCCAGGCTCCATCTCGGTAAGGGAACCGTGATCGCCAAGGATCGACCGTATTTTATCGGAAACCGGATAGGAATCTATGGCATCTTGTCAGCGATGCGACAATTTACCGACGGGACATTTTCGATCGAAGAAATAGATACGTTAACCGGGCCCCTGACGGGAAGGCCGAAGTCGGCAACGTTTAGAACGGCAGACGTTGTCGGACTCGACGTCATGCACCATGTAATCTCAAACCTTCATGATGCGGTCCCTGAAGACGAAAGCGTCGATAAATTTGCAGTGCCGGATGTTCTGAACCGCCTTGTGTCCGAGGGTAAGCTTGGTGCAAAAACACGCGCCGGTTTCTATCGAAAAGAAGGAAAAGAAATCCTCAGTGTCGACCCGGTTTCTCTTGAGTACACGAGCGCCGCGCCGGTAAATCTTCCCGACCTCGATGACATCAGGAGCGCGGGAGATCTGGATGCACGGCTGCGGGCACTCTGGGCAAACGAGGGGCGGGCCGGTCAGTTTTTTCGCGAAACGACACTGGATCTGCTCGCCTATTCAGCACGACGAATTCCCGAAATAACCGATCGACCATCGGACATCGACAAGGCCATTCGCTGGGGATTCGGTTGGCGGAAGGGACCGTTTGAGCTCTGGGATACCATCGGATTTGAATCCGTGTTGTCCGATATGCAAAAGCAGTCGATTGAGCTTCCGGACTGGATTCTGGAGATGCAAAGTGGCGACCAGTCTTTCTACAGAGATGCAGATGGCGCAACGTTGTCATTCGTCCCATATCTGTCTGATTTCGAGATCGACGAACAACACGCAGACGAGATCGACCTGGCGTCGATTCTCACGAATCAAAAAAAGGAGCTGTGGTCGAACGGAGAGTCTGCTCTGATTGACATCGATGATGACGTAGTTCTTTTCGAGTTTCGCTCAAAGGCAAACTCGCTCGGGCAGGAGGTGATGGCAGGCATCAATGAAGCAATCGACAAGATTGAAAACGACCCGGACATCCGCGGTATGGTAATCGGGAATCAAGGGACAAACTTCTCTGTCGGTGCAAACCTCGGCGAAGCAGCGATGGCTGTCGCCATGGGTCAACTCGAAATGGTGGAACAATATGTCGGACAATTCCAGGCGACTATTCAGCGAATCAGGTACGCTGAAAAACCGGTTGTAGTCTGCGGTCATCAACGCATTCTCGGAGGGGGGTGTGAGATGGTTATGGCTTGTCCGAATCCGGTTCTTGCAGCCGAGTCTTATATCGGACTCGTAGAACTTGGGGTAGGCCTAATACCGGCGGGTAGTGGTACCATGCGGCTGGCGGCCCGGGCAGCTGAACAGTCACCGAACCGGTACGATAGTGAAATCCAATCCTTCCTGATGAAGTATTTTGAGGCGGTTGCCATGGCGAAGGTAGCCACGAGTGCCACCGAAGCTGGTGAGATGGGTTTTATAGATGACCGTACAGAAGTGGTTATGAACGAAGCACGGCGATTTCACGTTGCGAAGCAACGCGTAGCCTACTTGTCTGAGAAAGGTTACCTGCCGCCACCGGTGAAAAACTCAATTCGCGTCCTCGGCAAGGCGGCGGCCGCGGCCATGATAGCCGGTGCAACGCAATTCAAGTGGGGTAACTACATAAGCGACTATGATTTGCACCTGGCAACGAAATTAGCACACGTGATGAGTGGCGGAGAGCTGACCGGTCCTTCCGATGTGCATGAAGATTATTTGCTCGAACTCGAGCGAGAAGCGTTTATGAGTTTGCTTACGGAAGAAAAGACGATGGAGCGCATTCAGCACATTTTGACAACGAACAAGCCATTGAGGAACTAGACGAATGGAAGCAAAGAACGCTGCGTTCATTGTCAGCACTGTCCGGACACCTGTCGGAAAAGCAAATAAGGGTCTTCTTCGTAACGTCAGACCTGAGGCGCTTGGAGCAATTGCTGTGCGATCTGCCATTGAACGTGCTGGCGTGGACGCCAGTCGCATAGACGATGTCCTGATAGGATGTGCGATGCCCGAAGGCCCGCAAGGATTAAATATGGGTCGCATAATCGCACAGAAATCCGGATTGCCGCACTCAGTGCCCGGCGCCACAATTAACCGTTTTTGCTCATCGGGACTGCAGACAATCGTCATGGCGTCCCAGGCAATCGCCGCAGGCACGGCAGATGTTGTCGTTGCGGGTGGAGCCGAGTCGATGAGTCAGGTTCCTATGAGTGGTTTCTTCTTCTCGCCGGATCCTGGGCTTACTGCAGAATTACCCGAAGTCTACATCAACATGGGAAACACTGCAGAGAACGTTGCTACCAAATACAAGGTGAGTAGAGACGATCAGGATGCCTTTGCGCTGCGCTCGCATGAAAAAGCACTGGCGGCAATACACGGCGGAGCGTTTGATGACGAGATCGTGCCTGTACCAGTAAGCGAAGTCTCCTATGCAGACGGCCATACAGTGTCGTCGGAAACAACGCTTTCAGTTGACGAAGGACCGAGAGAGGGCTCGACTATCGAGATGCTGGCAAAACTAAAGCCTGTGTTCAGGTTGGGAGGCAGTGTCACCGCGGCGAACTCGTCCCAAATGTCAGACGGTGCAGCGGCAGCTGTCATTGTTAGCGAACGCGTTCTGCGTGATTTGTCGGTAGAGCCGATGGCACGTGTCGCAGGTTTTGCCGTAGCAGGGGTTGCCCCTGAACTGATGGGCGTCGGTCCGATTCCGGCGGTGAAGAAGGTATTGAAGCAAACGGGATTGCGTCTTTCGGACATAGGTCTGATTGAGCTCAATGAAGCATTCGCATCTCAATCACTGGCTGTAATCCGTGAACTGGATCTGGACCAGGATGTTGTGAACGTTAATGGCGGAGCAATTGCGTTGGGACACCCACTGGGATGTACAGGAGCAAAACTTACCGCGACACTTGTTCACGAGATGTCCCGGCGCAAGGTGCGCTATGGTATTTGTACAATGTGTATTGGTGGCGGTATGGGTGCCGCAGCAATCTTAGAAAATCTTAATCTGTAATAACGGACGAACAGGAGCAAGACGATGGATCTTCCTTATTTCGAGTTTCTCTCAGGTACTGAAACATGGATGGTTGTGGCGGCAGCCGCGCTGGTAGTATTCGTCCTGGGATTCACCGGGGCACCGCTGCTGGTCTGGGCGGCATTCACTTTTGTTCTCTTGTACGGACTGGGAGCGCCAATGTGGGTGTGGCTGGTTGTAGCTATACCCGTTGCTTTGCTCACAATCCCTCCATTGCGACGGATGATAAGTCTCGGAGTCATGAAAACACTCGGTGCCCTCGACTTTCTTCCGGCGATATCTGCTACAGAGAAAGAGGCAATAGATGCTGGAACGGTCTGGGTCGAGGGTGAACTCTTCTCCGGGAAGCCTGACTTCAAACGTATTCTCTCGGAAAGCTATCCGGATCTTTCGGATGAGGAACAAGCGTTTGTCGATGGCCCTGTACAGACTGTCTGTGAGATGACCAATGACTGGGAGGTGTTTCAAAACCGTGATCTTCCGGATGAGGTCTGGGCTTACATGAAAGAAAATAAATTTCTCGGGATGATCATCCCGAAGAAATACGGTGGCCTCGGCTTCAGTGCATCGGCGAACAGCGCGGTAGTTGCCAAGCTTGCCTCTTCATCCACGGTACTGGGTATTTCCGTTATGGTGCCCAACTCTCTCGGGCCTGCCGAGCTGTTGATTCACTATGGCACCGACAAACAGAAGAACCATTACTTGCCGCGTCTTGCCGATGGTCTGGATATTCCGGCATTCGCACTCACGGAATCAAACGCCGGATCTGATGCTGGAGGACTGCAGTCTTCGGGTGAAGTATTTAAAGGAGAGGACGGTGAGCTATACGTTCGTCTGAACTGGCGAAAGCGATACATCACGCTTGCAGCAATATCAACGGTCCTCGGGCTTGCGTTCAAGCTCAGGGATCCTGACAACCTTCTGGGCAAAGGGACGAACCTCGGGATCACCTGTGCCCTCGTCCCGACGGATGCAGAGGGTGTTGTGCTGGGAATGCGCCACGACCCAATGGGTGTTCCCTTTTACAATTGTCCGACAG
>JABDKO010000066.1 GCA_013002165.1 Rhodothermales bacterium | reverse complement strand
GTTGGTCTGTGGTCCAACGACGGACGGGACTGGCGCAGTACGGGTGGTTCAGGCTGGCGCACGCTGATCGCAGCAGGGTATTCCGATGGCAAGATACGGGGGCCAGTTGCAACCGACTGGGATGATGATCCGGTGTCGGTTGATGGATCGAACCAGATTCGTATCAGGTACACACCGAGTGAGAACGAACCGGTCAGGGGAATTGAAATCGGTGTCGGGTACTCAGCCAGCAAAACGCCGAACGGGAAACCGCTTATTGCAACGCTGTACCAGGGCGGGAAACGGTTGGCGCGGGCCACACTCCCGTTCAATGCGGAGCAGGCACGTGTGAACCGCTTAACCAGTGTGGAGGGGAAGGATGTCAGGGGGTGGGCTAGGAACATGCAAACGAACGTCCAGGCGGCCTATGATGCGCAACCGATCCTGCAGGCTGGTAAAGAGGTGCAGATCGTTCTCAGCGCAGACTCAGGATCAGCGCACAACTTCTATCTGTCTCAGCCGATTTACGGCGAAGAACTCAATGTCGGCTCACGATGCGAAAAGAGCAGTGATTCGGGCAGGACATGGAGTCGAGCGGGGGCAAAGAATAGCCAACGAGTCGGCTGGGTACATCTGCTACAAGGTGGACCGGATCGTATGCCAGCGAGAATCGTGTGATGAGATACCGATATAAGCTGGTGAAGCAGGTCATCATAATTACCGCGATCTGTGTCGGATATGTAGCAGGGATGATCTATCTGGCATCCCTGCTACCGACTATCGGCTAGAGCGCATAGTGTGAGTTTATGCGCTACAGCGCCGCCCATATCCCGTACACAAACCCCGCCAGGAGCATTCCCGCACAGGCGTAGGTGTATAGTTTGATGATTTTCATGGCACTGCGTCTAGTCTGTTTGCTATGTCTGTCAGTTCTTCAGCCAAGGCACGAAGTTCATAGCTCAACAGCTCCATTTCAAAATAATCATCTCCTAATTCTGCGACATGGACAGTGCGTGGGTTATCAGCAGTTGGTCGAATAGTCATGATATTTTCCTCATATAGCAGGCGTAGTATTGGGTATTCAGATGTTGCATACCCTGCCCGGAATGGTTCTTTCATTTAACTATGCTCCTTTGTATCTTCCGGGAGATCAATATCTGACAAGTACCGTCCGCGCATTTCCTTGAACTCAAGCTGACCGACTTCCTTGAAAAACGATTGCGCCAACAATAACCCATTAGCCATGCCATGCATGTATGCGTCGTGGTTCCAATTACCATCAGAGCATTGGATTGCAGTCACATTATCCAATGATTTGATGCTATCCCGGTAAACGTCCAGCTCGTCGCTACCAGTGCCAGCAACGACATTGGTGGTAGCTGCTGATCCCGCAGCGATTGCTGATTGAGTTAAGAATATTCTCCTGTTCATTCCACCGCTCCCGCCAGCAACTTTACTCCTTCATCCGAATCCAGCGCCATGAGTATCCGAGCACGCATAGCCACCAATTCCGCTTCGCTGATCGTCCTGCCGCTCAGTGTCATACGTGGCTTGTCTAGCTTTGTTACGCCCTCATTCTCCAGCCAGATTAACGACTGCATCGCTACGGCGATCACGTCGCGTAGGTCGCTGAATGTTATTTCGTTGCTCATGCTGTCTCCTTTATTTAGATCAGCTACGAACCCGTCGACGCTTGGCTGCCTTCTTCTCGGCCTTCGTAGGCTTGTATTGCTTTGGCGTTGCGCTGACTGGAACGGGGTTGCTCATCATGGACTCAAAGGATTCTCGCGGATGCGATAGTTCTTTAATGAACAGCTTCCGATCCTCGTCACTGATGTTGTCTATTGCGTGTTTAACTGCTTCCATCTGACTTACTCCTGTAAAGATTGAAAATAAACCATGAATGTTTTCTGTTGACCTTCCGATAGCCGATAGAACCTTTCCATCATTTCGTGATACTCGATTGCCTCACGATGTTTCCGTTCTTGCTCTGGGTTAGGGCCGCGACACATCGTGATGAATGGAATGTCGCTGTGATGGTGTTTAGTCATGGTTGTCTCCATTTACGTGAATCAGCATCGTGAAATCATCTACCGTGTCTACGACCAACAAAGAACCTCCGGGATGTGCATAGTTCTTTCCCTCTATAAACTCGCGCATATCGGCCAAAGTCATTTCACCGAACCCCATAGTTTCAGACGGTGAGTTGAACCAATCTACATTCTGGAACTGGATGAGCTTGTCATCACCAAAGC
>JABDKO010000064.1 GCA_013002165.1 Rhodothermales bacterium | reverse complement strand
AGTGTCAAGATCATCCAGCAGTGTATCGAAAAAATGAAACCGGGTTTGATTCGTGTTGATAACGCGAAGCAGGCCTATCCGTCAAAAGATGAAGTCTACTATTCGATGGAAGGCATGATTCACGACTTCATGTATACGGTAGAGGGCGTGACACCGCCTCAGGGAGTTGAAATCTACCATGCCGTCGAAGCTCCCAAAGGCGAGCTCGGATTCTACCTTCAGTCGGATGGTACCGGAAGCCCATGGCGCGCAAAAATGAACTCCCCGAGCTACTCCAACCTTCAGGGTCTGGAGTATATGATGGAAGGCGCCGCGATGGGGGACATGGTTGTTCTCATCGGAACGATTGACCCGGTCATGGGAGAAGCAGACAAATAGACACCGAACGAATGGCCACTAATAACGGAGCACAGTTCAACCGGCACCCGGAGCCGACATTTTCGAGTGATCAACTCGTCTTTACGAGTGATGAAAAGTCGGCCATGCAGGGATATCTTGAAATGTATCCCGAACCCGAGGGCGCAATAATGCGCGGTCTGTGGCTTGCTCAGGAAAAATTTGGATTTCTACCGCCAGAAGTTATTCGGCTTGTTGCCGACGAGCTTGGTATTCCCTACGCGAGAGCATACGGCGTTGCTACGTTCTATACTCAGTACTTCAAACAGAAGAAGGGCACATACGTTCTTGATGTGTGTACCTGCTTCTCGTGCCAGGTATGTGGTGGGTACGACATTCTGCACTACCTCGAAGATAAGCTGGGTATTAAGGCAGGCGAGACGTCGGAAGATGGACTATTTACGATCCAGGAAGCAGAGTGCCTTGGCGCCTGTGGATCTGCTCCCATGCTGCAGATTACTAATGGCAGATATGTTCATAATTTGACTGAGTCGAAAGTAGATTCGCTGGTAAGTGATCTTAAGGATGGCAAAATGCCCGCCTTCGAATCAGTTACTCTTCCTCAGGATGAGACGGAGATGGGTGGGAATAGAAGAGATGATGTGGAGTCGCTTGAGTATTATAAGACGCCTCCCGTAGCAGAGACATTCGAGTAACGTACATGGAAGTAGCAAAGCAGGGAACAAGTAAAGCAGGCAACTGGCGCGATTACGAGCGCGTCCTTTTGCCAAAGGTGAAAAATCTTCACAAGCTGGAGGTCTACGAGGAGAACGGCGGGTACCAGGCTCTGAAAGCAGTACTCACGGAAGAAAAATGGACACCGAAAGCTGTAACTGATGAAGTCAAAGCCAGTGGTCTCCGCGGACGTGGAGGTGCAGGATTCAACGCAGGTCTGAAGTGGAGCTTCATGCCTCCGGTCGATGACAAGCCGAGGTATCTGTGCTGTAACGGAGACGAGTCTGAGCCGGGCACGTTCAAAGACCGACAACTTCTTGAGTATAATCCTCACCTTGTAATTGAGGGTATTTTGATCGCTTGCTATGCGATGTCGATCACAACCTGTTACCTGTATATCCGTGGAGAGTTTGCGGATTGGATTACGCATATCGAGCACGAACTTGAGAAGGCGTATGCGAAAGGCTATGTAGGGAAGAATATTATGGGTACCGGTTTCTCCACCGACGTCGTCATCCACAAAGGAGCCGGTGCCTACATTTGTGGAGAGGAAACGAGTCTGATGAACTCTCTGGAGGGTAAACGAGCCTATCCGAGAATCAAACCGCCTTTCCCGGCACAGAAGGGTTGCTGGAATTACCCGACAACCATCAATAATGTCGAAACGCTTGCATGCGCGCCTCTGATTATTAACAAGGGTGCCGAATGGTACTCTGCGATCGGAGCGCCCACGCATCCGGGTCCAGTTCTATACGGGATCTCCGGTCATGTGAATCGACCCGGCGTTTACGAGTTTCCGACGGGCATGCTCATCACAGATCTTATCAACGAGGTCGCTGGTGGTATGCGGGGAGGTAAGAAGCTCAAAGCAGTTATACCCGGGGGAAGCTCGACACCACCGTTGCGGGCAGACATGATTGACGGCGTCACAATGGATGCTGACTCACTCCGCACAGCCGGCTCGATGATGGGCACGGGCGGAATGCTTGTGCTCGACGAAACGGTCGATATGGTTACGTGGCTCAAACGAGTCTCGCACTTTTACCACCATGAGAGCTGTGGTCAGTGCACACCGTGTCGGGAAGGAACAGGCTGGTTAGAAGATATTGTGGGTCGGATTGACAGGGGAGAAGGAAATGTCCGTGACCTGGATCTGCTGGCAGACCTTTGTACTCAAATGGAAGGCCGAACGGTCTGTGCGCTTGCAGATGCTGCGGCCTGGCCTGTACGCTACACGATCGAACGTTTTAGAGATGAGTTCGTGGCGAAATGCAAACCGACACTGACACCCGCCGGTAGTCCACTCACCGTGGATGCCTGAGATCAGGGAAGAAACACTTGCCGAACAGACGTAAGGAATGGCTACAGTAACAATCGACAACAAACAGTACGAATTTGAAGGTAGACCTCTTCTACTTCAGTTTTGTACAGATCGCGGTATCGAGATTCCGCACTTCTGCTACCATCCCTCAATGTCAGTACCTGCAAACTGTCGGCAATGCCTCGTCAAGGCTGGTACGCCGGCTGTAGATCGGGCAACACGACAACCCAAACTGGACGAAGAGGGCAATCCGGTAATCCAGTATTTCCCGAAGCTGATGACAAGCTGCTCGATGGAAATTACGGATGGCATGGTGGTCCATACGCATCGATCGTCGGAGCTCGTTGAGCGCGCGCAGAAAGACAATCTTGAATTTCTACTGGTCAATCATCCACTGGATTGTCCGATCTGCGATCAGGCCGGACATTGTCCTCTCCAGATTCAAGCGTATAAATACGGACCGGAAGGATCCCGATTTGAATTCGAGAAGGTACATAAGCCCAAGCATATCAAGCTTGGACCTCGTGTCATGTTGGATGGCGAACGTTGTATCAACTGTACACGATGTACGCGATTCACGGCCGAGGTATCGGGATCACATCAGTTGACAATCATAGAGCGGGGAGTCAACAACTTTCCGATGACGCCCCCGGGCGTGGAGTTCGACGAGCCGTATTCGATGAACGTCATTGATATCTGTCCGGTGGGAGCACTCACCTCGATCGACTTCAGATTCAAGGCCCGTATCTGGGAGATGTCAAGCGCTCCGTCAATTACCGCGACGAATGCCAAAGGCTCGAATTGTTTCTACTGGGTCAAGAATAACGAGGTCCTGAAAATTACTGCCCGGCAGAATACGGAAGTCAATGACTACTGGCTGCCGGACGAAGATCGGGAAGGATATCAGAGGTTCAATGACGATCGACCACATGGTCCGTCAGGAAAAACAGATGGTGGCATGAGACCTATGTCGTGGGAAGAATCCTATGCGGCAGCGGTCGACGTTTTGGAGACAGCAGATCCGGCGCGTGTACTGTTTGTCGGTTCTCCGCACGCAACCGTTGAGGACAATTATCTTCTGTCGAAACTGGCCGGTCATCTGGGTGCAGATACACCTGTTTACCTCGAACATACCGTTCCCGGGTCAGGGGATAACTGGCTGATTACCGACGATAAAACACCGAATGCTTCGGGTTGCGAGCGTCTCGGATTCAATGCGGCTGATGTTCCACTTCTTCGATCAAAGATTCAGGCGGGTGGCTATGATGTCATCTATGTACTGGAAGATGATCCAGTTTCGAGCGGATTGTTTGATTCGAATGTCGACGCGAAAGTTATCCTGCACTATTACAACACTACGAATGCAACGCTTGCCGCGGCTTCGGTTGCGTTTCCCGCAGCCATGATTGTCGAAACAGTCGGCACCTACGTAAATGTCGATGGGCACGCCCAGCGGGTCCGTCCGGCAAAAGCCGTAAAAGGTGTCAACCGCACCTTGCAGATGGAGATGGGTAAAAGCCGGCTCGACCAACACGGAACACCGTTCGACAAATGGTATGATGAGACCAAACTCGTTGACTGTAAACCCGGCTGGGAGATTATTCCAGAGGTGGCAAAAGGGCTCGGACTCGAACTGTCCTATCGCGGCCCGAAACAGATAATGGAGGAAGTTTCGACGGCACTTCCATCTTTCACAGGTGCTACCTACGAAAGCATGGGACTGGTTGGAGTCCGCCTTTCGGACACGCCCACACTCGTTTAATCAGATTCGAAGATGACGACATCGCTTCCGCTAATTGCATTGATTGGCTTCGGCCTGATCAATTTCTTCCTGATCTCAGCGTCGCTTCTCGTGTATGCGGAAAGGAAGGTGTCGGCTTTTATTCATAATCGGGAAGGTCCCAACCGAGTTGGCCCTCTTGGCCTGTTGCAACCGTTTGCGGATGTACTGAAGCTCATCTTCAAAGAGGATATCACTCCCAAGGTCGCTAACCCGTTTATACATTCTCTCGCTCCATGGCTGATGGTTGTCATTGCAATGACGACAACGGCTCTGATTCCCCTTGCGGAAGGAGTTGTCATTGCGGACGTGCAGGTGGGAGCGCTCGTGCTACTTGCCCTTACATCTATCACCGTGTACGGCGTGACGCTCGCAGGATGGAGCTCAAATAGCAAATACTCGCTGCTAGGCGGGCTGCGCTCGTCGGCCCAGATGATCTCCTATGAATTGTCTATGGGGCTTGCACTCGGGTCGGTCATTCTCATGACCGGTTCCCTGCACATACCGACGATTGTCGAAGATCAAATGCTTGTCTGGAATGTTTTTCGAAATCCGATTGGTGCCATCCTGTTCATCGTTACGGCTTTCGCTGAAACGAACCGGGCACCATTTGACCTTCCTGAAGCCGAGCAAGAACTTGTTGGTGGTTACCACACGGAATACAGTGGTATGAAGTTCGGGATGTTCTTCCTCGCGGAATACGTCAACCTCTTCATTGCGTCGTTCGTGATTGTCACGTTTTTCTTTGGCGGTTACTTGCTCCCGTTCCAGTCGTTTTTCGCAGGCGGATTCCCGGGTTGGTTGCTGGTAGCGCTCCAAATGGGAGCTCTTGTTCTAAAATCGGCCGTGTTTGCGTTTATCTTCATCTGGGTTCGCTGGACCTTGCCTAGGTTCAAGTATAGCCAGCTGATGAATCTCGGGTGGAAGTATCTATTGCCGATCTCGCTGGCAAATATTGTCATCATCGCGTTGATCATGGCGGTAGCCGGCCTGTTCTAAAACCGCACCATCAACATGATCCTCGCTCCCTCGATACTTTCGGCTGACTTCGCACGGCTAGAGAACCATGTTCGCGAGGCGCTAGACGCAGGAGCCGAGTGGATGCATGTCGATGTGATGGACGGACACTTTGTCCCGAATATCACGATTGGTCCGCTGATTGTCCGTGCGCTGAGACCGCTTGCGAAGGCAACGGGTGCCGTCGTCGATGTCCATCTCATGATTGAGAATCCCGAGAAGTACATCTCTGATTTTGCTGAGGCCGGATCGGACATAATTACGGTACACGTTGAGGCATGTACCCATCTTCATCGAACAGTCCAGCAGATTAAAGAAGCTGGGTGCAAGGCAGGTGTCACCTTGAATCCTGCGACGTCTGTATCGACGCTTGAAGAGATCCTTCCATATGTTGATCTCGTTCTTGTCATGTCAGTCAATCCTGGCTTCGGCGGGCAGGCTTACATCCCGACCTCCACAGAAAAGATTCGCACACTTCGTCGGATGCTCGATGCTGCAGGGTCCAACGCACTCCTTGAGGTGGATGGCGGCGTCAAGGCCACCAACATTCGTGAAGTAGTCAGTGCGGGAGTAGACGTTGTCGTAGCCGGCAGTGCTGTTTTCAAGGGCGCTGGTACTGTGGCGGAGAATGTTGAAGCTTTGAGAGATGCAGTCCGCGAGTGGGCGTAACGTCATTCCGGCGAACCGCTTGACGAACCAGCTGCACGGTTGAGTCTTGAAGCGTCTCCACGAGATATTGACGACTGCAAAATCGTGATACCTGCCGTGGGTAAAACGATGCTCGTTAAGTGCACATCGCTTTCTTGTTTCGGTCAACAATTCACTTCTGAAACGCCGACCTGCACCTTTCTGATGTCCCGGGCTTTTACGCACTTTTGAATGTAAAAGTGTTTTGATCTTACAACGTCACAAAAGCTGTGTGCGTTGGTTACCTCCTTACCGGTAAGAATGCTACCACAATTCAAGTCGCCGACTCCCGTCCCTGGCACAGGCGGGTGTCGGTCGACGAGAACGTCAAGGAGATCAATATGGACAACATACAATTAGCATTTGTTGCAGCATTCGCGGTACTTCTTATCGCCGCCATTGGCTGCGATGAGCAGCCGACAGCTGCAAATATTCAGGCAGGTGAGACCGTTTCGTCGGCAACACTTGCCAAACACGGCGGCAACGCCGGTCAGCTTCTGGACTTCGCAGATGCAGAAGCGTTCTTCGAATTCAACACTACAGACAACGACCTCGGATTACAGATATTTCTGGATGCAGTTGGTTGGAACGGGATTCGTATCGAGGATGCCAACAATGAGCAAATTGTAGAAGTCAGGGCGACCGGGCCGCTTGCCGATCTGGGCATCACCGAACTACGATTCGAGAGCGCTGAGCCGTCACCGGAAGCGGTTCTAGCCAACTTTCCGCCTGGCGAATACCTGTTTACAGGGCGAACCCCTGAAGGCGACAGGCTCGTCGGCGATTCCGAGCTATCTC
Organism: Rhodothermales bacterium; assembly: GCA_013002165.1. Classification (GTDB taxonomy): domain Bacteria; phylum Bacteroidota; class Rhodothermia; order Rhodothermales; family JABDKH01; genus JABDKO01. The sequence continues at coordinate 2,569 of JABDKO010000064.1, read as the reverse complement.
ACAACTTCGCGCCACCTCCCACAATTACTCCTTCGGACGGTTTAGAAGTCGACGTGGAAAACACTGTGGTTGAGTGGGATGCGCCGGGAGCCGAACTAGTGGAGATTATTATTGAGAGCGAAGATTCTGACGCTGTTTTTGACATTATTGTCGAAGCGGAAGTAACCAGCCTCAATGTGCCTCCGCAGTTTCTCGAGGCAGGTACCGAATACAAGCTTGAGATTCTTGCCTATGCCGAAAACGGGAATCGAACTATCGTTGAGACTTCTTTTGTGACGGCGGACGAATAGCCGTGGCAATCAGGCAGGTTGCTTGCTCCATCCATATCCGTTGATGGCACCGCGGTATGGATGGGGAACCGCCTGCTCTCAACAATACGTTCGCCTAAGAATCAATAGCATATTATGACGCAGCGGAGGGCAGTTTAACGTGGCTAGGTATCAAATCCGCAACTCAGGATTCTGTCTCTGTAACACTGTCCGTCTCACCCGTGGGCGGTGATCCGTCTGCGCTATCGTTTTCCTCGATGCGCCACAGTTGAGGAAAAAAGTAACTAAGCGCAAGCAGTGTTGCGCCGAGGCCAAGAAATAGTAGAATCCGATAGCCTGCGTCCAACGCTGCGAGGTCAACCACGAAAAGTTTCCCCAGTACGATCAGTAATGTACCCAGTCCCGTCAGTCGAATAAGTCGCGAGCCCGTACGCCAACTTACGATCATCAGAGCGAGGCCGCAGAGTCCCCAGGCGGTGCTCACCAATGCCTGTCCGTTATCAAACTTGTTGAGCTCCTCGAGTAGCCAGGAAAGGAAAAATACATATGCTACGAACGAGTAGACAATCCTGACCTCTCTGTTCTTGTCGAGCCGAGTTACTGCAAAAAGGGCAACCGTAGAAGCGAGAGTGCATAACGCGACAATATTGACTCCAGGGGGACGATCGTTGTTCATGCCGATCTCATCCGGTAGCATAAACACAACGGCGACCATAATTGCATGTCCAAGCCCACGTAGTCCGTTATCTTTGAGTTGAAGTCCAAGCCATGCCAGAAAAAGTCCCACGAACGCAAAGAACACCAGAGTGAAATGTGATTCGTCGACCAGCCTTGTGAACGCAACACAGGCGAGGAGTGCTGCGACCATTCCGTGGACCGAAGCACTTTTGCTTAAGCCTGCCAGCGCCAGTGGTCTGTAAGTAGCTGCATAAATTGCTGCCGAAATTGCGAAGATTGCAAACCAGATAAAGCCATCCATATCCCACAGTTGTCCGGTGAGTCCGGATGCCGCAAACGGTGCGGCGAGTGCGAAAAGATGACCAGGTTGTTGAACCAGGCTGGCGTTCTTGAACCAGACAAGGTTCGCCATCGGCCATCGGTCAGGATTACGATGTTCCAGCATGATTCTTACGATAGGCATTGCGCCCACGGCGATCAGTGTCACGATGATTCCTATCTGGAAAGTGATCCGGTCCGCTGTATGTCCATCTCCCGAAGAGAAGACGCTGGCGATGTCGGCAATGGCCCAGCCAGCCAGTAATCCCAGCCAGCCGCCAACGAATGTTACAAGGAGTAGAGTTCTCCATCCCTTGTAAACGAACACACCGATACCACAACACACGATAAGACACAGGTACACGACGAGTGCGACCAGGGAGCCATCCTCGTTGAAGAGCAAGAACGGGGTCAGCATACCACCGACCGTAGCTACAACCGCGGATACAACCGAATTTTCTCTGACAGCGAAATAGTATGATGCGGCGGTAGCAGCAACCATACCTGCGAATGCAATCGGATATGAGATAAGTTCATACAGTTGATATCCTGCGAACATGGTGATGTAGAAAGCCGCAATTCCACCGCCCAGCAGAAAGTGGCCGAGGCGACGACGATCTTTAATCATCAATCCAAACGCGCACATCACGAAACCAATTGCCGCGCCGATGACTAGACGAATAGGAGGCGTCAGCCAACCCTTATCAATCGAGTATTTGAACAGGAATATCAGCCCCAGCAGGAGCAGACCCACGCCAATTCTATTTATCCAGTCTTCGCTGGTCCCAAGTGATATTGGTGGTTTCTTTTTGCGTGGCGGGGATTTCTTCGCCCCGGGTTTACCGGGCACAGAAACGGTCCGTGGCTGCACGTCGGATTGATCGGCCACGATCTGATTGAGGGTGGCAAGCTTCTTGTCAACCGATCGTGCGTGTTCCTGCAGTTCGTGCAGCTGTTGCTCAACGAGCCGAAGTCGATTTCCCGCTTCCTGATCCTCTGGAGTTGCCATTCCGCTGGGGTTGTAAGAGGAGGTCTCGCGATTAGATAGCGAAGACGCATGAGAAAGGCAATATAATGCGATATATCGTCTGTTTGGCGCTGAATAGAACAGCCTTAGCAGTTGTCTGAATATTACTTTCGTTTGTGAACTGGGCATGGCATTGTGCGTTGGACCGAATGCTTCAGGCCAGTTTCAGGCATCGCAATTAGACAAACGACAAACGATTTCCTATGGCAGTAGAGTCTCGCATGGTTGCCCTTGATTCGATGGCACCAGAGTTTAATCTCCCCATTTCAAACCCGTG
>JABDKO010000246.1 GCA_013002165.1 Rhodothermales bacterium | reverse complement strand
CCGCACCGTCAAGTGCAACTCCCGCTGCGAGAACACGACGGAGTGCATCGGCCAGTTCGCGTCGGTTGGGATATAGAATGGCAACGTGAAACAGACCCGTCGTACCCGGTCCCGGTGGCTTGCCACCGCGGCTCTGCCAGGTATTCAAACCAATGTGATGATGGTAGTCACCCGCGCTCAAGAACACTGCATCCTGTCCGTACCTCTGCGTGACCGTGAATCCGAGAACGCCTTGATAGAAAGCGAGAGACCTATCGAGGTTCGAGACCTTGAGGTGAACGTGACCTATTCTAACGCGTGAGTCGATTGACAAATCTGTGCGCAACCCCGATCGTGCGATCTAATCTTCGATTGCCCTGGAGATGAACTCCAAAACCACTTTCCAGGTATCGTCCGTGGGGCTTTTTGTTCTCTGCGGATTTAGCATCGATGATCCATGGACACCGTTTTCTGCGACGAACGTTGCGTGGCCGAGTTCCCGGATCATTTTCAATTGATTATTGACGCTTTCTATTTCCATTTCGCTTGCAGGCCGCAGTGCCAGCAACGGAACGGTGAGTTCGTCAAGAAAGAGCTCGGGATTGCAGCCCTCCAGGGGTTCACCAGCTGCCGGGGAGAAAGCGAGTACTGCATCGATTATTTCACTGTATCGCGAAGCAAGTTGAATAGCCAGCGTTGCGCTATAGCTACTACCCCAGACAATGATTTGTCCATCGAACCCGGATTCAACTGCGTACGCCAGGGTCGACTGCAGGTCAGGATATGCATCACAATAAGTGAAACCAGCTGCCTCCAGTTTGTCGACAGTCCGGTTTGTGCCGCCGAGTCTGCTTCCGCCTCGTCGCTGATCGATGGCGATAACACTATAACCTTGCTGCCTCAGGACGGGGATAATTGTTGCATACTCGGCTCGTGCATTGCTACCACCCTGGTGGAATAACAGTACAACCGGCGAAGTACGCCATTCGTCCGTTTTATAGACATCTCCGAAAATAGTCACACCGTCCTCTGTGACGAACGTTATTTCGGTAGAGGTCGGAGTGAGAAGGAGTGAGACAATAATAAGAAGTAGCGTATGCATTACAGAGGCGAGCTCAGGTTTGACGTAACAATATACATTACAACAAGATAATAACAGGTTAACCCTGTCTGCCAGTCGCCAGATCGCCGCAAAATGGCGGTGCTGCATTTGACGAAACGGGACTACCGCTTGAAGAAGTATGCAGAAGCAATTTAACGTATCTCCCGTAGAACGGTGTCTATCCAAATGAACGCATCGTCCGTGAATTCGGATGGCAAACTGTGACCGCTATCATAAAGTCGCAGACGTGAACCATCTGGTAGTGTGTCTACGAGCCGATGCAGGTCAGCAGGGGAGCTCACCCAGTCGGATCGGCCTGAAAGCACAATGGTCCGGGCGGCAGTACGTCCCGCGAAATTAAAGGGATCTATCATGATTGGCTGATTCGTCGTAGGGATCGCACAAAGTACAGTAGCTCGTATCCTGACGTCAAGAGAAGAGGCAATTGACGCAACCATCGCTCCCATGCTGTATCCAACCAGTCCCAATCGGTCCGACTCGACGTCATCGCGGCCCATCAAATAGTCAACCGTACGAATAACGTCGATCGTCGACTGAATAAGCATATTTCGACTTCTGACGAACAGGCTATCTCCAAAAGTCAGAAAGACGGGGTTCTGAAAATCGTTTCGAGAACTACGTTCGCCATGGTACTGAAGGTCGATGGCTGCAACGACATGACCCGACCTCAGCAGATCTGACGTCAGGCTGAGTCGATCCGATCGTTGCCACCGTTCCTTTGAATTCCCGAGACCATGCAAGAGAAGTACAAGCGGCTGTCGGTCCTCTGCAACCGGAAAGTAGATATCTATCGGGATCCGTTCATCGTTACTTGCTGTAATCGCCACCTTCTCGTAAGAGTAGGCAGAATCCGACTCCATTTCGACGACAGCCGGGTCCAGAGCATACGATCTGTCGTAGTCGTAAAAGTGTTTGATCACCGAGTAGGTTTCATCATCCACGGGTTCGAATCCGTCACGATGAACCTGCTGGGCCGGATAATCCTGCGAAACCACAACGGGCGCAAGTAGGGTCGAGATCAAGACAGGAGTTACAAGACAGAGAATACGTGCTGGCATGAGATTACCGGTTGAAAAGTGTATACCGATGTTAGACAGCACGACAAACCGATCCGATTACATTTTTGCCACACTGACTCAGTCTTAAAGCAATACCAGGTACGTTAGCTTCACCACCCCCGCTCTGTTATTCAGAACCAGGTCACGGCGAGGATCAAAAAGGATGTCTTCGTCAGCGGTGAAATGATATGACGTGTTAATTACAAGAAACAGGTCGCTGCCCGGAGTATGAATCCAGTCGATCCGAACGTTAGCCTGTATGTCCCTCGTGAAGTTGTCATATTGGACCAGTGCCTTGGCAAAGAGCTTTCGATTTGCGGCGCCAAGGACCGATAGAGATAGCGTTGTTGCATCAAACTTGCCATTGGTAATTGGCAAGTCGATTCTGGATTGATTGACGCTTGCTTCTAATTGTAGATGTCGTGATTGTCGAAATCCGACACTGCCGCCCAGGTTTGTCCGGTTTCCATTAAAAAACTCTCCTGTCGATACGCTGGCTGAACCAAACAGGCGCCGACTCGAGTCCGTTTCCCCGCTCAGCCGGACATTTTGAAACGTGTAGTTCTCTGCGGGAATGATCGCATCACGTCGAATGTTAAAATCGCTTTCGAGGCGTTCGTGATTTCTTTCGTATTCGATTTCGATCCCGTCTCGTCTGTCGAAGCTTGCTCCAGCCTGAACCTGAATTTCGGTGGACTGGACCTCATTGTCCTGACCTGTAATGTACTCGCCGTCTACCTCGAAATTTAGCCTGCGAATCATTGGCAGAGCATCGATCGAAACTTTCGGACTGTAGGAAACGCGACCAGTTGTCTGCCGCATATCACGACGCCGAACAAATCCAAGGCCAGGACTATACGTCGTACCGACACTTGTGTACGATGCCCGGGCTCCAACCAGATCATTCTGAATTTGCACCGAGGCATGTCCGGCTGCATCGTTTAGACTGTCTGCCGTTTGCCAGACGTTCGTATACCAGGCGTTGACTTCACTGCTGCTCCAAAATCGGAACTGAGCATCTCCACCCAGGGCCCGGTTGAATTGCCCGTTCTGATCAAGATTTGTAAAGATGGCACCAACCGTGGCTCGAGGAAACACATTTGTGCGCAAACGCGCCACCGTATTGTTGGTCGACTGCGAGCCCATAAACTCCCTGATCTTTTGGCCCGTTTCGATATTGAGAACACCGACAGAAAACCGACCTATCTGTCCCGTCATTCGCGCACCGGCGAGAATGTTTTCATTAACGCCAATCCGACGAGAAAAGAAGGTTTGTGTTGATCGAGCATTGCCGTGCTCGAAAAGCCCACTTCGTTCTAGAAAAAACTCCCGCTTTTCCGGAAAGAATAGATTAAACCGGGTCAGATTCAGCTGAACGTTGTCGGCCTCAACCTGCGCGAAATCGGTGTTGACTGACGCGTCCAGTGTCAGGTTTGAGGTAATCCCGTACTTGACATCGACTCCGATATCTCCCGTCAAGTCACTCTCGGTCGACTGGAAGGCACGATCCGGCCTCACTTCCTGTGCACCAGAAATGACATATGGCTTCAACTCAATGTTTTTCCCCCGGTGAACATTTTTGAGCCCTGCGAGCGTTCCGTATTGTGAGACAGCTGCAAGTGCCGTAAAACTGCTTCCGAATTCCAGTCCGATATGCGGCCAGATGACTCTTTCATTCTTGCGGTTAACCATCCTGGAGAGCATCAGGCCAAATTCAATCTCTTCACCTTTGGGAAAACGTAGCTGACGGAAAGGTATCGAGACCTCCAGTGTCCATCCATCATCCGTGATTCTTGTCTCGCTCCGGAATACTGCATCCCACGAGAAGCTGTCGATTGTCAATCCCTCGTCAGTAATAGTGGCGTCATCCTGAGTGCCCAGCGCGTTCATTTCGAACAGATAGGCGTTGCGCTTGTCCTGGTACGTATCCAGACCGATATAGGCGTGGTCGTCCCTGTCGTTTCTGCCTCCTCGCTCCAGATTCTTGGCGCGAATCAGGTGTGCTTCGCTGTCGTGAAAATGAAATGCGAAATACAGGTTGTCCTTGTCGTATGCAATCCGTACCTCCGACTCCTCGGTTCCAACTGCACCATCTTCAGGCCAGATTTGAAGAAAGCCTGTTATAGGTTCGATTGTCAGCCAGATGGAATCATCCAGAACGCCATCAATAGTGGGAGCTTCGGACGTAAAGACTGCGAAGACCGTGTTTCCATCGGTTGCGGCGGACGTCTGTCCCTGCACAACCTGTAAATTCGCGAGGATAGCAATTGATAACAATAGCGCACGCTTCATGATCTAAAAGGGGGTCGGTGATAGGTTGTCATGAGTGGATAGACGTGATACCCAATATAATATTCAACGGGAGAATCTAGAGTGTAATTCCGCGCGGTCCATTGGTCAGGTTCTGCACATCCTTTTGTCCGTCAAACTGCGTGGATTGCAGCGCCGGCCGGATAGGGATACTGCCCTCCCGCTGTTGGACGTGCCCAGCTAACGGCATTCGCAATGACTTGCTGGACCTTGATGTTGTGATAAATTGGAAGGGTTTCGTGACCCGGTCGGAAGTAGAATATTTTCCCGTAACCCCGGTGAAAGCAGCATCCGCTCCTGAAAACTTCTCCGCCCTCGAACGAGCTGATAAAAACCAGCTCATCCGGGACAGGTATGTCGAAAAACTCGCCGTACATCTCCGTTCGTTCGAGTTCGATGCACATATCAATACCATCTGCAACCGGGTGCCCGGGTTTTACTACCCAGATTCGTTCTTTCTCGTTTGACTCCCGCCAACGGAGGCTGCACGACGTACCCATCAGGCGCTTGAAAATTTTGGCATGATGGGCAGAGTGGAGTGCAACCAGGCCCATGCCGGCAAGAACACGCTCACGTACACGCTCGACTATGTCGTCATCCACCTCATCATGAGCCTTGTGACCCCACCAGATTAGAACATCAGTTTGATTTAGAACCTCCGGCGATAGACCATGATCTGGTTCGTCAAGTGTTGCAGTCAAGACATTCGGTAACCCTCGCTCCCTGAGAGATTCAGCAATCACATGGTGAATGCCGTTCGGGTATATCTCTTTGACATCCGGGTTTTGCTTCTCGTGACGATATTCATTCCAGACAGTAATATTCATTCGTACTCACATGGTTTGCTGTAGTGAGGTCGGCAAGCCGTTGTTTGCTGCGGATTGTCGGATAGCGTCCCAGAGGCGGGCCATTCGCAAGCCAACTTCCGGCGGACACGGGTTTTCAATAAGACCATCCCGCACAAGAACAAATTGGTCCCAGACATCCGTCGGCGTTTGCATTTGTGCGGTCGTTGCCACAACGTCACCGTCTGCTTGAATGTCGAGGCTCTTTCCCCACACACCTGTCAACAGAATTTTTTTAGTACCAAAGATTTTGATATCCGAGTCACATGACTCGATTGTTTCGCCACACCCGTGCATGGTAACAACCGCTCCCGACTTTAGAGTTCCGATCACGACGCCCGAGTACTCGACTCCCGGAATAGAGCCTCTCGATATCGCAGCTACCTCGACGAACTCCTCTCCGGCAAGATCGACAACGGTATTCAGCATGTGGGCGCCCGTATCAAATAGAAATCCACCACCCGACAGACTGAACTGCTGCCTCCAGGTGTTCGCGGTATTCGTTGCCCAGTTTTGCCAGACTGTAGCGCTGATCCCGACAAGTTTGCCGATTTTCCCATCCGCGATCATCTGCGACGCCTGCCGGATTGCGGGGGACAAGCTGCCGGGAAACGCAACGACCAGAAGCCTGCCGGTGTCATTTCGAACGCGTATCAGATTGGCCGCCTCATCAGCAGTCGTTACCATCGGCTTTTCAAGAAGGACATCCAGACCGGACTGAAGGCATTGGACGGTCTGGTCATGATGAAAAACATGCGGGCTAGCGATCAGGGCAACATCAGCGCCGCCCGGGCTTGCATCGAAGAATGCTTCCAGCGAATCGAATGCGTCCGGCTGTCTCTGCTTGGCCTCCGCGTACTCATCAAGCATCGTGTCTATTGATCGCCTGGATGGATCGACCAGAGCCACAACATTAACATCCTTCCTGGTCACCATTCCCCGAAGATGATGCAGAGCCATCCCTCCACAACCGATTATTACGACCCGGATTGCCGCCTTTCCAACAGTCTTCCTCATTCTATCTCTCCATGCTGGTTTATAGCGGCCTCATACGGGTAAACGGAAAACCGGAGCAACCCGTGCGCGGATTTCCTTGGTCAGCTGAATGATGAGCCGCCGCCGCGGCCGCAGTCGTCGCATCGTAAGTTGTCAGACAAAATGCCCATGTATAGGGCTCCATCGAAAGCTCCACGTAATCGATCCGGCTGTATAGCCCTGCTTCCGAGGGATTAAGGCTGTCATTCCGGGCGATGATATACTTTTGGTCGGTATTCCATGTTACGACATGAAACGCATAGGAAGAATCCTGAATCCAGGATGCTTCGGAGATCCAGTAGTGCGAATTGTAGTCATCCAAAAATTCGCCAACCACTAGTGAATCGATCTTTAATTGATCGTCCGGGCGGTGCTGGTTCGCTCGGCACCCTGCCTGCACTACTGCTGCGAAAATAATCAAGGATAATAGTAATTCTCGCATTGCCGATGATGCCGGTTATTGCAGGATGTTGTCGAGAAACGACGGACCGCCAAGATAGCCAATCGCACGCTCAATCGATGATGTTCGATGGACGACATATCGAGAGGGTCGTGATGCCGACATCAGTCGTGGATTGGGCAGTACGGCAGCAAGTCGGGCAGCTTCGTGTCTGGACAGGGACCCGGCGGATTTCGAAAAGTGAGCACGAGCCGCGGCCTCCACTCCATAAACGCCTTCCCCGAATTCAGCAATATTCAAGTAGATCTCAAGGATCCGACGCTTGGAAAGGAAAGTTTCCAACAACACTGTCAGGTATGCTTCTACACCTTTTCGAAAGAAGCTTTTCCCGGGCCACAGGTACAGATTTTTGGCAACCTGCTGCGAGATCGTGCTGGCGCCACGTCGCGGTCCTTCACTATCATTCATGGCATCTTGAATTGACTCAAAGTCAAACCCTCCATGGGTGGGGAATTTTTGATCTTCTGAAGCCACAACAGCAATCGGCATCCACGCAGAGATGTGTTCTATGTCGACCCATTCCTGCATAACGGGAACTGAAGACCGCACCATAAACGCACTGGATTGTGGATTCAGCCAGCGAAGGGGAAGTGTAACCAGTATCGATACCCCCAGAATGGCGAGTAAAAGTATTCCGGCAGATACAATAAACCGGCGAAATATTTTTCTGTGCCTGCTCATTAAATACGCATCGCGGTTGGTGAACAAGCCAACATACGCTCAACTCGGACCACGGGTGGATTGACGAAACACGTTTGTGTTTCACCACTGAAACCAATCGTATTTTTTTGGATGAATGATGTGTTCGGCAAAACTAATCGGTGCCAGTCGGATTACATTCCAGTGTAATTCAACAGAAGATAATGGATTGGCGACCAATGGAAATGTCAGAAGCAGACAGATCGGCTGGTGGACTAGGTGTTTTTGAATTGACTGACAAGCTGCGTCGAGCAGCATATCTGGAGAACCAGTTGATCAGGCAGTCGTGTGGGTGGTTTCTGCGAATTAAAAAATATGAACTGAGGCATCGGATCGGATATCATATTTGGACTCATGCAGAACATGTCAAGTGGATCAATGAGAGGCTTGGTTTTCTTCGTGGCGGCAAATCGAGCGTTTCTCTCGAACCGGCGCTGATTCGGTTTGTGGAGATGGTTATTAATGCCCCGAACGAGTATGCCTTTCTCCGAGGCACTTATCTGGTGCTGAAAAAGTCACTGCTTCGATTCTATCAGGAAACTGCCCGCGATTGCGATCCGGCGGCCAACGCATATGACCTCCGGATGATAAACAGGATTATCCCCGAAATAGAGGAACAGATGCTTTGGGTTGACCAGATTTTGGCAGAAGACCCAAACCCGGATGTCTCGATTCAATGGGAATCGTCTCTTAGCGTAGCATTAAACTCAATAGGCGGTATTGAAGCAACAGCTGCACGGAACGATTTTGTCGAAGAGCCGGCTGGTTACCAGCGCTTTAGCCCGCCTGATCATCTACTGTTTGACGAACGAATCAGTGACAAACCACTGATGCCGCATGATGAAAAAACGTCGCTACCCTACGAAGACGCACTGGTAGAACAATTCAGAATTTTCTTCAACGAAATCTATGCCGCAGGTATCCTTGCATCGATCCTGTACGATGCTTTCGATCATGATATGTCAGCTGAATTTATTCACGACTTTACCAGACACTTCTGGGATGAGTGCAGACACTCCGAGTTTGGTGCAGTCCGACTCAAAGAGCTCGGCCAGGAGCCTGACCGGGTAAACCAGAAACTGTTTCGCAATTCGCAGTCGATGCCCCTCCTGCACAAGGTCTGTTACCTGACCCTTGTCCTGGAGCCGCACTATATGCCGCGAAAGAAACCCCGGTTCAGAGAGTACGAAACAGCCGGAGATGCACGATCCCAGTTGTTTGCTGACCATGACTGGTCAGACGAAATAAATCACGTCCGGCTGGGCAAAGATTGGCTGGACAAACTGTTGAGTGATGATGCCCGGTCTATCGAGCAGTTGAAGGACGAGACCAGGGCCATTCTTGCCAGATTGAATCCCGATGAGAACCTTACCCTTTCACCATTCTAAACCACAAGTTTGATGTCAGCAACAATTGACTGGAAATACTCGCCGCGCTTGATTGCCTCGATACTCGCCACAGTCCTGATGATAATGGTTACCGTACCGGTCGAAGGTCAGTACTCTCGCGAGAGTATCGTCGACGAAGTAACGCAAGATGAGTACCTGGCGTACATAGTAGGAGCAGCAGATGATGGCTGGGAAGCTCTTGAAAACAATCGCAGGTCGTGGGTCGAAAATATCGATCTGGATTACGTCTTCGGATATAACCCTCCGTCTAACGATTTGTATCTGGCGGCGCTCTCTGCAAACGTTTTCCGTATCAACGGTGATCGAAAGTATCTGGATCGAGCCCGACAGCTTCTGACATATTATCGTAACTACCGTGATTTCTATCCGGCTGACTTTCATACGACCAAAGCCGAATACGGTGATGAATTGCCGGCTATCCCGAACATCTTTACGTTTGGAAAATTCGTTCACGCATTCTCGATTCTGCTCGAAAACGATGCAATTGCAGAAGGCGACGAGGCATTGATCCGAGAAGATCTCGCAGCCAGCGCTGACTATCTGGTGAACTTTCAGGAATGGGGCCCGATGAATCGAGCGATGCTCCGGGCAGAAGCTATGACCTACGTCGCTGCCGTAATGCCTGAGCATCCCCGTCAGAAGATCTGGAAGATGGCCGGAGAGGCAATCGCCGATGACAACTGGGGTCAGTGGGAGATAGAGGATGCAACGGGTTATCATGCGATCTGGTTGTATTCACTGGCAGGATATGCATCAAACGTGCGGCAGGATGAGAGTCTGTATCGTACGCCCGTGATGCAGTACTACTTTGACTACTTCCTGAAGCTGATTAGTCCAGCCGGTTTGATTCCTGATTTCGGCGACGCGGGTTGGGGTGCATCGTGGACCCGGATGATTCCTATTTTTGAAAAAGCAGCCGCCATCAATAAGGATCCCCGCTTCCGATGGGCGGCAGCGCAATATTATCGTACGTATCTCGATCCCGCTCCGGAGCGCAAGAGCTACTTCACTGCCTTGTGTCTGTCGGATGCGTACCTGTGGGCAGATTTCTCTCTCGGTGCCGAGGTGCCGACATCCGGCTCGCAGGAGGTTCTCGAAGATATTGTCGGAAAGAAAGTTGTGTTCCGTGATGGCTGGGACGCGAACAGCACATACATGCTGTACAACTACCGGGATGAAGGTGAAGGGGGATGGTTATTTCGTGAGTATTTGCGAACGACGATTCCCGTCGAAGAAGAGAAGATGCATCACGGGCACTCCGATGAAAATAGCATTGTAATGCTCATGAAGAACAACTCCGTGCTGCTGCACGACGGCGGATACCGGGACTACATGCCCAGCGGTCCGTACGGCGCGTTTCGAGCGGACTACTTCCACAACAGGGTCGTTGTCAGAAATGGCAAGATTGCATGGGGCCAGGATGACGGAGAGTTTCGCTATGCATCGCCTGGATACGAGGCTGTAGAAGGCCAGCAGCTTCTTGACTTTATGCGAAATTCGGGGGCGTATCACCAGGTCGAAACTCGGAAAATAGATTTCCTTACGCTCGACCATTTTGACATGACCCGCACGCGGATTATTGATGACCGGCTCGGTTACGAAGCAGACCGCATAGTGAATTATGTCAAGGAACTTGACTGGTTTGTTGTATTCGATGTGGTTCGGTTTACCGAACCGGGATACTTGACGATGGCCAATATGTGGCATACGAGAGACATACTTCAGCAGGGAGACGGCTGGTACGACACGGCTTATGATTCCCTGCGAAATGTCGACGTCGCCGGATCGGAGAGACTGCTAGTTGTATTTCCGGAAAATGCGCAGCTTGAAGAGGGGACGGGCGAACAGGATCGATACTGGCAAAAAGAGAAATTCATCTATCAGGCGGCCGGCAGGCACGGTTACCGTAATGACCTTCAAAAATTTGTGACAATTCTGATTCCGCACGATGCATCAGCAGACCCGAATGAGCTTGCGGCCAGTGTGTCAATGCTGGATGTGGACAGGCCCGATCAGGCCGTTGCTGTCGAGATCAACTATCGCGACAAAAAGTATACGGTTGGTGCCAAACTTGACATGGAATATGAGTTGTTTCGGGATTGGCGTCGACCGATGTATAATTACGAGTCCGGGAAAGTGTCGTACGGAGAGTATGAGACAGATGCCTATCACTTGTTCGTCGTCGAGGACGATGAAACGCTCCATTTTGCCGTGTCGGGAGTTGTGAAAATCAAGAAAGGTGATAGAGTCCTGCACGAACAATTCCCCGCCGAGTTTGGCCTTGCATTTGACGGCAGTCCCGACAAGCCGGGTATAGGAAAGCTCCGCTACTGGGAAGAGGAAGTGGAGAAGTAATGCTGAGCCCGCTATGTCAGGCTGAGCCCGCTTTGTCACGTAGAGCCCGCTATGTCAGGCTGAGCCCGCTATGTCATGCTGAGCTTGCTTTGTCATGCTGAGCTTGCTTTGTCATGCTGAGCCCGCTTTGTCATGCTGAGCGACAGCGAAGCATCTCTACCGGTACGGTTCTTCACTGGCAAAGCGGTCCGACCCTTCGCTTGCGCTCAGGGTGACGGGGCGGTTGCTCAGGGTGACGGGGCGGTTGCTCAGGGC
>JABDKO010000230.1 GCA_013002165.1 Rhodothermales bacterium | reverse complement strand
ATGTCGGGATCCAATTCTATCTGTGTCGCAACGGTACTTCTCAATACCGGTATACTACCCGTAACCGAACCGGAAACTGATATAGTACTGGAAGCGCCGGGAGGTATTGTTCAGGTCAAGGCGTACTGTGAAAATGGAAAGGCGAAGCGCATCAAAATTACAAACGTTGCTTCGTTCGTTGACAGGAGGGATGCAACTATTGAGATAGAAGGGATGGGTACCTTCCGCGTCGACACCGCCTACGGCGGAGATAGTTTTGTGATCGTCGACGCGGCCGACTTCGGATTTACCATCCAACCCGACGAAGCGCTTGACCTCGTAAACGCCGGAATGAAAATCGTCGAAGCTGCAAATGAACAGTTGGGATTTACGCATCCTGAGAATCCGGACTGGGATCACATTTCGTTCTGTCAATTTGCCGGACCGCTAGTACGAAACGGCAACGAACTGTCTGGTCGTAACGCAGTTGCGATTCGGCCGGGCAAGATCGACCGGTGCCCCACAGGAACCGGATGTTCGGCAAGAATGGCTCTTCTACACGCTCGCGGAGAAATGCAGGTTGAAGATGTTTATCGAGCCCATTCGATAATCGGATCGGAGTTCGTCTGCGGAATCGAGGAGATCGCGTCCGTAAAAGACACGCCGGCAATCCGCCCGTCGGTTATGGGGAGTGGTTGGATCACAGGTACGTATCAGCTTGTGCTGGATCCCGATGATCCCTTTCCACAGGGATATCGGTTGTCCGACACGTGGCCGGGAATTGGTTGAATCGAGTGGACCCCGTCAGCGACAAGGTGTGCTGTTAGCAGATACCGATTATGTGCCATTATGGGTACATGTCGAACCCGCATGTAACGAAACCTGCGATAATACCGACTCCGACATCTTCGATTCCGTTTTCTGCAGCTGATGTCTTCACAAGGTGCAGTGCTCTTCGGTGGGCCGACTCTGCCTGCTCGTAGTCACCTTTTTCTCTCAGTACGTCACCCAGGTTGGTAAGCGGATAGGCGAGCGCAGGATGTTCATTGCCAAGGATTTCGAGATCGATTTCAAGGGCCTGGCGAATTAATGACTCCGCTTTGTCGTATTCGCCTCGTCTTCGGTGCACTGCAGCCAAAGTATTCAAACTGGAAGATACGCTGGGGTGAATATCACCAAACGCGGTACGATTAATTTCGAGGGCTAGAGGCACAGGCTCTTCTGACTCGTCGTAAGCAATTCGAGCCCATCTGGATGTGCATTCCAAAGAGCTCGACATACTGTGGAATCGAGGAGATCGTTGTTCTTGCACAGGTATTCGCTTCAGTATCTATTTAACGGCGAAGCAGTAAAACAATCCATCACCGCCGGTCCCTTGAAGATCTGCCTGGCTACAACCGCGAGAGCCGTGTGCCGAGTGCCAGGAGGTGGGGTTTGCACCTCCTCCGGTACGGTCGTGATGACCGACCTGGGCGCTGCCCTCGCCATTACTTGTCCAGTTTGAACAGGTCTTGTCCTCACCGGCTTCAAAAGCGGTGCCGTCAAGTTGAGTGCCGGTTATAATATCGTGGCGATTTGGACTGTCGCCTCGTCCGTTGACGACATTACCGTTTTCATCCAACGCGGTCGCCTTGGTCCAGAGGTTGTTTTCACCATGAAGTGACTCAAGGTCTTGCGCTACCAGCACGCCTTCTGCATTGTGCCACGGGCCGCTGCCAATTCGATCGCGAGCATTCACTGCCGGAGCTGTTTCTGTAGATTGAGTACTTAGGTATGCACGCCATGTCATGTCGCCGGCGCCGACGCTGGCTGCAAGCGTTGTGCAGTATTGATCAGCACCTTCCAGACCGCCAAGACTGGCACCGTCGCCGGGGCCAGAGCCTGTGATGAAGAATGTCATGTCTGCAGTTTGAGCTGCTTCCTTGTTCGACCCGGCGCAAGACACCAGAGTCACGGCGATAATCAGATTGAAAGCGATCGAGGCGAATTTCATAGGGAAAATCAGGTTTTTGGTTGCAGCAGCCTCTAAGCTAGGCAGTGTTGACCGTGATTGCCAGACTCCGATGCCAGAACGGTACCCGTTTTTCGGCAGATGGTCTGTTTCAGGATATTTATTGAGGTCGGTACGTACGAGGTTGCACGCGTGTAGCAAATCACATTACATCAGAACGAGACTTTACCCTTCGGCCCGATTGGCCGGTGAATTATGGCACCTTAACGATCGCGTCCGTACGGTGTTGTATCCACGAAATTTGGGAGGTCAATTATGCAGACCAATGAGTTACCCACATACGACATGAGTGACAATCCGACTGGCTGCTGCCCCAGATTCAAAGCGGACGGCTGGGACGAACAGGAGCTTCATTTTGAAGACAAGTTGTTCGTAAAAGCACGTACAAAGAGTATTGCACATTTTCCTCTTAACATGGGGAAGGTGTTCGGTAAAACGTTCGGGGATATCGAAAAGGCAGAAGCTCAGGATGACGCCAATTTTATCGTCATGTCGCGCGATCCGTCGAGTTGGCGCAGTGAACACTTCTTCGCTGTTACGAAGGAAGTCCCGGGGCATGAGATGGTCAAACTTTCGGGAGATTATCTTACAAAGGTTTTCGAAGGTCCATTCAAAGACATACCAGAATGGGAAAGAGAAATGGCATCATTCGTCGAGGATAGATCCAGACGATTGAAGAAAATGTATTTCTTCTACACTACATGCCCGAAGTGTGCCAGGGTGTACGGTAAGAATTATGTAGTCGGAGTCGGAGAGGTGGAGCCTGTTCCACAGATGGCTGTCGCCAACTGAAGAAGTAGTACTACCTAAGTCAAACGCGACTGTCGTAGTTGGACGGTGCAGCAGACTGATTCCGGGCACCTGTGACAACGAGTTGAAGTTGTCTAAACCGGAAACGCGATGGCGAGCGACACGCTTAGATGCCATCCCGTGAATGCGTCTCTGAGTCCATCGCGTCGGCCAACTCTTTCCGTCTCGACAAACGTGGTGTAGCTCGTTGGAAAGTAGGGGCTCGTCTTGGAGCCGGAATCGTCATCAAAAAGAAGTCTGGACGGATAAAGTTTCTGAAACGGCCGGAGCAGCTTGGCCTGAACTTGAAACGCTCCGTGCCCTAGAATGATATGGCCTCCGTATTCAAATAGCAGATTGCTTGATTCGTACGTGCCATCCAAACCACGATCGCGGGCAACAGCTATATCTCGCAGGCCAACGTCTGACGAGCTGTCAAGTCGCACCGATCTTCGAGTTGTGCCAAACGCTGGTCCAATCATTCCGTAACTGGTAAAAATCCCTAGAGTACTCGTCGATGAAAGATCCTGTAACCGTAATCCCAGGCGTCGGCTGGAGCCATCTACAAAAACAGCTTCACTTTCTTGATTGTAGTTGTGCAGTTCCGTAGAGAAGATCACCAGTGCTACGTTGTCCACGTTGTAGGCGTACGCGGTCTCGAATCCGAATCCGCTCCCTGACCGTAGCGCCGGCATGGGGACATCCAGTTGTGCAACGTTCGCATCGTTGAATGAATGCACGAAAAGATCGAGGCCCGCGTTGCTGTAGTACGTTGATCCGTAACTACCTGACAGATATCCGAAGTCCTGTGCTTCGACCCTGTGAGAAGTGCCGACGACCAGAAGTGTCGCGATGAATAGAACGCAGCTATGATAATGTGTCTTCATTAAGGACGTAACGGATTACCGCACTGGACTATTGCCTAGTGCGGATGTTCTTAGTGAGACGGCTACGTAACTAGCATCTGAAAAAAGGCGCGCGAACCCCCTGTCGATGTCTCATTTTCTGATGTATTCGCCCGGTCGTACTACTTTGATGGAGCCGTAATAAGTAGGCACACTCTATTGACAACTCCCGGCATATTGCATAACGTGGATAAAGCTTATCGGCTTTTCTCCGCCGTACAGCTCCCTGACACAGACCCCGGTGGTAACAATGCTACATATGCGACTTATCCTATTGTGCGCTGTCTCAACTGCGCTTATTAGCTGTACTTCAACTCCTACATTGACTCATGTCGATGGCCAGTGCGCCACCGTTTTTGACGGTGAGATATGCACGTGGGGAACCCTCTCCGGCGATGAGGTCGTCGAGTTCGGAGCGACCATTCCAGTCGCGACAGCGGATTTAGCGCCGCTCGATGCGCCATTCGAATTTCCACCGATTACCCTGGCCAGGATTCCCTTTCCAGACGTAGTGAAGGCGCAAGCTGGAGTGGATCATCTGGCTATCAACTGGGAGGCACAGGGTCATCCTCCGGCAACTTACTTTACTCCCCATTTTGACTTTCATGTCTATTTCCGACCCGGCGATGAAATTGAAGCTATAGACTGCTCGAATCCTGTCAAACCTGCCAGTCTTCCGGATGGATACGTCATGCCCGACGAAAACATGCCGGATGGATCTGTCCTTATCGGAATCTGCGTACCACGAATGGGAATGCACGCTCTGCCGGCCGAAGAACAAGACGACGAAGAGCTTTTTAATGCCACCATGGTAATGGGATATTATTCACAGGAATTGATATTCGTCGAACCTATGGTCGCCCGAGCAGCTCTCCTTGGCAAACAAGACTTCTCGCTGGATATACCGGCCGTAGAAAATGTAGACGAGAGCGTAATGTTGCCGGCACGCTTCAACGCCGTCTACGATGCCGAGAACGAGGCGTATAGTTTTGTGTTCAGGCTCGCTGCTGACGCGACGTGAGGATTCGATGGCATCGATTCTCACATATAATGACATCGCTCCGATGGCTGGCAGGTATTGCAGGTGGAGTTAAGCTGTTGACAGTGTCTCGGGCCTAGGATCTATCCGGCCAGCGACTCCAGCAG
>JABDKO010000225.1 GCA_013002165.1 Rhodothermales bacterium | reverse complement strand
ATCGGAGTTCGGTAGCCTACCGAGGTGATATCGGTATCGACAACACGAACACCAAAGTTACCTCTTACCGCATAGCCGGAAAATTCCGTTTCAAAGTCTGCTTGAGCATAAAATGCCAGCGTGTCTTCCGTGACATCGTTGGTTCCGGCCGAAATGCCATTTTGGAACTGTATTCCGGACAAACCACCGTAATTTGTTAACCAGGCGTTGGCAGCACATTCAAAGTTAAATGTTGCAAATGCGCTTACTGCCGTGCCGCTGCTGGCGTTGGTTATGAGCTCCCCGGTCCTGACATTTGACAGGAAACCTGATTCCGGGAAACTTTGATCGGCACAGGCCAGCACGTTGGCCAGTACGGCGTCCGTTACCGCGTTGTCGGCACCGCCATTGGGCGTTGTCAGGTCCTCATCCTCAAACAGGCTTTGACCCGGCGCGTTTCTCAACCCTCCCCACGTAAAATATTCCATGCTGGAGGATCGCACACCCGCTTTTACAGTGTGTATTGCACCCGAATCCCGTATCCAGACCAGGTCCGCACGAAGGGCATCGAGCGAATTGTCACGAATAATCTGCCGTGCCCGGATTCGAGCACGGTTCCTTGCGTTGAAGTAGCTTGGATCAGTAACTTCAAAACCGTTACCACCATCGTCAAGAATAGTGGCAATTGCAGCCCCTTGCGGACTCCCGTTTACATCCAGCTGAACGGTGAAATCATCGCTGTTACCGGAGACGAAATTATTGTCCGACGCTCCCAGCCGAAGCTCTACATCCGTCTCCTTTCGGTCCGTATCAGATTTGGCGTAGTCAAGGCTCAAGCTCAGGTTATCCGTCACGCTGTAATTTAGATTGAGACCGTATCCTTCATATTTTTCAAGTCGCTGAAAATCCGTTGTATACGAATATATCTGGGTTTCAGAAATTGAAGAACGGACGATCCCTGTCGACGGATTGGAGGTTAGCGCGGACAGATCTTCCTGCGTGGTTCCAAATTGCAGGTCTTTCCGAAGTTCCCGTTGATCACGTTCGGAATATTGGAAATCTACGGTGACATCAAGACGATCAGTGGGTTGCAACTGAATGCTGCCAAAGAATGCCTCTCGCTCGTCGTCCGTCGTATTCTGACGTAGACGATGATCCCGAGGGATATAGGCGAAAGGAATATCGTCGACCGAGTTATAGTTCGGGTTGGCGTCAATCAGGTCTTGAATCTCGTCATTGCTGACGTCTGCTGCGCCATCATGACAGCGACCAACGGTGTCAGTTGGCAACGCGCTGGAACTAAACGAAGTCAGTTCACAGGCTTCCAGGCGACCTTGACCCGACGTCGTCTGGTATTCCTGCTCCGGGTTCGTTTCATCCCTCACTTGTACGCCAAGCGAGACGCCGAGACGAGCGCCACTCTCAAAGTCGAACTGGTCGATGTATGCAAACGTTGCGCGTGATCCGTAATCCTGGCCACCATCGATGTTTCTCTCATCGGGGCTATGTGCAAGCTTCAAGTTTGCCTGCAGCAAGCGCCTGCCATAGTCCAACGGTTTCTTGGTATCGAGGTGGACCTGGCCACTGACAGCCCCTTCGATATATTCAGCTGATTGTGTTTTATGAATCGCAACCTTGTTGAACATCTCAGACGGGAAAATGCTGAAATTCACCGCACGGTTGCCGCCACCATTCGTGGCTTCCCGACCGTTTACCACAGTCGTTCCCAAGAACGGCCCTAAACCCCTGACAGAGAGTTCTGTTGCACCGCCATTTTCGCGGTGTGACGTGGCGCCGGTAATTGTTTCCAGTGCAGCACCAATCGACAGCGCCGGAATATCGCCAATTTCCTCGGCAGACAATCCATCCACAATTTGTGTGGCGTTACGTTTGAGGTCGATCGAGCGTTGGATAGTCGATCGGGTTCCGGTAACAACAACTTCTTCAAGCGCTTCGTCTAAATCATCGGGCTCGTCGTCCTCCTGAGCAAAAACGGAAGGACTTGCGATCAGAAGCAGGCTTGCGGTCAATACTGCACTCGCTTTACGAGTATTCGGCAAGAGATTCATGATTAAGCTCACATTGTTAATTCGATTATGAATGGACTCACTAAGTGTTTTATTCAGCAGCATTTTATTCCTCCACCCCAACTGTTGCCTCAGATGTATTCGAGGCATATGGCGAAGCCGCGTTGTCCGTGTCGAGCGAATCGCCCTCCAGGTAAGACTCGAAGTCATCAGCGAATACTTCTGTGGTACCCGCCGTATCAGAGTAAATAGCTATTTCATCAACACTGAAAATGCCTGTCGCTTCACGCACGCCACCATTGTCACCAAACCGGAAGGCTACGTGTGTCACGCCACCGAAGGGGCTGTTGTCCGGTGTAAATGGCGCAAGACTGACACCGTCCACCGAAATCGTGACCTCTGGCAACAAGGTCGTGTCACCGCCCGGGTACTCCCAGGTAATCAGCACATCCATGAAGGCATCCAGCGTATGCGGAAGCGACGACGTATCGATACTGCTTGGGTTTCTCACACCAAAACTGTCATCCCGGATT
>JABDKO010000059.1 GCA_013002165.1 Rhodothermales bacterium | reverse complement strand
CGTCTACAGGGCTGAACGTCAAATTACCATTCAACGTGAACGCCTGTGAACTGTTGTTCGGCCGTGCATTCTGACGCGTGAAATCTTCGCCGTTGAATGTCAACGGTGCTGCAATCGGATTAGGATGAATACCATCCGTCAGATGCCATCCTTCAGGAACGTTGATCAACGCGACAGCATCGGCGGAAGGAGCAGCAAGCTCTCCGTTCTCGTCGAGGAAGTCAGGATTGTTGATCAAGCTGCCCGGGAATGGAACGTAGTCGATCTCGCCTGTCTCGTCATTAGTAATAGACACAACCTGTGGGTTGGCCTGGATCAAGTCATACAACTCGTCACTAATCTGAGGGAAGCCGACAGCACGCGGACCAGAATCTCCTCGATCGTCGAACTCCCCGGAAAGGAAGAATGACGCTCGATCCTGAACGATAGGTCCACCTACTGTTGCAGAGAACGTATTGTATCCGTAGTCATCAAGTACTTCCGAAGTGATGGCTTCGACGGAACCAAAGAATTCCTGTCCACCTGACTTGGTAGTAATGTTAATGATACCGGACATCGCGTCGCCGTATCGAGCGGGAATCGATCCGATGAGCATTTCCTGCTCCTGGATGGACTGCGTTGGAACACCAACAGCGCCAATAACCTTGACACCATCGACGTAGTACGCTACTTCTTGCTCACGTCCACCTCGGATGAACAGATTGCTCGAAGTTTCGCTGCTTACAACGCCACCCTGGAGCGCAGCAACACTGGCTACACCACGAACGGGGAGGTTTTGAATGTCTTCACTGGTCACAATCTTCGGAACGCCGATGGCATCCTTCTGAATAAGTGGACGCTCATATTCAACTATGATTTCGTCCAGCTCAAGACCAGCTGACAGTGAAAAATTAATTTCGGCGGTTTTACCGGCACTGACGTTGACACCTGTTATGGTCTCCGTCTGATAACCGACAAATGACGCCTGAACATCGTACTCGCCAACGGAAACGCCAATGATAAAGTAATTACCATCGATGTCCGTGACTGTACCCTGTAGTGTTCCTGCTAACGTCACGCTTGCTCCGGGTAATCCCTCACCCGTGTCTCCGTCGATGACACGACCGGCAACCTTACCGGTGGTCTGCGACCAAGCAAGCATTGGCGTAACGAGCAGCACGACTACAAGCATGCCCCATTTACGTAACATATGCTACCTCCTCTAGTACAGTGATGTGTGGCACATGACGCTGCCGAACGGAATCTCCGCACGACACCATCAAAGTTGTTTATAAATTTCTTTAAAACCCTAGAATCTCAGAGCAACCCCGAAAAGGGTATAACCATCATAAAAACATCGCAACCGCCCGCATAATCTACCGTAGGCAAACAATAAACTGGGGACTGGGTCGTTTTTATGACGGTTAGCCGGGAATAGATTAGCAGTAGCTTTCTATCAAAATGTTGTTGCGCTAGTTCTCAATACTAGTTTTTCTTCGATTTAGGCCCATAGTTTTCATAACTCGGTTGGAAAATATAGAGGCGCCCTGAACCTTTGTCAAGGGAATTACCACTTCAGAAGCCGGGGGTAGCCCTTTTTGCATACGGCAATTCTTGCCCTATTCACACTCTTAGCAGGTTTACGCGCTCAACCCCTCGAACTGACTGAATAGCGCGGATCGTCTCCTCAGTTACTTCATCATCCACAAGCATGCCGGTCAGGGCGATTTCATGCTCGCTCGATCTTCCCAGAGCCATCGAGCCAATGTTCACGCCTGCTCGGGCCAGAATGTCCCCTACAGCAGCCAGCATACCGGGCCGATCTTCATTCCGGTACACCAGGAATTGACCCCGCAGACGAAGCTCAAGGTGGAAGCCGTCAATCTCGATAATCCGCGAGTCCTCACCACCGAAAACGGCACCGCTGACCTCATGCTCCTCCGTTGCTCCGAAGAGGCGTACAGAAATGACCTCAGAATAACCCGCAGGTGCATCATCCATTTCAATGGAAAGCGGAATGCCGGCGTCCTCTGCCAAAGTAATTGCGTTTACTAGATTTACCGGACTGGTCAGGCGTTCAGAAAGTACCCCGCTTGTTGCAGATGTTAGCAGCGCATCACCGAAGCGGCGCGTGAGGTCGCCTCGACAGCAAACCCCGATTTTTTTGATCGGTGAATCGTGAAGCTGAGCAGCTACACGACCCAGAAGTGCTGCCAGTTCGATGTATGGCTGGATCTCCGGCCGGGCAGCCGACTTTACGGCAGCGGCGTTTACCGCACTTGCTACGGGCCTTCCATCCAGGGCATTAACGATCTGCTCGGCAACCTGCCTCGCAACGCGTTCCTGCGCCTCAGCCGTTGAGGCCGCAATGTGCGGTGTTGTGACAACCCGCGGGTGGTTGATCAGAGCGGACCGGGAATCTCCCGGCGGTTCAATTTCATAGACGTCAAGCGCAGCTCCCGCGACCTTGCCGGCCTCGATCGCCCGCAGGAGATCTTCCTCGATTACAATGCCGCCTCGCGCACAGTTTATAATGCAAACTCCGTCGCGACAAAGTGCCAGACTTGCCTCATTTATCAAACCTCGCGTACCGTCAATCAACGGAGCATGAACCGTGACGAAATCGCTTCGGCGCATGAGCTCTTCAAACGACACCGGTGTGATCCCAAGTTTCTCCGCATGTTCTGCTGAAAGAAGCGGATCGAACCCCAGCACGTCCATGTCGAATGCCTGCATCCGCTGGGCAACTGCTTTGCCAATCTTGCCAACTCCAACAATTCCAAGCGTTTTGCCATATAGTTCTGATCCGCTGAAGCTTTTTCGGTCCCACTTGCCACCCCACATGCTTGCCGCCGCATGAGGAACTCTCCTTGCGAGGGACATCATCATTGCGCACGTGTGCTCTGCCGTTGAAATTGTATTTCCGTCGGGCGTGTTTATCACCATGACGCCGGAGCGGGTTGCGGCGGGTATGTCAACATTGTCCACACCGACACCTGCACGACCTATCGCCCGCAGCCGGGATGCCGCATCGATCAGATCGCTTGTAATCTGTGTCCCGCTCCGAATAACCCACGCGTCAATGTCCGGAACTATGGATTTCAACTCGCTCTCCGATGCTCCTATCGCTTCGATCACTTCAAGACCAGCGTTTTGCAGCGTCTCGGCGCAGATCGGATGTACGTTATCTGTAATTAGTACTTTTGCCATTCCAGTTTATATAAAGGTCTCTAACCATTCCCAGACCTTGTCCTTGCCCAATGCGGTCTTGGCCGAGGTTGGTATTACTATTCGTTCCATGCCCAATTCGCCGAGTGACTCGTTTGTCATCTTTACGGCCTTGAGACGTGAATTACCCGACAGCTTGTCGCATTTGGTGAGGAGGATCACGTGCGGGACATCAACCCCTCTCAGGAGATTAAATATCTCGACATCCTTGCTCGTGGGTGGATGCCTGCTGTCAATGAGTTGAAATATTACTCTAAGCGTTGTGCGACTGGCCAGATAGCTCTTAACCAGCTTTGACCATTTGTTTCTTTCTGTGCGGGCCGCCTTTGCATAGCCAAAGCCGGGTACGTCTACCAGGTAAAATTGATCGTTGATGAGATAGTAGTTCAAAAGCTGCGTCTTACCCGGGGTCGACGACGTAAGTGCCAGCTTCTTTCGCCCCAATAGCATGTTGATGAGCGAACTTTTGCCAACATTTGATCGCCCGACGAAAGTGACTTCAGGTAACCTGTCCGTTGGCATATCCTCGTGGCGCGCAACGCTTCGGATAAACCGTGCATCGTGGATGAGCATATCTTCTATCCTGCCGTGCAGGATTAATGTCTAGGATGCCGCTCCCAGATGCTCCCTCACGGTCGATCCAATAACTGCAGGATTCTTGACGACAATAGACCCTGCACTTTCAAGTGCGGCGAACTTATCCTCTGCAGTTCCTTTTCCACCCGCGATAATTGCACCGGCATGTCCCATCCGGCGGCCCGGAGGTGCTGTGGCTCCAGCGATGAACGAGAAAACCGGCTTGCTCATACTTGATTTGATAAAATCGGCAGCCTCCTCTTCGGCAGAACCACCAATCTCTCCAATCAAGACGACCGCCTCTGTCTCGTCGTCTGCCTCGAAGAGCTCGAGCGCATCGACGAAGCGAGTCCCGATGATCGGATCGCCCCCGATTCCAACAGCTGTACTCTGACCATAACCTTCACGCGTAAGCTGATCGACGGCTTCGTACGTCAGCGTGCCGGAGCGGGAAATCACACCGATTGAACCCTCGGAAAAAATGCTGGCGGGCATTATTCCAATTTTCGCCTGACCGGGTGTAATGACGCCGGGGCAATTAGGGCCAATCAGATGAGCTCCTCGTCGCTTGACGTATCTGTAAGCAGGAATCATATCGTTCACCGGAATACCTTCAGTGATACAAACGATTACCTGAATACCGGCTTCTGCGGCTTCAATGATGGCATCTGCCGCAAACGGTGGCGGCACGAAAATTACTGACGTATTCGCCCCTTCCTTCTGCACGGCCTCACGAACCGTGTTGAACACCGGCCGGTCCAGATGCGATCGACCACCTTTGCCCGGCGTAACACCCGCAACGAGCGGTGTGCCATACTCAATCATTTGCTCGGAGTGAAACGTTCCCTCCTTTCCGGTAAAGCCCTGGACTACAAGGCGTGTCGATTTATCTACAAGGATGCTCATGAATTATCGTTTGTTAGACTCACTCAGCAGTTCGCCCGCCAGAGCAAGTAATGATCGCTCATTAAAATGGTGACTCAGCAATTGTACTCCAACAGGTAGACCCTCATCGTCCGTTCCAATCGGGACCGAGATCGCAGGGATACCTGCAAGGTTAGCAGTAACCGTAAATATGTCTTCCTGATAGGTCTCGAGAACCCTGTCCTTACGTGTACCGATCGGATAGGCTGTTGTCGGCGTTACCGGCGTGAGCAGGACGTCGACACTCTCGAATACTTTGTCAAAATCGTTTTTAATCAGACGCCGCGCAGCCTGGGCTCTCGCATAATACTTGTCATAGTATCCTGCAGACAGGACGTATGTCCCAAGCATCAGCCTCCTCTTAACCTCTTCTCCAAAGCCAGCCGTTCTGTTGCGGGCGTAGAAATCCGCGATCCCATTCGCTTCATCCGTTTGGGACACGGAAGACCGACTTCCGTAACGGACGCCATCATATCTCGCAAGATTGCTGGACGCCTCGGCGCAGGCAAGAATATAGTATGTAGAAACGCCGAGGGGTGTGTTCGGGAGCGAAACTTCGTCGAATTCGACCCCCGCTTCTTTCAGCCTCCCTTTGCTTTGTTCAACAGCGCGAAGAATTGAGGTAGGCAAATCGTCCGCGAAGTACTCGTTTGGAATTCCGACTCGCAGGGTGCCCGGATCAGGTAAGCCGCCTCGATAGTTTGGAACTTCGTTCACCGAACTTGTTGCGTCCTTCGGGTCGTGACCTGCCATGAATTGCATTGCTGCGGCAACATCCCCCACCGTGTTGGCTATCGGACCTACACAATCGAGAGAAGACGCGAAGGCGACGAGTCCCGACCTGCTTATCCGGCCATACGTAGGTTTTAATCCGATAGTACCGCAAAATGCTGCCGGTTGCCGGACAGATCCTCCCGTGTCCGATCCCAGAGCGACATGGCAGAGACCAGCAGCAACCGCTGCCGCGGAGCCGCCACTGGATCCACCGCAGACGCGATCTGTGTCGTGCGGATTTCTGGCTGGCCCATGAATTGAGTTCTCATTTGACGAGCCCATGGCGAACTCATCGCAATTGGTCCGACCGATTACGACCGCACCCTGCGCCTCCAATCGCTCAACGGCTGTCGCCGTAAATACAGACGTAAAGCCAGCCAGCATGTTTGATGCACAACTCAGCGGCTTTCCTTCGCGGGCGAGAACATCCTTGACGCCGACAATCATGCCCGCGAGGGGCAGATCGGTACCTTCCGCTAAAGACACATCTACCCGGCGGGCAGCTTCGCGCGCTCCGGTATCGACATCTATGAATGCGTTGATCCGACCGTTCTCTGAAGCGATGCGCTGAAGGAAATACTCAAGAATCGACTCGACGGACAGGACCCCGTCAAGTACCTTTTCTCTATCGGTCTCAAAAGTCCGGTTCATCATTTACCGGACCAGCAGGCGACCCGATAGTCGACTACGCCTTGTCTGTTGTTCCAGAGGACTGCGACGACTCTCGTGGTGTTGGAGACTGTGCGGGTGGACGAGGCGGCTGAATTCTCTGTGAGGAGCTGTCGTCAACATTAAACTCGTTGGTTATATCCTTGGTGGCCGCTTTAAATTCGCGGATTCCTTTCCCCATGCCTCTGGCGATCTCCGGAATTCGCTTCGCACCGAAAATCAGCAGGATGGCGAGGAAGATCAGGATGAGTTCCATCGGTCCTAATGTACCCATAATCTGTAGCCTCTTTGTTTTTAGAATTCTCCCGAATAAATCAGGACAACACGCCTACATTATCGGTTGGCAGCGAATCGAAGTCAAATAATTGCCTTCTGAGTCGCAGATCGGAAACGACTCCCCGGTAGGGGTGTTCCTAATCTAACAAGGCCGAATGACAGATTCGCCCGGCTCCGCTGTCTTTTCAATATATTCGGAGCGCACCCTCCGCTAATCCATAACACTCTTGAAACAGCTTACTCGAGACGGAATATTCTCATGGCCGAAGGCCGAACTGCATTGTCATCTCGACGGTTCACTGAGACTCCAGACACTCGTCGATCTCGCCGTCGATTCCGATAATCTTGGGATTCTTCCCAGCGGAGACGTCGCGGAACTGGCACGGATTCTGGAACAGATCGACAATTCTGAAACGCTCGAATCATACCTGGCCTGGTTCAAATACACGATACCGGTGCTGCAGTCCAAAGATGCTCTGTTCCGGGCAGCGTACGAACTTGCAGTCGATAACGCGCAAGAAAATGTTCGCTATCTCGAAGTCCGTTACGCCCCCATCTTGCATACTGAAGACGGACTTACTCTTAACGAAGTCAATGACGCGGTACTCGCGGGATTACACCAGGCTGAGAAAGAATTCCCAATTCGTACCTCCATTATAATATGTGGTCTCAGGGACAGGTTCGAAAGCTCTTCTCTCATGCAGGCCGAACTTGCCGTCGCAAAACGGGGCAACGGGGTTGTGGCTTTCGATCTCGCAGGAGGCGAATCGGGGAACCCCCCAAAGCAGCATCTTCATGCCTTCTACTATGCTCGCAATCACCTGCTCAATCTGACTGTCCACGCGGGCGAATCATTCGGACCCGAGTCAATTCGCCAGGCGGTATTCTATTGTGGCGCCCACCGTATCGGACATGGAATCACACTGTACCAGGACGAAGAGTTGCTACAATACTTCGTCGATCATCAGATTCCGTTAGAGATCTGTCCGACGAGTAATGTGCAAACTCACGTTGTCCCGAGCTACGAAGAACACCCTGTCACGACGTTCGTCAATGTTGGCGTTCCTGTTACAGTCAACACGGACAACAGGTTGTTCAGTCGAACGACTGTTACCGAGGAGCTGTGGAGAACCCACCAACGTTGCGGTGTCGCGGCTGCAGACATCGCGACCATCGCCAGGAACGGATTCAAGTATGCATTCCTGCCACATTATGAAAGGCTTGCTCTCCTCGAAGAGGTTTCTCCACTTATAACGATCCACTAGCGTCCGGTCCTTCTATTGTCAGACTTTGTTATTACCCCTGTAGGTGGTCTCGCCGGCGCTCCCTCTCTTCCGGGAGATAAATCCATCGCCCATCGCGCTGCGATCCTCGCCGCCATTGCAGATGGAGATAGTATCCTCGCCAACTTTCCTGAGTCGGCAGATCCACAATCGACGCTTTCTGTTCTCGGCCAGCTGGGCGTACCGATCGTAACTGAACGTGATGGAGTTCATGTGGAGGGAGTCGGTATTGACGGGTTGGTAAAACCGGAAACACCCCTGGATTGTGGAAATTCTGGAACAACAATGCGGCTTATGGCCGGTGTCCTTTCCGGATGCCCGTTTGAAAGCACACTCGTTGGTGATGAATCGCTATCGCAGCGTCCGATGAACCGCATTGCCGATCCTCTTCGAAAGATGGGTGCCCGTGTGGACCTGGTAGACGGGCTTCCACCAGTCACAATAGTCGGCGGAAACCTGAAGCCGATTGACTACGACCTTCCGGTCGCCAGTGCGCAGGTAAAATCATGTATTTTGCTAGCCGGACTCTCTGTAGACGAGCCAACTACGGTCTTCGAGTCGATTCAAACCCGCGATCACACGGAGCGAATGCTCGGCCTGGACTCAATACTGATTGGAGGCAAGCGGGCTATTTCTTCGTCGTCCGGCGACCGGCCGGGCGGGCGGACGTGGGTTATCCCGAAAGACTTTTCAGCAGCAGCGTTCTTTCTGGCAGCGGGCAGCATTATTCCCAATTCCAAGCTTGTCCTGCAGGGTGTCGGCATTAACCCAACGCGAACGGGCTTGCTGACGGTGCTGCGAGCTATGGGAGCAGAATTGACCGTAATCAACGAGCGCTCTTTCTCCGGTGAGAACATTGCCGACATCGGAGTCGAGTCCGCCCCGTTGCACGGCCTCGCCGTGTCCGAAGAGATCGTTCCAAATATCATTGATGAATTGCCCATTCTGGCCGTGGCTGCAACCCAGGCATCAGGAACAACGATTGTCCGGGGCGCCGGCGAGCTGCGGGTGAAGGAGAGCGATAGAATTCATGCTATCGTTTCCAACCTGACAATACTCGGTGCAGACATTACAGAGCACGAGGATGGCTTCGAAATACATGGGCCCACCCGGTTACGAGGCGGACATGTCGATAGCTTTAACGATCACCGCATTGCCATGGTTATGAGTATCGCCGGACTGGTTGCGGACGGACAGACTGTGGTACGCGGAGGTGAGTGTGCTGACGTCTCGTTCCCCGGCTTTCTCCGGGAAATTGAGAATCTGTCGGTCGAGAAAATAGCCTGACAGGCTGCTACGGTACCCACAAGTGTTCTTCGAGGTCAACGCAACCATCTTCATCAAATGTGACTCCCTCGGACCGCAGCAGGTCCTCCATAATATGAGGACCGCCAAACTGCATTTTCCCACTCAGGGCGCCAAACCGATTTACCACTCTGTGGCACGGCAGGGATGTCCCTTTGGCAGCCTTCATCGCCCAGCCGACTGTTCGGGCAGCGCGCCGGGCACCAAGGTGTCCGGCTATGTGTCCGTACGTAGTTACCTTGCCGCGTGGAATTCGGCCGACGACTTCCCAAACCCGATCGAAGAAATCGTCACGGTCCGCTTCCGAACGACCCGGCATGTTACTGGTTGCCAAGGATTATCGGCAAGCCATCATTTCCCGATCCGATGATCACTGTCTTTGAATTCGGCGAGTCTGCAAGCTGCTGCGTTGCTTCGATTCCCTTGAACCGCAAGAACGTATTGGACAGGCTCTGTGTAATTATCCTCTGATATTCGGCCTGACCGGTTGCTTCAATCTCTTTCCGCTCGGCTTCCAGTCGTTCTTTCTGGATAGTAAACTCGTAACGTTCAGCTTCCTGTTCTTCCTGCAGCTTTCGCTCAATTGCTGCTTTAATCTGTGCCGGTAGTCGGACGTCACGAATAAGAACAGCACTAATTTCGACATACTGGTCAGATACTGAACTCTGTACCTGCTCAAATATCTGGGTCTGCAGTTCCGTTCGTTTGCTCGAATAGAGCTCTTCAGGCGTGTACTGCCCTACAATCTCACGAACTGCAGATCGTAATTCTGGCTGCACGAGCTTTCTGTAGTAATCCTGACCGAACGTGGTGTGCAGCAGTGGCAGACTGGACGTTTCGGGTTTCCACCTGATGGAAACCTCCATGTTTATCGTCAAACCGTTGTTTGACAGGGCTTCAAGCTCCTCAAGCCTTTCTTGCACGCGTACGTCGTACCGGATGAGAGTGACCCACGGGGGGAAGACCTTGAGACCCTCACCAAAGGTTTTGTCCAGATTGGTACCGCCGAACACGGAGTATCGTACCGCGCTTTCCCCTGAACGAATAGTGGAACTCATCATTCCGCCGATAACAAGTACAACGATTATTGCAATAAAGCCGATAATGCCGAAACGGGTAATCGTCTTTGTAACGTTGGGGTAATTGTTTGCCATTTGTATCTCCAGGGGTATCGAATCACTGATTAAATTGTATCGTATTCCGAAAATAGCGAAAAGTTGTCAGGTTCGGGGTTGCTTCATCGACTTTGTACCGTTGCTACTCGGTATCTTGGCGGACGCCGTAATGATTGACACTGGTAAACACCTTTCTCGATGACACCCGTCGCGGACTTGAAAGCGTTTTCTCGCGAGCTCGAACAGCTCGTCGGTACAGCCCACTACAAACGCCACGAACCTCTCGGGCAGTACACGACCTTCCAGATCGGCGGCCCGGCTGACTTTTTCGTTGAAGCCCGGTCCGTCAGCACGCTTGTTGATTCGGTTGCCATCGCCCGGCGGTACGAAATACCGT
This sequence comes from Rhodothermales bacterium, assembly GCA_013002165.1. GTDB lineage: Bacteria > Bacteroidota > Rhodothermia > Rhodothermales > JABDKH01 > JABDKO01. Next base: position 5,862 of record JABDKO010000059.1, on the reverse strand, counting down.
TTTTTCTGCTTGGCGTCGGTGCCAACATCCTGGTAGGAGATGCAGGCTACCGGGGCCTCGTTATTCGAAACTGCGCCGACAAAATTGAAATTAACGTCGCAAACTCAACCGTTTTTGCCGAGAGTGGCGCAATTGTATACCCCGATCTGATTAATGCATGTGTTGAGCACCGCCTGTCCGGTCTTGAGCATTTTGTCGGAATACCATCCACTGTCGGTGGAGCACTCTGGCAAAATCTGCATTTCCTTTCGCCACCGCCCGAGCGAAGCCGTACGGTTTTTATCGAAGAAGTTCTGGACGAAGCTGAAATCCTTCGTGAAGACGGATCCCGCACCACTGTCGGTGTGGACTTTTTCAACTTTGGATACGACTATTCGACCCTTCACGACACTAGAGATATCGTCTTGTCAGCAACGTTCAGACTTCGACCCGAAGAGCAATCGCGGCTGACCGAAATAATGGATGCTAACCTGGAGTGGCGCAGCACGCGGCATCCACCGCTTGATAGTGAGCCGAGTGCAGGTTCAATCTTCAAAAAAATAGAAGGGATTGGTGCCGGTCGTCTGATTGATGCTGCCGGACTCAAGGGTGTCTCCGTCGGCGGTGCGCAGATTACTCACCGGCATGCCAATATTCTAATCAACCGCGGTGGGGCAAAAGCAACAGATGTTGTCGCCCTGATCAATCACATACGTGAGGTCGTGCTCGAACATTCGGGGTATTCGCTGGAGCCAGAAATCTCAATGGTCGGTGAGTTTCTACCCGTTCCATCAAACGTAGTAATTCATCGTGGCTAGGATGCGTTTGCATAGCGGTCGTACAAGCTGGCTTCGGGCCACAGTCTCCGTGTTTCTAAAGGACACGCGTATTGAGTGGCGGAGCAGGTTCGGTATAAATCTGCTCGTGCTGTTTGTCTTGAGCTCCGTCTTCATCCTCGTGTTTGCTCTTGGTCAGGATACCGTGGAGCGAAATGTCATTGCGGCGCTGTACTGGATCGTCATCATTTTCGCGGCTACGTCGTCGCTGGGACGGTCTTTTATCTCGGAGGAAGAAGGCGGAACCGTTTTATTACTGCAAACGCATGTCCCCGGGAGTGCGGTATTTGCAGGCAAACTGCTGTTCAATCTGGTTTTGATACTGATCGCGAACGTGCTTGCATCGCTCGCCTTCACCGTTTTTATAAATGCTACGATCGCTAACTGGCCAATATTTGTCGTCATTGTAGTTCTAGGATCGAGTGGACTGGCAGGTGCAACAACGATCCTGGCTGCAATTATTGCCCGCACGGGAAATGGCGGCTCTCTTTTGCCGGTCTTATTGCTTCCGATACTAATGCCACTCCTTCTATCGGTCGTGCATGCGATGATTGCTGCGCTCGAGCCGGGCAGCAGCTGGAATGATGTTGGAAATGATATTGCGACGCTCGTCGCTTACGCTGGTACGGTAGTCACTGCCTCCGTACTTTTATTTGATTTTGTTTGGAAAGATTGACAGGTATGGACAAGCTGACACCACCGGTTTCCGGATCCAGATATTCCGTAATCCGCGCGATTATCATTACGTGGATGACGCTCGTGATTCTCGGTGCGTTTCTGCTCGACATTCCGCGCATGAACATCCTCGAGCATACCGCTCGAAATCTGTATTTCCATGTACCGATGTGGTTCACCATGATGTCCATGGTGCTGGTTTCAGGAATCTACTCCGCGCGCCACCTCGCCAGTGGATCAAGGATTACCGACATACGCGCTCGAGAGTCCGCCAGGGTCGCCGCAGTTTTTGGTGTCATGGGTCTGATAACCGGAATTCTATGGGCAAAGTTTACGTGGTACTCTGGTACGAGTGTCTGGTGGAACTCGGATCCACGACAGTCGATGGCTGCAATCCAGCTGCTGATCTACGGAGCATACTTCTTTCTTCGCACCACGATTGACGATAATGAAAAGCGTGGCAGAATCGCAGCGGTATATAACCTTATTGCTGCTGCGACCGTCCCATTTCTGTTGTACGTACTCCCCCGGCAAATGGAGAGCCTGCATCCCGGAGCGGACGGCAACCCCGCGTTCAGTGAAATTACGGCACCGATCATGCGCGCAGTTTTTTATCCGGCCGTAATCGGATTCATCGCGATCGCCTGGCTACTATATCGTCAGCGGGTTCGCGTTGCCATTCTCAAAGAAAATCTGACTTCAGACTAGATTTATTAGCTTTATGGAACAGGATACACTGGCTCAGGCTACTGCATACGACAGTGTGTGGGCAAACACGAATATCCCGGTGATGGAACCGTCGGGTATTCAGGCCGTCATGCTTTCAGATGACAAAATTCTTGTTGTTCTGGGCGTCGTCCTGATTATCTGGTTTGGCATCGTTTTCTTTCTATATAGAACAGACAGAAAACTGGCGAATCTGGAACGAACTGTTGAATAGCTCATTTGACAGGTCGATAACCAGTGAACGGCCGACGTTTATAGAGGATTAGTGTAATGAAGCCAAAAACAATACTTGGAATCGTACTGCTTGTAGGATTTACGAGCCTCCTGCTTATGAATTTCGGCAGTCAGGTCGGCGGCTACATGACTTTTGAAGAGGCCGAAGAGGCTGATTCACGTGCCCACGTCGTCGGTACGTGGGTTGAAGATCAGGCAATGTCGTACAGCGCCGATTCCAATCTACTGACGTTCTATATGGCGGATGAGGCAGGAACGGTACGGAAAATTCAATATGCCAATCCCAAGCCGGCTAATTTCGAAGATGCTGAAAAGCTCGTGATTGAAGGTCACAGCCTTGAGAATGAGATCTTTGTTGCGGAGCATATTCTGGTCAAATGCCCTTCCAAGTACAACGCTGAAGCGCCCGAAGTTGGAAGTCCGGAAACGGCAGACGCTGCACCGGCAGGCTAGGTAACCCCAAGATATAGCCAGCTCGCAAGCATAAAGAACACGGCAATACCCAGAATATCATTCATTGCCGTGATGAAGGGACCCGTCGCGAGCGCTGGATCAATACCCGCCTTGTTCAGGATCAGCGGCACCATTGCGCCGATGAGAGTCGCCACGATTATCACGATTACGATGGTCAGGCTGGCGGTCACGGCGAGTTCGGCGGTCTGGTCAGTCCGAAAAAAGACGATGACTCCGATTGCCATTGCCAGCGCGAGTAGCAGACCGTTAATAATCGAAACGGCAAGCTCCTTCCCGAATCGACGTTTGATGTCGCTTGTCCAGATGTCACCGGCTGCAAGACCCTGTACCGCTATGGCGGAACTCTGAATTCCGGCATTCCCTGCCGTCGCCATCACGATGGGAATAAACGCGGCAAGCACAACGGCGCTTTGCAGGGCTTCCTCGAACGAATAGATGACTTTTGCTGAAAGCCCTGCACCGATCATCCCCATCAGCAACCATGGAAGGCGTCCCCGGCTCACACGAAGCACGGAGTCTGTGGGTTCTTCACCGCCCGCGACACCCGACATCCGCTGAATGTCTTCCTCCGCCTCTTCGCGGATAACGTCCACGATGTCATCAATGGTGATTCGTCCGACAATCTGATCGGAATCGTTGACGACAGGAAGAGAAATCAGGTCATACCGTGCCATGATTCGGGCGACATCCTCCTGGTCGATCTCTGTCGGTACCGAGATTGCTTCCAGGTCGATAATACTTGCTGCTGAAATGCTTTCCCTGGAAAGCAACAGCCGGGTCAGCGATATCGATCCGATGTGTCGACCATCGTTGTCAGTCACATAAATCGCATGAATCGGCTCGACTACCTCGGCTTTCTTTCGCACCTCCTCGGTCACTTGACTGACAGTCCAGCTACCTGGAACGGCGACATACTCGGTAGTCATAAGACCACCGGCAGTATCCTCGGCATATCCGAGGAGCTCGGTCAGGTTTTCTGCATCGGCAAGGTCAGGCAGTACTTCCTGGGCAACCTGATCGGGGAGATCTGCGAGCACATCTGCAGCATCATCCGTATCCATCTCATCGATCAGGGCGGCGAGGCGCTGAGGCCGTGTCGCATCCAGGAGACCAGCACGGAAGTCGTCATCCAGATCAGTCAGTACCTCGGATCCCTGCTCGATAGTGAGCCAGCGAAACATTCGCTTGGCCGTATCCATGGGAAGATGCTCGAGCAAGGCGGCAATATCGGCCGGATACAGATCGGCTATGATGTTGAGCACCATGCCTCGCTGTTCTGACTCTATCAGATCAAGCACGTTGGCGATGATTTCCGCATCAACCTCGAGCACACGGCGATTGCCGTCTCGTTCGACTGTATCTATTTGCTTTCCACGTTCGATCATCAGAGATAGGCTGTTTTCCCACACGAAGCGGGATCTGAATTCGCCAAGATAGGCTCTTAGCGGGCCTTAAAAAAGTCTGACAGCGCCGCGAATTCTTCAGGAAGCAGTTCCTCGGGGCGCCTCGATGACATTGCCGCATCCAACTCTCGACCTGTTCTATTCACTATCGACCGCAGACTGTTACGCAGCGTTTTTCGGCGCTGATTGAACGCCGTGCGGATGATTTCGCGGACAAATCGATCAGAGTCCAACCTGACTTCTTTGAAGTTCAACTGCACGACCGCACTCTCGACTTCGGGAACCGGCCGAAAAACATTCCTGGATACTTTGAATAGAATTTCGACGTCGGCTGCCAGCTGGGTTGCAACACTGAGAATCCCGTAGTCTTTCGTCCGTGGTACGGCCACGAGGCGGCGAGCCACTTCCAGCTGAAGCATGATAGTCGCGCGCTTGATCGGAAACGTGCTGTCCAGGAGCTTGAAGAGTATCGGAGATGAAATATAGTACGGTAAGTTGCCCACTATGTGGAGCTCTTTTGCACCTGCGAGCTGCGCCCAGTCTGCATCAAGAATATCCATTTGCCTGACGTCAACTCCGGGGAACGTCTGGCGCAATATTTCAACTGCCCTTTCATCGATCTCCACGGCAACAAAATTCGGATATAACTCCGACAGCGATCCGGTAAGAGCTCCGGTACCTGATCCGATTTCTACAACGCAAGAGTCTGCTGGAGCATCCACCGCATCAACTATTTTTCGGACGATATTCGGATCGACGAGAAAATTTTGACCCAGCCGCCGGATAGGTTTCAACATCGTTGCCTAGCGAACTGAGCGACGGCGGTTACGAATGTAATCCTCGAAAATGAACGCTCCCAGATTGTCCAGAGACGAAAAGTATGCCCTCCCCTGGTTTGCCTCTGTCAACTGTCTGACAAAGCGCTGCAGATACGGGTCATGCGCGATCATAAACGTGGTAATCGTGATGCGCTCCCGGCGACACATCACAGCCTCGTCAAGTACCCGGTTTACAATCTTTCGGTCGAGCCCGAACGAGTTCTTGTACAGTTTACCATATTCATAATGGCAACTTGGCTTCCCATCAGTAATGAGGAAAATCTGTTTGTTGCCATTCTTTCGCCGTCGGAGAATATCACGAGCTCGCTGTAACCCGGATCGTGTATTCGTATGAAACGGACCGACTCGAAGGTAGGGCAGGTCCTTTACCGAGACTTCCCAGGCGTCATTCCCGAACGCAACGATGTCAAGAGTATCTTTGGGATAGCGCGTCAGTATGAGTTCAGACAGCGCCATTGCGGTTCGGCGTGCAGGTGTGATCCGGTCTTCACCGTACAGGATCATTGAATGCGACAAGTCGATCATGACGACAGTCGCCGAGTTGGTTTGATGATCCGTCTCGAACACTTCGAGATCATCTGCCCGCAGGTTCCAGTCATCAAATCCTCCCCGCCGGAACGCATTTGACAGCGTCCCTGTCATGTCAAGGCGAGACACATCGTCACCGAATTCCCACGATCGAGTTTCGGCCTGCCG
>JABDKO010000201.1 GCA_013002165.1 Rhodothermales bacterium | reverse complement strand
GACAACGGAAGTGCCTTAAGGCGTGTTTCGGATGCGGGTGCCTATCTGGACGGCTCTTCGATCAGGCAAATTGAATCAATCAGCCCTTATGTGGAGTCTGATGCAAAGACTGTACGCGGCATCAAAGGCGCACCTGTTACGTCGCCCAACTACATTCCGCCCGGATCAGGTATGACCGGTCGAATCCTGATAGAAATTGTGAAGGACGATGGAACGGTGTATGACGTGACTCAGGAGATCCTGAGTATGGGAATGACGGTAGGCGAACCGAATGGAATCTTTTATCTCCAGAGGCCGATCTGGGCCGCATTTGTACAAGGCAGCCGGGACCGGGATGGAAATGGGTTTGATCTTGTAAATATGACAAAAGATAGTCAGCGACGATTCGCTGACGGAGAGATTATTGCCACTCCCGTCTTCGATCCCGATACAGGCTACATGAGCATGACATTGTCGACTGCGGATGAAGACGGCGGAACAGTAAAAAGAAACCCGGGAGTTTCCGGCTATGACTCAATTTACCCGATCAACGTTTATAACGTGCGGGAAGGATGGTATCAGAGCTCACTGGACGTGAATGACATCTATGAACGCGGAATGATGACTGTCATCGATGTGAATATGAGAAATCTGGCTCGTTGGTTTGACGGTGTTTACGATTCCAATTTGCTTGCCGGCACCAATGCAGTGAGTTCGAACATCGAAGACGCTGAAGGCTACGTAGTCTATATTTCTGATCGGCGCGGAGACAAGGTAAAGACGGAATACCTAGCTGACGCGACAAGTCATCTTATGACAAACGGTCTAGTCGATAACGAAGATATCTACGGGCCTAACAACATCCTCGATGCGGGTGAAGACGTCATCGATTTTGGATGGGACGCTACTGCGACCAGCAAGAAAGGCACGCTGCAACGTGATTTGACGGAACTTCCCACAACCGGCTTGGTATGGGGCTTACCGACGTCTCCGACAGCCGGAGACAGGCTCACGAGGGCGATGACGGTCATGCAGTGGAACAATCCGAGCAACTATTTTCGCCGGTCCGTCCGATTGTTCAACGGGGAAGTGCTTAGCATAAGCGGTGCCAGTGGCAAACTCTCCCCGACGAAGGGAATAACGATAGCTGCAGAGAATCCTGTATATATTTGGGGTAACTACAACACACAAGGCATTTCAAGCATACCGCCTGGTCGTTCTACCCTGAATAATGGCGGGTATTTGGGACCCCAGATCCCGGCTTCGATTGCTACCGATGCGTTCTTTCCGCTTTCAAAGACATGGTTTGACGGGTTGACGGCGATGCGCCCAGAAGGAAGTGCTGATCCCGTAAACAGAATTGGAACGGAATACCGTATGGCCGACGAAAATCTTCCCGGCATTCCACAGGGAACTGCTGTTCGAGCCGGTATTATCGCAGGCACGACATTGTCAGCTCTTACAGCTTCACCGGGCAGAAACGCAGCAGGATCTCGCCGGAACGGCGGAGCGGTCAATTATCCTAGATTCCTGGAGCTTTGGAATTTTAACGGCAAAGTCCGCGCGTGGAGTTACTCGGGTTCCTTTATTCCTCTATATCGTTCGACACAGGCCATGGCCCAGTGGGAAAACTCGACCTCGGCGATTTACATGCCGCCAATAAGAAACTGGAGCTTCGACGAAACGTATTTGACGCCGAACAAGCTTCCGCCGGGAACACCGTTTTTCCAATATGTTCAGGCCACTGGTTTTAGGCAAAAGTTACGATAAGAGCAAGAGATCAAGAATGAAAAAAGTGCATCGACAATCTGGCTTTTCGCTAATGGAGCTGATGGTGGCTATGGTCATCCTGCTCGTGATTCTTGGGGCTGTTTTTGCACTTATGCGGGGTTCAATATCAGCGGCAAACACGAATTACGAAATGACCACAGCGCAACAGGAGTTGCGTAATTCTCAGGAACGAATCAGCAGAGATGTTCTTTTGGTCGGAGACGGTCTATTTGGTCTCACCAATATCTGGCTTCCGACACAGTTTGTAACAGATTATTTGACTGTCCGAACCGCCGCAGTTGTCGACCCATCGAATCGAGGATATGTCAGCATAGGTTCTGTGCTCTCGGATTTTGATGTGCCGGCCGGAACTGCCGTGCCGGGATCATCGCCGGCCACAACGGTACGTCCGAATTCGGACCGAATGACTACTTTGGCCCAGGACCACTCGTTTTCTCCGATTTCCGTAACCGATGTAGAAGTTAGTTATAGCTCCGGTTACATTAGAGTCCCGGCGGCACGGATTGCAGATTTTCAAGTTGGAGAAGTGTATTTTCTCGCAAATTCAGTTGCCGGTGTATTTGGTACCGTTACGAGTGTCGATGCGGGTTCGCGCCGGGTTTACATGCAGAACGGTGACAGCCTTGGGCTCAATCGAACTGGAATAACCGGGAATTTGGCATCGGTGGAGCGTGCGCTGTTGCCGATGAATCTGATCCGTGTTCAAATCGTTCAATTTTACGTTGATGCGAACGACAGATTGATTCGGCGCGTGATTGGTATCAAAGGTGGTTCAATGATCGACTCTGTTGTCGCTGAACACCTAATCAATTTGAAATTTGAGTATACTCTCAGGCCATCATCACCAACCACGATACTTGATCAACCCGTGACCCAGGTGGACCTTGCGGATTCAACCAGGATTCGAATGATTGAAACTGCTTTAAGTGTTGAGACGGCCTATGCGCTGCAAGACGGCGTTAAAAGGCAAGTTGATGGCATGACGCGATTGGGCGTGCGCAACGTACAATTTCTGGAAGCACCGGTACCTCGGGATAGCGAAGGTAACACGGTACTGCCGAATCCCGGTCCGACACCGAATGTAACCCCGACGCCGACTCCGACGCCTCCGCCGACACCGACGCCGATACCGACGCCGACGCCGACTCCGACACCGACGCCATCGCCAACACCGACAC
>JABDKO010000199.1 GCA_013002165.1 Rhodothermales bacterium | reverse complement strand
CATCACTAATGGCGAATCAAAGCGGGATAGCGTGAAGTAACGGACTTGCCACGGCTACGACCGATAACACGTTATCAGTGGCGACGGTTGCGGTTCCAGCCAACATTCTGCTCCCGGGAATACATCGGATTCGATGAGGCTGGTTTCTCCGTCCTGGATTTCGTAGACGACTGTGCCGGAATCCGCAGAACCGGGTACCACTTGAATGCTGGATCCGTCCTCGGCGGTGAGAAGAACCCTGCCTTCGGCTGGAATTGAGGTGTGACTGGGGAACTCGGTATCGGTGTTGATAGTCGTGTAACTGATGGGTGGATCGATGGACAGATCAAGCTTGCCATCTACCGAGTCGACAGCGACCACACCGCTACCGTATTCAGTGTAACTGTAGTCGTAGGACCAATCGCTGGTTACAAAAATGTTACCCCATACCTCATAGCGCTGAGTGTGTTCGGTGTTCCAGACAGCGGTTATGGAACCGGATGTATCCGTGGATTCAAAGTAATCAATTTTGGATGTGCTTATGAGAATCGGACGGCTGTAGCGTACATAAAGGCTGTGCGTGCCGATCATGCCAGTTAAAGTCCAACCGGAACCATCTGCTTTCTCCACCGATAGCTCGCGAAAGTCAAAATTTCTGACATCGCTTCCGGGTGCGTAGTTGGCGAAGGCAATGTCCACGTCACCATTGAAGAGATCGCCATCTATCACGCAACCCGCGAACACTAGTGTGACCGTGGCATCCCAGCGGGCTGGTATGCGGATGATATCACTGCTGATCTCGGCAGTGCCGCCACCGGCGCAAGTTTGACTGACGCTTTGCTTACCCGTCTGCGACAATCCGGGATTATCCAGCAGTATACCGAGAGCGTCACTGTCAGGTTGGAAGCCTGCCGCTGTCAGGTCGGCCAGAATACGGGTGATGTAGCCTGCACGCACCTGGAACAGGGATTCGGAAATTGCAGCTTCGTAGTTTTCTACTGACAAGGTTGAACCGGAAAGGCCATCGCCTCCAGCACCTGTACTGTCAGTCGGATCCTCCACGGAAGATGAGGTATCAACATCGGAAGTTTCGGTATCGGTAGGCAGCTGGTCGTCGCTCACCGGTGTGCTGTTCGGATCATTGTCTGCGTCAACCACGTCGTCACCTGGTGTGCCCGTATCGGACTGGTCGGGTGACGAGATTTCCGGCTGCACATCGCTGCCACCGGAACAGCCGCTAATTGCCGCTATGTGGAGCACGAGTGCGAGTGCGAGGTAAGTTGCGCGGTTCATTGTATGACCCTTTATAGATACCTTAGAAGGCATAAGCACCAGGCTCCATAATACAATCTATGTCAACTTTCCATTCCCGGCTGCAATCCCTGCCTTCAGACATGCAATTCGTAACATTTTTAACTCAGGTTTCTGAATTAGATTCTCGCGATGTTTCGCAATAACGTGTTGATCGCACATGGTAAGGAGACTTGCGCTTGTTAAAAATGCAGGTACGCCAATGCCCACATTAATACATCCCCAAACCTCACCTTGGATGATGCATCAAATCACGATAACTTGCCACTTTTCTCGTCACCGATATATTCATCGAGCCGGTCACCTGTATCGACAATGTGTTTACCGATGGCTGGAAACGATTGGGCGTCAAGAAAGTTTCTCGATTCACAAGGGAGCTACTGTTCGATTAAGTGTCTTTAAATTTCGCAAAGGGAGAAATGACAGTTTTACTGCACAAAGCAGACTGAATAAACGCCTTGGTTCTACAAAGAGTGAAAGACTGGTCATGGCCGGGACTTGCCAGTCGCTGATAGAGTGAGGCTGGTTAGTAAACGAATAGGAAGCAGAGGCAACTATCGGCGGCAAGGTGGCCATCGGAGACATCCGCGTCACTCGTAAATTCACTCATTCAGACGAACTCCATCCGTCTGTTTTGTCCTCTTCAGGCGTCGTTCAGGTTGTTCGATTGAGTGACTGCTTTGAGATACGTCGGCGTTTATGAACCTTCACCATCAACCTGGCGTTGATATTCCTCTCCGTCAAACCATCCCAATGAAGACATTATTTTCATTTCAACATTGATCTCCCATTCCTCCCAGCCTCTAACGTTGAGAGGGTTACCAGTTTCTGCATGATGCCCTGTAAATGTCCACATATAGACAACATGACCTCCGGCACCTCTTATACCATCACACTGCAACTTCAAATCCGGGACGTCCGCATGAAAGCCCGCGGCCATAGCTGTGAGTTCTGTATGCCCCACAGATGGTTCGCCGTTGTTTATGGTGATTCGACTACTCAAATCATGGCAGTAAGCCACGTTTTCTGGCACGCCTGAGTTCCAGGCTTCGGTGTATTTCCTTGCTAGTTCTTCCAGACTTTGTTGGCTGAATGACATCTCATACCCTCGTTAATTTAATAGTTGGCTGCTACTTGTTTGCAGTATGTTTTGAGACTGGGTGAGCGTCAATTCGTTATATTATTCTGAACGGCTGCTTCTGACACCTTTGCTGCCCGATTCACATCGTATCGGAAACAACAATTCATGGCTTGACGAATGACAGGAAGTGGTAAGTATTGGATGACATCTGCCCGTCAGTATGGGGAACCATCCATGACAGATATATAACTTTCCAGCCGAGCACAGTGAGCAGGAGAATGGGTAGTGCGATTCACTTCCAGCTCAGCACGATCGCTCATACAGCTTCTATCCTTGCAACGGTTATCATACGGCAGAAAAATGATCAAGAAAGTCTCACAGACTGTGTTCAATGCCGATCATGTATATTCCCGATTTACAACTGACATTCCCAACCTTTCTGTTTCATGTCAATGCGGAACAAAGTCGTTGGTATAAACAGGGATACAACAGCAGGTAGGCAGCTGTGCCTTGGGTGTACCTACCATAAACTCTATCCGGATGTCCCGAGGTGCAGATACACGGTGCAATCTGCAGTTGGATCCAGTATCAAGCAGCGCGTCGATACTCGTGATGGAGTCCGCCAACATGGGGTGTCGCTATAACACGCCCTTGATCTGGGAAATCAACTGTTCTCGGGTTTGGACATTGTTTCGCTAGCGAGAGATGTGTTCGCGCCTCATGGTAGTAAGTGAAATAGGCGCGGAGTTTCTGTCGCAAGTGATGCTCGCTCGGATTGATCTTATGATTCAGGCACTCACGACGTTATGAGCCGATCAATCGCTTAACAAACGGTGATTGCCAAGGCGATCGCTGTGCTGTAGTCACTTCCTCAATTCCCAGGCTCTTTACCCGTCTACGAAATCGTTCCCCAAAAATGCAATCACGATCCCTCAGCAATTAGCGAGGTGGCGTATCGAAAGGAAAAGCTTCGACCATCTGTTGTGCTGTCCATTGGGCAGTCGGGGTTTCAGTAACATTGAAGTGAACGGCCTCGCGCTGGTCATGTCTCAGAATAACGAATACATACAAGATCCGAAAGGTAGCCGTGAACACCGTGAAGAAATCAACGGAGACCAACTCTGCTACATGATTTTCGAGAAACGTTCAACAGGGTTGGGAAGGTGGTTTTTGAAGACGAATCATGTATTTCGCTAAGGTGGCATGCGAAATATCGATCCCCAGCATGCTCAATTCGCCATGTATTCTGGACGCACCCCAACCTAAATTATCTCGTGACATCTTCCTGATCAGCTTGCGGACTTCAGGATCAATGGTCGGTCGCCCGCTTCCCCTTCCACGATGTGATCTCCAGCACCTGTAGAACCGAAATCCGTTGCGATGCCAACGAATTAACGTATCTGGTTGGAACACTTATATTGTCTGCAGAAATCTTAGCCAGCAGCGGCGCAGCAGTACCTAAAACAAACGCTCACGTCGCCGGAACCGTATCCGCTTTCGATTTCTACCTGAAACCATGGCCAGCTGCTGACAAAGTGCCAGATTCTCCAAGGAGAGCATTGCTCTGCTTTGAAAAAGACCGAGTAGCGTGACGAACAATGGTTTGAGTACGGTATTTACGCTGTAAACGTTACCGGCCGCATGAGAGAACTGTCAAACGTATCAATCAGTACCGAGTATTTGGTAGGGACAACTCTAATGCCAATATGAATCGGCTGAATTTATACAACATTCGGGTAACACCGTTTCCGCGTTCAACACAACTTCGTTCACTGACTATGAATCTGCGAAACACACCGAAAACTGAGTGGATCCTGCAGCAGTCGCGCCTCGCTGGCACTCCAGAGTCTGCTTCCCCTGAGAAACGTGCGCAGTCTGGCAGCCACTCAGGTTTGACCAGGCCTCACATGCACCTTGTTGACAGTCTCGCTTATCGCATCCAGATAATAGCGAAACTCCTCCATTTAAACTTCCGCAACCAGGTCCTGTGTCCAAACCAGTTTCTTCAGTTCAACAAGCTGCATTGCGCCGACAGTCAGACTCACCGCATTGCTGTTGATCAGAGACAGTGTCTCCTTGGCTTTCGGTAAGCCCAATTTTTAGGCTTTTGCCGAGGAGAGAAGCCAGTCTGCAATCTGTGCAAGAGGAATTATGTTCAGATGCGCCAACCGTACCACCAGCATCGATTTGAGGAAATTGATCATCGGCAAGTCTGCTTATAATGTGTTGAATCAATTCCTTGCTCACACCTGAATTGCCTTTTGCAAAGCCGTTCAACAGAACGATGAGTGCACCTCTGACGACGTTGTCAGTCAAGAATTTTCCGGGTACCCAGGTTGCGTGAGCACTAACGAGTCGGCGATTGAACTCTAAGAGGGATGCCGAAGGTACTGCATAATCCTTCTGCGAGCCAACTCCTGCGTTGATTCCGTAGGCGGCGATATCAGCCGAAGTTATACGCTCCACCATCTCACGAGCTGCCGATACTCGTTGCCAGGCCTCACCTGTCAGTTCAACTCTCTCCTTTTGCTTTATCGCTTCTGCCAGCGATTCACAGGTCAGGCAATCACCGTCAGGAAAAAGTGCATTCGTTGCATGAGTCATTTTCGGGACAGTACGTCCGATGGAGTCGGGATTGCGAGATACGTTGATTTATCTATGAATACCAGACCGCGAAGACCCAGCTGATTTCGAACGGTATCTGAAAGCGCGTCAATCGCTAGTTTAACGGCTTTAAAGAACAGAGTTGCATCATTGTGTTCAACAGTGATGTAAGGAAGGCCAGGAGTGGCTTCTGTGTACGTCAGGACTCTGAGTTGTTGCGCGGCTTTGTCGTAACGTTCTGCCAATCGCCATGTCACCGCATCAATCGATGCGATGTCTGCTTTACCGCTAGCGATAGCCTGTATGGATGCCTGGTGCGAGCCGGTGTTTGTTTGTTGCTCTGGCCACTGGGTGTCTGTCGATAAATGATTGCGTAAGGCAGCGTAGCCGGATTGTGAAAAGAGGCTGTTGAACGCAAGAGTGCCTGTTCGGAATTCTTCCAGGGTATCGCGTTGGTCGTCTGCGTGTACTACGACAACGCTACGATAGAAGCCTGGCGGACAATCATCGAGCGCATAATCCGGGGTGCCAACAAGACCAACCTTGTCATGCAGCCAGATTCTGTACGGTAAGCCACATGTCTGACACATGCACAGTTCCGGAGACAGCCAGGTATCAACATCCTCCCCATCTTGTGTCAACGTAGTCGGCGATGATTGGCCGTGGTCGGCTAACGATTCGTGAATCAGCTTCCAGTAGCTCGCAACAGCACCGCTAATTTCGGGCCGATCGTACATGGGCAGGCTTGCTATCACGGCTTTGTTTCTGGTCGTTTCGATGTGGGGATTTCGATGGGCATCGTCCGATTGCTAATAGACCACAGAGGGTGCGCAACACTGTCTTTTTCCCACAACAAGTACTGCCTGAAAACTTCACCATAAGAGGCATAGTAGTAGTGGTTGTTCCGGGTAAGCAGGCGAGCACGATGCTTGTCGAAAAATGATGGCAAGCGATACCAGGGCAGTCTGGGGTGTAGGTGGTGCACGCTATGAAAGTTGTTGTATAGAAACAGCCATGCCAGCGGCCCACGATCGTCGACAATGGCCGTTCGCCCAGACGCAGACTCATTCGCCTGATGTTCAAGAAAGGTTCGAATTTTCAGGATCGACATACCGATGTATGCCGCGAGGATATACATCCCGATGCTCATGGTTGCATAGTTGGCAAGCCAGAAAAACACGATCACCAGTCCTAGAAAATGGCTCACATAGGCACGCGCGACTTGCTTGTCTCCCCGGATGATGCGTTTGCCGTCGTTGAAGTAGAAGTGAGAGAAACCAATAACGGGGCCAACCAGCATTCGTCCTGACAAGGTGTTATTCAGTCGAAACAGGTACTGGAGAGCAAGCGGCATTCGACGCAACACAAGAAGGTCCATGTACTTAGTCTCAGGGTCATCATATGGATCAGTCAGGTTAGCGTCTTGATGGTGAGCCAAGTGCGTATCGCGGAAACGCTGGTACGGTACAAAGAGTCCGATTGGCGGAAACACCAGCAGGGCATCGCGCGTCGTTCTACCGAATGGATGACCGTGAATCACCTCGTGTTGCAAAGAGGAGTGCAATGCCAGAGTCACAGACAGCAAGGCTAACGAAAGCACCGGCCCCAAGTCAGCAGCGGTCCACGTGACAAGCAGATAGACAATGTAGCAGCCCGCAAGAACAGCGAGTGTTGGCCATTCCCAGTGGTGTGGTTTTGGTGGGGTAAAGGCGCGCATCGTCATGTTTTATCTCTTGGTTGTTCTGATTACCTCAATGATCGTCATTCTGGTGAACACTATCAATAACGCACATTTGTAATTTTTAAAGTAGTTATCCGATATATGATGTATCGATAATGTAGATATACAATAATGAAGTGAATATGCAATATGGATAAACGCCAGGTCGCAATTCTGTTCAGGAATCGTCTCAGGCAGCTCATAGCGAGTGAGAAACAGAGCACGGCTACCTTTCTGCGCGACACGGGTATGGACCGTTCGGCCCTTAGCCAGTTTCTTGATGACGGCAGTGATCGATTGCCCCGCGCCGAGGCTTTACGACGAATAGCGGAAGCCCGGGGGGTATCTGTTGATTGGTTGCTGGGTCTAGAGAACGCACCTGAAGGGCGTCAAGTAGTTACCTCCAGTGTGCAGATCGAACAGATGCAAGATGAGCATGGCACGTCGCCGCTCGAGCACTGGCGCGCTGAAGCCTGGGGTCACAAACTGCGTTACGTACCGTCGACACTACCTGACATGCTGAGTCTGGCAAATGCCGATAAAAATGAACGTATCGAGGATCATGCGCGAGCAGGCGGTGCTGAAAACGTGCTGGAGGGCCTGATGCCTGGTGATCTGGATATTGAAATTGCCATGCCTATTCAGACACTGGAAGACCTGGCTCAGCAAACTGGTCTTTTCAGGAACGCACAACCAGAAGCCTGTCGACGACAATTGCAACACATGGCGCGTATCTGCAAGACAAGTTATCCAACGCTACGATTACACCTTTACGATGGAACGACCACGTTTTCCGCCCCGTTCACTGTGTACGGAAAGTTGCGTGTTGCCATCTATATCGGGGAGTCCTACCTGGTCATTACTGCACGAGAACAAATCATCAGCTTCGTTCATCGTTTTGACGAACTCGTACGTCGTACGTTAATAAGTCCGGATCAATCTCACGAGACGCTACAGGAGTTGAGTGAATCGGTGAAAGGTTGATAGTCGAAGTCGTTTGTCATATATACAGGTAATATATACAGTATATATATTTGCTCTACTCAGCCTTCAATGCCATATTGGTTTATACATTGAGGGTATGAATTCATGGATGATTCAACCAGTCAGGCAGGCTCTCAAAGCCACGGTGATACAGTAAATAGCGCCGGTTTTGAAAGAGGCAAACAAAAACAAAACGAGTGCATCCGAAATCGAAGGCGATGATACGTGCACCTTCTCGGATGCCAGTGAGATGCTGCCAGCCTCACCAACCGCAACGAAGTACTCGAGCTGTCTGAGGCAGTCACGGTTGTCGTGTCAGTGATGGGATGCATGGCTTTCCGACGCAGTTTTCATGGATCATCGTTTGTTTTCTACCTGATCATCACCAGCCTGATCATTCCATCCATACTGATCTCATTGGGAGTCGGTATATTGTTCAACCTGCTCGACCGGGAAGTTCACTGGGCATCATCCGCGCTGGGCTCCCAGCTGACCTGGACACTGCCATTTGGTTTACTCATCATGTTCGCTGTATTCAATCGATTCGATGCACGTTTTGAAGAGGCCGTCCGTGATCTGGGTGCGAGTCACTGACAGGTCATTCGATATGACATGTTGCCAGTCATCGCACCCAGCCTGATTGGCGTCGGGCTGTTTGGCTTCACCTTGTCGTACGATGAATTTGCTCGAACCTTGCTCACCGCAGGTACTTATAACACCTTGCCACTGGAAATATACGG
>JABDKO010000182.1 GCA_013002165.1 Rhodothermales bacterium | reverse complement strand
GGGCAACCAGCCCACTTGTAATACCCGGGACTGCAGCAGCGATCGGTACAGCCAGATTTGATATGCCGGGACGTACGAAAGCACCGTGCAATGCTCTTGCGGCAAACATACGCATACGAAAACTACGCTTTCTTTTTCGGGAGTACTCCTCCTCCATCTGCCTTCGTGATTGATCTCCAGCGAGAAAGCCTTTAATCTGCGAAGCTGCGATCAGGGCAGAGTCTATTGCCATGGCCATACCATCGCCTGCCAGGGGCGCTATCATGCCTGCTGCATCTCCGATTAAAAGTGTTCCGTCGACAACCGACTCCTTATCCTCGAAAAATAACTGACTTGCAGAGCAAAAGTCGATTTGCCTGGTACTTCCATGAAGGTATTCGGCCAGCGCTTGATTTGTCGTGAGTACGTCGTCCCAGACCGCTTCGACTGAGCCGCCAGCCGTCTTCAGAACATGCTGATGCATAACCCAGCACACATTGGCCCGGTTGTTCTCAACCATTGACATGCCGCAGTAACCACCGGCAAAGGCAAAGAGTTCAACCCGGTCGGCCGTATCAATGCCAAGTACATGTGTTTTAAACGCAACGTACGGATACGTGTTATTGAGAAAATGCCTTTTCATCTTCCTGTCCAACAGTGATCTGCGTCCGTACGCCCCGACAACGACTCTTGCACAAATCTTGCCCCCGGAATGTGTCACACAGTAAGCATCGCCCTCTCTGCGAACATCGCTTACAGAACCCTCAATCAGATCTACACCTTGCGAAGCGGCCTGCGTTCGAAGCAAGGTGTCCAGCGCGTAGCGCGACAAACCGAGAGCATTTCCAGGGATATCAGCTTTCGTGGTGGAGCCGGAAAGGGACGTGATGACTGAGGAGTTGATCGGGACGGCGCCACGATCGAGAACGGCGTCCAGCACCCCCAACTTGTTGAGCTTTGAAGCAACTTCGCCAGACAGAAACTCGCCGCACAGCTTGTGACGCGGTTGCACGTCCTTCTCGATGAGGGCGACACTGCAGCCGAGCTGCGCCAGTTCAATTGCGCATGTGCTCCCTGCAATTGCGCCTCCCACGATAACAACATCTACCACAATCTGACCCCTACACGTTGGAAATACTCCAGCGAAACGTTACATGCCACTGAAGTCTGTATGACTCGATTCCTGCCTTTTTCAGACAATCAGCTATCTCACGCCGGGTGAAACCGCTATTAACCGAAAGGGGTCCGTCATGCTGTACCATTTTCGACATCCCGAACAGTCTGGACAGAATATGGATGGAGTTATACGCGATTCTGTGTCTATGTAAGTCCTCTACAAAAAAGCCGACACGCGCGACCCGATCCATTTCACGCAAGATTGTTGGAATTTTGTCGGTCGGAAAATGATGTAATACCTGTCCGGCAATTACAAAATCAAATGCATCGTCTGCAAACGGCAACTTTATAAGATCAGCTTCCTGGAAACTGAGAGATTCCAGATACTCCGGCGACAAATGTCGCGCGGCATATTGCCTCGCTGTATCGAGTACATCGTTTCTGAGGTCTGTAGCCGTAACCGATGGAACCGGAATTCCACGGGCGGAGCTCCACTGAATGATCTTGACCGGTATGTCACCAATTCCCGTTCCAACATCGAGAATCGTAGCGCGTCCTTGAGCTGACTCGACCAGCGGCAAGAACCTGTGCTTATAGATTGAATGTGCACCGAGAAAGGTATTCAGAGTCGCGATTTCACCGAGCGCTTCCTTTAGCATTGCAGGATCGCAATCGGGGTCGTCCATCATTTCGCGCGCATGGGCACGTTTGCTTGAGAAAGGCAAATCTATCGGTATGATGCTATCTCGGTGAGAGGCTTTCGTTCGATATCCGGAACAGTCACATCTTGTGCAGGATATCCGACCGGCAGCAGCAGATAAGGTCGTTCGCTCTCCGGACGCTCAAGTATTTCGCTAAGAAACTTCATCGGGCTGGGCGTGTGAGTGAGCGTAGCGAGACCGGCATACTGGACAGCCGCTATGAACATGCCGGCAGCAATTCCGACGGATTCGCTTACGTAGTAATGCTTGTGCCGGACGCCATCCGCGTCTATTCCGTAGTTCTGTGCAAACAGAACTACCAGATACGGAGCTGTTTCCAGGTAAGGCTTGTGCTCGTCTGTCCCGAGTTTTGAAAGTGCCTCCAACCAGGGTTCCGGAGCCCTGCCGGAGTAGAAAGCCTGCTCCTCCTTTTCGGCAGCGATTCGAATCTTTCGTTTGGTATCCGGATTCGAGACAACCACAAAATGCCACGGC
Source organism: Rhodothermales bacterium (assembly GCA_013002165.1). Taxonomy (GTDB): domain Bacteria; phylum Bacteroidota; class Rhodothermia; order Rhodothermales; family JABDKH01; genus JABDKO01. Next base: position 7,499 of record JABDKO010000182.1, on the reverse strand, counting down.
TGCATGTGTGCACCGCTCGGGGCAGTCCCAGCGGCACGAATACAATTCTGCAATACCGACAACTCTACTTTGCGATCTGAAAACGCCCGTATCGATCGTCGACGGTCAAGCATCTTGTAGAAATCGACCGAGCGCTGCGCTTGCTCTTCCTCCTCGTATTCGACAAAATCCGTGTACGGTACAAAGTCCGGCTGTGACATATATCAGATTGTGTAGGCGTAGTGATAGAATTCGTCATCGCGTTTCCATGATCGCTTTTCATACAGCGACTGCGCGGGGCTATTGTTCTTCTCGGTCGCCAACTCCAGACCTGCCGCGTCAGTGGATACGGCAAAGTCTTCGGCAGTTTGCATCAGACCCGCCGCTACGCCTTTGCCGCGCGAACCCGGTACAACATACAGATCATTCAAAATCCACACTCGACGCATGCGGACGGACGAGAACATCGGATATAGCTGGGTGAAGCCCAGAGCAATTCCAGTGGTGTCGTCTATGGCGATGAAGATAACCGAATCTCCATTTTCCAAACGAGCTTTCAAAAAAGACCGTTCTTCGTCGGGACTCGGAGTCGATCTGTAAAATGCCCGGTATCCGGAAAATAGAGGCGTGACCTCATCGAGATCCTCGGTTCCTGCTCTTTGAATCGTAAACGACATCTACGCGGAGTTACAATTGAGATTGTATCCACGAAGATATTTCATTGAGGGCAATTGGCGAAATGGATTCTGAAATCTGCTGATACTCAGACGGTGAGCCCGATTCGGCAGTCTGAAAGAGATGGTTCAGACCCGGGAGCACCCTTGCGTCGAGCGTGAGCGATTCATTTGCCGCAATTATTTCACTGATAACGCTCATGTTGGATTCGCTGGGAACCTGAAGATCCTTTTCACCGAACAGCGCAAGTACGGGGCACTCCAGGGATGCAAGTGCCGGTGCGGGATCGTATGAAACAAAATGGCGAAACCACGGCGATGTCAAGGTCATTAACTGGAGCTCGATGTTTGCATCGGTAAAGCCCGAAGATGTCCGCTCTTCCTCTGTCATTTCTGACGCAGCTTGTCGCAAGAGCTGGCGAAGTAAACCTTCTAATTCGTCTCCCTCGGCCTGAGTATCAAGAATGGCAAACAGCTGTTTCTGCAAGTCCGTATTCGACTCGACCTGTTCCGACGTTGCACCATTGGCCGCGAGAATCAATTGGGCCTGTTCGAGAAGTATGTTTTTGCCCGGTATCGCCGGTCCAGCCAGTAGCACCATAAATGAGAGACCACCGCTACGTTGCTGAACGATCGGCGCAATAATGCCACCCTCGCTATGGCCCAGCATGCCTATGCGGTCAGGATCGATATCTGTCCGACCCTTAAGAAACGCGACGGCACTCTCCGCATCATTGGCAAACAACTCGATGGTTCCTTCGGCAAATATTCCGGTCGATTCGCCGACGCCTCGATCATCATATCTCAAAACTGCAATGCCCTCTCGAGTCAGATGATCAGCCATCACGCGAAAAGGCTTGTGCCCGAAGATAGTCTCGTCCCGATCCTGGGCCCCAGATCCTGACACAAGAATAACGGCCGGATAAGGACCGTTTCCCTCGGGCAGGGTCAGCGTTCCTGCCAGTGTGATGCCATCTATCGGATTCTCAAACTCCACATCCCGTGAGTCATAAGGGACATCGACGCTTGACGATGCCTCCGGGTCTCCCTCAGAATCGTTGTCAGGTTCATTAGCATCGTCCGGCTGAAGAACCAGTCTCAAGGGAAGGTTGCCGGGCCCCTGACTCCACGTACCTGCCATGGTTGAGTCGTTAATGATCGTCCCGCCATAACTTCCCCCAACGACGGCAACCTGGATCGTAACGGATTCTCCGTTGACGGTAACCGATGAGACAGGAATTCCGAAAGCTCCCTGATCCGGACTATCCATTGTTGCCGTGTAGGCTGAGTCCGATTGAGCAATGTGAAAAACAACTCGCAGTGTTCCTTGCGGGATAACGAGTTTACCCTCCCAGCTTCCAGTAATACCTGATGTCTGGGCAGCGGCCCGGTGCATCGCGATACCGGAAAAAACCGTGGTACCCACCAGTACGGCAGTGACAAACAGGAACGTATAGTTTCTCGACATGGAAGCAGCGCTGGTTGTTGAAGATAGCTGCTCGATGTACGGCTACCAACCGTACAATGTTGCCCGAAACTATGGTGACGTGGCGCTAGTGAAACTGTTCAGACTCCGTAGATCCATCCATGGCATTGGTGCTTGACTTCCCGCGAGATATCGCGTTCTTAACCATGTCGAAATACCCTGTCCCAACTTCTCTCTGGTGCTTCGTCGCCGTATAACCTTCCGATTCGGAATCAAATTCCGCATCCTGTAATTCGGCGTACGCGAGCATGTCGCGCTGGTTGTAGTCACTCGCGAGATTGAACATTGAATAGTTCAACGCATGGAAGCCAGCCAGTGTGATAAACTGAAACTTGTATCCCATTTTGCCAAGTTCTTCCTGGAACCTGGAAATAGTGTCTTCATCCAGGTGTTTTCTCCAGTTGAAGGAGGGCGAGCAGTTATATGCCAGCATCTTGCCAGGGAAGCGTTCGTGGATTGCGTCCGCAAACTGCCGTGCTTCCTCAAGGTCGGGTTTCGATGTCTCACACCAAATGAGGTCGGCATACGGAGCGTATGCAAGCCCCCTGGCGATCGCCTGGTCGAGACCGGGATTCGTTCTGAAGAAACCCTCTGGCGTGCGTTCGCCCGTTAGGAATTCATGATCAGCTGGGTCAATATCGCTGGTGATGAGTGCAGCCGCATTCGCATCCGTCCGTGCAATTAAAAGAGTCGGTACACCCATGGTGTCAGCAGCAAGTCTCGCGGCCTGAAGAGTGCTAACAAATTGCTTTGTAGGCACAAGCACCTTGCCGCCAAGGTGGCCACACTTCTTCTCTGAAGCTAGTTGGTCTTCAAAGTGCACACCCGCTGCTCCGGCTTCAATCATTGCCTTCATAAGCTCAAAGGCATTCAGTAATCCACCAAACCCTGCTTCTGCATCGGCTACGATTGGCGCCATCCAGTACGTGTTGCAATCTCCCTCGGAGGTCGCAATTTGATCCGCCCGCTGTAGTGTCTGGTTGATTCGTCGAACGACATTGGGAACGCTGTCAGCCGGATACAAACTCTGATCCGGATACATTTGCCCCGCGAGGTTGGCGTCTGCTGCAACCTGCCAGCCGCTAAGATAGATGGCCTTGAGCCCGGCCTTGACCTGCTGCATAGCCTGATTACCAGTCAGCGCTCCAAGAGCGTGGACATATTCATCGTTGTGCAGAAGTGACCACAGACGCTCAGCGCCACGGCGAGCATGCGTGTACTCGATCTGAAATGATCCGCGAAGGTCAATAACGTCCTCCGCTGAGTATTCGCGCATGATGCCTGCCCATCGGGCATTCTCTTTCCAGTCCCGTTCAATATTGATTACATCCAGTAGAGCCCGGTTCTGACAATTTCCGGAGTCGCTGTAAGATTTGTTGTGAGTATTCATAAATGTGCCCCATTAGAAATTGGTTGCCCTAGCATCCCGCCGTGTGCCTCAGGTGTGCCCGTTTGGCGTCAACGTCCTCTCCCGCCAGATCAGATTTACACGTCAGGAACTGCCTGAACTCTTCCTCCATGAATATGAAAGAAGCGTCCGCTGCAGCTTTCTGGATAAGTGTAATTTCAGCCTCGACTACTGCCGGAACAGCGCCTTTCATATCGACGCGTCGCTCATTAATGATTTTGAACGTTTCTTCTTCAAATATTTTCTTAACCAAATCACGATTAACGCTTGTACCGCAATCTAATACGATTTCATTTGCGATCCATTGCCATGTCTGTGCACGGGATATTTCGAGTGTTGCGAGATCCTCCATGAGGTCGTCCCATGCAACGCAGCCAATGTCCTGGTTCCATCCCTTCATGTATGCGATGCCAACGCGCACATTGGTTCGGAGGCCATCAAGAGTACACGTTCCTTCTGAGCGAGGCATCAGATCTGGAAACTCTTCGATGTCCGGGATCACATCCAGTTGGTTCTCCTTCTTGAAAGCGGACATTGCTGGACCAATGAAATAGGGGTGCGAAACCCAGCAGCCATCGTGACCAATCGAGGCCTCGAACTGCTTGTCGTCGAGAACCTTTCTTGTCTGCGCTTCGCGTAGTTCCGGAGTTCGCCCCGGAGTGAAAGCTGCCATCCCACCCATGCCGAAGGCACCGTGCCGATGGCAGACCTTAATCAGTTGTAGTACGTAGTTCTTCATCCATGATCTATTCATCGAGATCGAGGCCCGGTCTGCCATCACTCTGTCAGAATGCGACTTAAGGACCTTGATGTCTGAGAAGATTTTGTCCCATCGTCCACCATTCAGCCCGGCCGCATGATCGCGGAACTCATACAGAATTTCTTCCATTTGAAATGCTGCAGGAAGCGTCTCGACCAAGAAAGTGGCCTTGATCGTTCCTGAAGGAATGTTCAATGCTTCCTGGACCCGCTCAAACAGCGTATTCCACCACCTCGCCTCGAGGTAGTGTTCACATTTCGGTATGTAGAATTTTGGCGTTTTGCCCTGATCAAGCAGTGTACGTGCTGTGTGATATACACACGTGGCCAGTTCGAAGAGTCCACCGGAAATCGGTTCATCATCAACACGAACGTTTACCTCATCGAGGTGCAATCCGCGAACCCTGACCATCAGTAGCGGCATGTCGTCCGGGTCCAGTCGATACACCTTCTCCGGAGCAGACCCCGAAGCAGGTTTTACAAATTCGAGAGTTCCTTTTGCGGCGCCTATAACGTTTGAGAAACCAGCAAGAACGTTCTCCCAGCTAGGTTTTTGAGAGTCCTCGAAATCGAGCATTGCCGCATCCGCCCGGTCGCCTGTCGAAGAGCGGCTCAGCATATTGATGACCATCTTGGTGTCACCGACCGGTCCGGTAATCTCCACGCGTCGGCGCATGAGATCTCTTGGTAACGGTGCAACTCTCCACTCTCCCCTTGCCGGGCCTGCCTCGGTGGCAGAAAGATATCCCGGCAAATCGCCAGAATCGAAAGCCTCCTGGCGCACCTTGCGAGACTCCAGCAACTCGACCCTGAGCGGGTTTAGTTCGCGATGAAGTTTGGCAAGGAGGTCAAGCAAGTCGTCGGTAAATAGCTCTTTCGCCTCTGATGTAAGGGCGGGAGCCGGAATTGAAACTCCGGATCGCAGGCCCACTGTACTGGAAAGCTCTGAAGCGACCTGGCCGCTTCTCAGTGAGATCAACTCGTTGAAGATGGTTGTCATAATCTAAATGTGCCTGCCAGCTAATAGGCTCTGTGATATATCGAATTGAGACCGATTGCTGGAATTGAAAATGAACATTTGAGCGCGGACGGGCTGCAATGACAGATTTGGCCATGCGGCGCCCGTGCTGATTCGTTACCACTAACTGGTTCAAATATGGTGCCAGCAGGATTCATAGACGCACAATTGAACCGGTGAAGATTTGACCCGATGCATCGAGCCTGTAGACATATAGCCCGGGTGGTACATGTACTCCGAGGTTATCTGTACCGTCCCAGACCGTTGCGGCGGATGCCGACCTGAGCGCTTCCGGGAGAATCGTAGCAACCTTTCGACCCAGGATGTCGAAGACGGATAGTTCAGAAACGACAGGACCGTCTATCGATACGCCGAATGTAACTGATTCGGTGAACGGATTCGGATAGACCTCTACCGATAGTCCAGCTAATTGCGGATCGTCGGTAGAGCTGGCCTCTCGATTGAGCTGGTGAATCTTCCCATCAAAGCCGAGGATGTACAGTTCGTTTGTATCATCGACGCCAAAACTGGCCAGGCCGAAAGACTCATCTGCCAACTCAACGTTGCTCACCGCCACCCCATTAATAACATCCAGGGCCCAGATCCGGCTTGACACGAAGTCACCATATATGTATTTGCCAACGAGCTCTGGCAATCTCGACCCACGATATACATGACCGCCAGTGATAGATCGATCGTTGTTGTCTCTGTTATACTCCCAGACGGGTAATTCAAGCCCTGTTAGGTCGCAACCGTTCAAAGGCTCGAAGCAAAGGCTCGCCTCCATGATGTCCCAGCCGTAGTTACCGCCCTTCTCGATAATATTTACTTCTTCAAGGCGCCCCTGACCAACATCTCCCGTCCACAACTCGCCGGATGCGGGATCAAAGCTGAATCTCCAGGGGTTGCGAAGTCCCCATGCCCAGATCTCTTCCCGGAAGTCGTTTGAGTTGCCCACGTACGGATTGTCCGTCGGAATCGTGTAGGGGGTGCTAGACGAGGCATTGGCTACATCAATCCTGAGAATTGAACCGAGCAGGGTAAGACGATCCTGTCCGTTTTCATCCGGGTCACCTCCGCCTCCACCATCTCCCAACCCGATGTACAAATAGCCGTCAGGGCCGAATTGTATCTGTCCACCGTTGTGATTGGTATCGGGCTGGTCGGCCTCAAGGATCACCAGCTCGGAAGACGAGTCACCGATATCGGGGTTACCCGCGTCGATCGTAAACCGCGAGACAACTGATCGGCGCGGATTGGATGCCGTATACGAAACATAGAAGTGGCCATTCGAAGAAAAGTCAGGATCGAACGCCATTCCGAGCAAACCCTCCTCGTTCCCGCCGCTGTTGACTCTGTTCCTGATGTCAAGAAACACCGGCGCCGTACCAACGGACGGATCGTTGTCAAAGATGCGAATGACCCCGTCTTGCTCAACAACAAACAGCCGGTTCGAACCGTCATTTGGAGACTTCAAGTCAACCGGCCGCTCAAACGTGATGTCAGAAAAAGCTTGCTCGACAAAATACTGGCCATAGCTGCCACTGTTTATGGCAAGACCGACAATTAGTAGCAGGAAATACTTATACATAGACCCGAGGGTAACAATCTGGTGATGGTTTTCATGTGATAGTATCGGTCAAAAACACACCTACGTTTACCTAATTAGAAACCTCAATGCGCCCCGGTGTTCGGTTAGAAACGATGAAGACCAGTCGGACCAGAATCAATCCATCGGATCTCCTCGAAGCAACCAATAATGGATCCGACCGGTGTGATCTTAAGCCCTGGCTTCTGCACCAGAATGAAGCAGCCTAGTGCTTCGAACCGGCACGGAAATCACGTTTAATCGGGTAGCTGTTTTCTCTCTCTCCAGTTGGCACACCGGTAACATTAAGGGATGGGACAAATGACCGGTTCATAGAAATTTTCATTCACTTCGACTACGATTCTCCGGCCGAATTTTGTATTTTACGGGTGAGCGTTGAACTCCATCTCTTACCAGCTCAGAAGGCACGGTTAGCTACAGCTCTACCAACCGTGCAGCAGAATTAGTTTTCTTCAGTTACATCAAATCCAGCATGACAAAGTCCATTTTTGTCCTCTTCGTATTGTCGATTGTCGCTTCGACCGCATCGGTTGCACAGTCGTCTGAGGATGGATCGTATTTGTGGC
>JABDKO010000177.1 GCA_013002165.1 Rhodothermales bacterium | reverse complement strand
GGGCCCGCGTCACTGACCATGGACCTATTGCACGAGCGCAACCAAAACGATTATCGCGACTGAGCTTGTCGCGCCTAACCGGCTAATTATTCGAATGGCTTCTGAACAATTCTGGTGATGCTGTCCGGCAGGACATCTGGACGTCACGGATTGGCCGATAATTTGACGTTGATCGACGGATGACTTCGCATAAGTAATTTGTAGAAATAGTAGAGGAATGCAAGCCACAACAGAAGATTGAACGCGAATCCCGTACGCCCGTATACGATTGGCAGCACGACAAAGAGCACCACGAAACCAACGTAAAACCCTTCCTCGTAGAAATACGACAGGCGAAAGCCCCGCGCCTGGATGTGACGATCGAAACTTAACACCCCTAAAACACCAATAACTGCCATCACTGTTGAGATCAGCTCGAAAATTGGACTGGGATTGTGACTCCAGTGCCCAAAGCTGTTACCGGAGGCGATCATTGCAAGAGACAAGATCAGTAACAGCAAGTTGCGGAAGTGACCAAGAAATACGCTGGTAGCGGTTATACGAAATGCCACAAGACTCGCGTAGGCTATACACGCAATACCCCAAAGGTCGAATTGCTCTTCTATGAGGCCGGCTACTCGCGCCCAGGCCTCAAAAAACTCTGTTTTCGGGAAGTACATCGGCCTGTCCATCAGCAAATCAGTAACGACACCTAAAAAGACAAGCGCACTGCCGAGCAACATGAATGCCAGCGCAATCCAATCGACCTTGAGCAGTTTCCAGCAAATAAGAAGAATAAAAAACGCACCGAACACTGGCTGCCACAGGTTTAAGATAAAATTGCTTTCGGCGAAGTACAGCGTGAGCGCAAAAAGTATGAACATGATGCTCAGGCGAACTTCCTCGACTTTCTTGCGATTACTGTAGGCAAACAGGGATCCGAACAGCATCACGAGTAACACGAGCTTCGTCCCCTGCTCGAGTAACGAATACTCAGACTCCATTTGGATGATCTGTTTCATCCACTGATATACGGGCCCCCAAGTAACCGAAATAAGGGCGATGCAGGCCCAATAAACAGCCGAAAGAAAAAGGAAGTATCGTGCTTGTACGGTCATTGAAGTTGAATCCAGTCGAGGAATGCCGGCGTTGAGTCGTTGCCGCTATCTTAGTCTGTTTGATCTATGGTTGCCGGCAGCAATGTTTTCGCCAGCCGCTTGCCCGATTCGATGCCGAACTCATCAAAAGATTGATGCCCCAGATGATGCCTTCGACAAACACTTTGTCTTCGTAAATCACGATCAACCGGCCGATTAAACTCGGTGTCATGCGCCGCCTTAGGATCCTGATCTTTGACCGGATTCCCCTTAGGCTCGTGCAGAATTGGTGGGCCCCCGGGGACTCGAACCCCGGACCAAGAGATTAAGAGTCTCCTGCTCTACCAACTGAGCTAGAGGCCCAATTTTCCTGCGAATACTGTCGGCGCGCAATTAACCGGTGAAAATTGGTCTTTAGTTTTTCGACCGGATCGCCGCCACTGAATACCAATAGCGATATCACGGATTCTTGCTGACACGGGTTATGACATCGACGGTGGGACTCGAACCCTCGTTCGGAGTATCGCCAGAATCCACTTCCGCGTCACAATACAAAACTGTGACCGACCGGATCACAATTCAACAATCGATCCCGGTCGTTAACCTTCGTTCGAATCCGCGACAACGCACCGCGGTTCTAACTTTGACGGACTAAAGATCAATCCTCACCGGTCGATCTCGCCTCAATCATCCTCAACAGGAGGATTGGGAGTGGACGATGGGACTCGAACCCTCGTTCAGAGTATCGCCAAAATCCACTTCCGCGTCACAATACAAAACTGTGACCGACCGGATCACAATTAAATAATCGATCCCGGTCGTCCCGCTCCGTTCATCATCGCGGCTGGTCACCGGAGTTCTACGGATATCACACTAAAGATCAATCCTCACCGATCATTACAGCCTCCTCCGAATCCATCCTGAGGATTGGGAGTGGACGATGGGACTCGAACCCTCGTTCGGAGTATCGCCAAAATCCACTTCCGCGTCACAATACAAAACTGTGACCGACCGGATCACAATTAAATAATCGATCCCGGTCGTCGATCAGAAAAATTCCCTGACGTCTGATCAACCTGAAAATTTGGGGTGGACGATGGGACTCGAACCCA
>JABDKO010000127.1 GCA_013002165.1 Rhodothermales bacterium | reverse complement strand
CGGTCAACCTGGCAGTTCTTCAGAGACCGCCGACCCGAGACCTATTCAAAACTGACCGAACTATAGGCCGCCACATGGCTGAGTACTCCGTCCCCAGAACAAGGTCCGAGTTCGAAGAGAACTTTGCTCAGATTCATCCGCTGATGAATCCGACAGAGGCCCACTACGAAAGCTCGCGGTGTCTCTTTTGTTACGACGCGCCCTGCGTTCACGCATGTCCGACCGGAATCGACATTCCGCTTTTCATCCGCCAGATAAATACCGGCGACCTGTCGGGCTCGGCCCGTACTATCTACGAGTCAAACTATCTTGGATTTGCATGCGGAAAGGTCTGCCCGACCGATGTCTTATGCGAAGGAGCATGCGTTTACAATCATCAGGATGTGAAACCGATAGATATCGGGCGGCTCCAGAGTTTTGCGACTGCATCCGTAATCGAAACTGGTGAGCCGCTATTTGTTGTTGCCGATTCGAACGGTGGCCGCGTCGCTATTGTCGGTGCCGGTCCCGCAGGCCTCTCGTGCGCCTGTGAGTTGACGAGGCTCGGCTACGACGTAACGGTATACGAAGGACGAAACCAGCCTTCAGGCCTCACGGTTCACGGCGTAGCTCCGTACAAGATTACTGACGAGGAGGTCCTGATTGAGGTTGAATATCTGCAGGAGCAGTTTGGGTTCTCGATAGAATACAATTCGTGGGTCGACCAGACGCGCTTGAAACAACTCCAGTCGGAGTTTGATGCGGTTTTCCTGGGCATTGGTCTCGGACCTACGACTGATACAGGCATACCGGGCAATGATCTTCCCGGATGTCACGGTGCCGTCGAGTTTGTCGAGGCTCTACGCGGCGGCAAGAGTGCGATGGAGATTGGTAGACGCGTGGTCATCATTGGAGGAGGAAATACCGCCATGGACGCAGCTTCAGAGTCCGCGAGACTTGGCGCCGAATCGGTGGTTTTGGCGTATCGCCGTTCAAGAAATGACATGCGGGCGTATGGATTCGAATACGACCTCGTGAAACAGGCGGGTGTTGATAGCATATTTTCTGCTCAACCCGTACAGGTTCTGGGGTCCGCTCGTGTCGACGGTGTCCGATTTATTCGCACCGAAACAGTGAACGATCAGCTGGTTACAATCAAAGATTCTGAATTCGTTGTTCACTGTGATGATGTCATTTTCGCAACCGGTCAGTCAAAACATGACACACTCCTCTCAAAGATAGATGGACTGACACTCGATGACCGATCGAGAATCGTTGTCGATGAATCTGGTCAGACAACGCACCCGCAGATATTTGCAGGTGGCGATGCTGTCAATGGCGGCAAAGAGGTTGTGAACGCCGTTGCCGAGGGCAAGAACGCCGCCCATGGAATCGACAGATACATTACTACATCTCAGCCATAGCAGGAGATTTCAATGCCCGATCTGAGTGTTAACCTTGCCGGTATACAATCGCCCAACCCGTTCTGGCTGGCGTCTGCGCCGCCGACCAACTCGGGATATCAGATCATGAAAGCTTTTGAAACCGGGTGGGGAGGAGCCGTCTGGAAGACGCTTGGAGTTCCCGTAGTAAACGTATCGAGTCGCTACGGTGCCCTCAACTATCGCGACTCGCGCATGGTTGGTTTTACAAACATTGAGCTGATTACCGATCGGCCTCTGGCAGATAATCTTCGCGAAATTGAAGAAGTAAAAAGGCACTTCCCGGACCACCCCGTCATCACGTCGCTGATGGTCGAGTCTCGCGAGGAATGGCACCAGATTGTTCGCGACTGTGAGAATGCCGGAGCCGATGGTCACGAGCTTAACTTCGGGTGTCCACACGGAATGTGCGAGCGGGGAATGGGTTCTGCGGTCGGACAAGAACCTGATGTCCTTGCGACAATAACACAGTGGGTCATGGAGGTTGCGACCAAACCCGTCATCGTCAAACTCACTCCCAATATCTCCGATATCACAGAGCCGGGGCGGGCAGCAGTCAGGGGAGGTGCCGATGCGATCTCACTGATCAACACGATCCAGAGTATCATGGGTGTTGACCTCGATACGTTGGTTCCGCAGCCATACGTAGACGGCAAGAGCACCAACGGCGGATATTGTGGGCCGGCAGTCAAGCCAATTGCGCTGAACATGGTCAAGAACTGCGCACAAGATGCCCGGATCGGTTTACCCATTTCCGGTATCGGCGGCATCGAGAACTGGCGCGATGCAGTAGAGCACATCCTTCTCGGCGCAACAACGGTTCAGGTATGCACCGCAGTCATGCATTTCGGTTTTGGGATTGTGCGGGAGATGACCTCCGGGCTGTCGCGATACATGGACGAGAAAGGTTTCGAAACTGTCGGTGATATGGTGGGGAGAGCGCTTCCCTCCGTGGCCACATGGGAAAACCTGAATCTGGACTACAAAGTTGTTGCCGAGATAGACGAGCAGAAATGCATTCAGTGCCAGTTGTGCTATATCGCCTGCGAGGACGGTGCACACCAGGCAATCGGCCTGCCTGAAGGAAATGGCCGGGTGCCGTTCATCATAGAGGAGAACTGCGTCGGCTGCAATTTATGCTCCCTCGTGTGTCCTGTTGAAAGCTGCATCACCATGGTGAGGCGTGATGATGCAGAGTCTGTCACAACGTGGTCCGACCGTGTTGCAGCCGGAACAGCGCCGACGAGCTTCAATGACCAGAGAGGAGGCGGTGTCGGACACTATGTTCCGGAGCCGTCGAAAGGAATCGGCAAGATCAGCCGCTAACCCTCGGACTAGAATCTGGTTTTGATACCGATCTGAACTAGGCGCGGCAGTCCGGGCCGGACGCCGGCCGGTCGGCGGGCGACGATATAGGCCTGATCAGTGATGTTCTGTATCGTAGCGAATACGTGAGTCTGTCGACCTACAGCATACTCTCCGGCAACGTCAACAATGAAATGTGCATCGGTGCTCTCCGAGTTGACGATCGATTCCTGGCCAGCGACAGTACGCATGCGACTGACATACTTACCGTTCAGATTGAGGCTGTACTTGCTGACGATCAGAGCTGTTCCGATCGATAGCTGATGTGATGGCACGTAAGGAAGCTGATCGCCAGCCTCGACTGTTCCCCAGGCTTCGAAATCCGATTCAAACGAATTGACAAACTCGGACTTCGTGAACGTGTACGCGACGTTCATCGGAATTGAAATGTTTGCGGACGTCGTGGCAGCAAAATCATATCCAGCAGACACTTCCAGTCCGGAAGCATTCACTTCTCCGCCATTGAATTGCTCGGTCGTTCCCTGTCCGCCGCTGGCTGCAAGGTCGGACCCAAGCAGATTGCTGTAATCGTTAAAGAAGACGACGGCTTGCAATCCTGTCACTCCAGAACGATACCTGGTGCCAATCTCATAATTGATGCTCTTCTCAGGTCGTGCTCCCTCCTGCGATCCCGGAGGCGCAAAACCCTGATGCACACCTGAGAACAGGGTGACACGATTCGAAAAATCATACTGAAAACCGATGCCCGGAATCAAAACATCAACGGTGTTGGACCTGGTTGTGACGTTCGTGCCCAGCCGTTGCGGATCTTCCTTTCCAAAATCTTCCCGTGTGAGTTCGATGTGTTCGTAGCGCACACCCGGCGTAAATGTCGAGCGCCCGTATTCAAACGAGTACTGAGCATACGAGGAAAGGGCCGTCGCTGATTCTATACGATTGCTTTCGGTTCCCGGTACTCCGGTATCCGTAAGTTCCATCACCGTATCCTGCATGCGATACAGGTCTACCCACTGGTAGCGGTCCAGTTCGTCTTCATGATATCGAACCCCGACTTCCAGGTCATGTGATATTTCTCCGCTGTCGAAGCGGAGCCCGACTACAGACTGCACACCGCGGGCAAAATACTCGCGGTTATTATGCTTCAGTTCAAGCGCATTCTCGTTCGTACTCGAATTTCCGCGCAGGATTGCATACTCTGCCGAATAGAGTTCCGGAGCTGCCAGTACAGCACCAATCGAAATACGATCGCCATCAGTCGTTGCACGAACCCGATCGAGTTTATACCAGTCTCGCGCGAATTCTGTCCGATAAACAGTCGTCGTGATATCAACAAAAGAGGACGGCTTAATGAGATGTCGAACGATATAGTGACGCTGCTGCGAAGTCATGACATCTTCCTGCGATCCGGCATAGCGCAAGTTTGGCGTTGCACCGAAGTCAGTGTCCGTTAGTCCCAGATACGTCTCGTTCGACACCTCGTTAGTCTGGCTGGCCTTGACCGTCAGCGCCTGGTATACTCTTGCAGTACGATTGGTATTCAGGCGAAGCTTGGCAAGGTAATCCTTCTTGTCGAAGCCGGTGTTGCCACCGCTCTCAAGATTCTTGAATCCGTCCGTGGATGCCTGGTACGTCTCTATCAGGAAACCGGCATTGTCCACCGAGTGTCCGACATAGGCGTGGACGGTTCGGTTGTCTCGAGTACCTGCCTGTATTTGAGTATAACCGGAGAACCGATCTGGAATCTGCGTAGACAGGAGATTAATAGCTCCCCCTGTTGTGAAGGGTCCGTACTTGATCTGACTCGATCCTTTTCGGACCTCTACAGCTTCCATTCTGCCGGCGGTCGGGAAGTAATACGCTGCAGGTGCTGCGTACGGCGCCGGAGCCATAAGGACTCCATCTTCCATCAATGTGATTTTGGAACTGCGTTCGGCACCGGTACCTCGTATCCCGATGTTCGGCCGCAGGCCGTATCCATCCTCTTCCTGAATATTAATACCGGGGATTTCAGCCAAGATACGTTGGATGTCATTATAGCTAAACGCTTCCAGTTCACGCGGCCCGAGGAAGTGTGCTGATCCAGGGACCTCGTACAGACCTCGCTTGCCGCCAGTAAGCATCACACGCTCAACCACTATTTCAGGAATATCGATGGGCCTTTCGGAGAGGTAGACGAGTAACTGCTC
>JABDKO010000126.1 GCA_013002165.1 Rhodothermales bacterium | reverse complement strand
GATCTACACCGTACTTGCTCAGGCTCACCAGGTCGTCAACCGGAAGATTTGCGTAACCCGCTTGCGCGAATTCTGCAATGTCATCTTCGTCCAGGCCGTACTTTGATAGCTCTACAATTTCGTCAGCTGTAATCGACTTGTATCCTGCGGCACGCAGGGCCGCTATCAGTTCACCATCAACACCATATTTTGAAAACCGGACGATTTCATCCACTTGCAGCTGCAAATACCCTGCTGCATTCAACTCGGAGATGTACTCCGGGTCGGCGCCGTATTTCGCCAGCTCGATCAGCTCATCTACGTTCAGATCGTTGTAACCGAGTGCATTCAGGTCGTCAATAAATTCCAGGTCGACGCCGTATTGCCGCAGTTTGATAAGCTGTTTTACTGTTAACGTATCGCTAGTGGTCCACGTAGGAGCACGTTCGGAATTCCGGCCTACCGCTAACGTTGTACCTGTTCCGCAGCAATCCACTTCGGGTGCGGAGGCGACATCAGTTGTCGTGCTCCAGGAAGAGGAGGGGGAATCATCCGCGAACAGATCGTTTGCATCGAAGTCAAATTCGAAACTGAATGGTTCTTCTACAGATTCGACTGCCTGATTTTTCACCACAGGTGCCCACGAAGATTCACCGGCCAGTGCGGGCATATCAGCTGAATCCGCGACCGGTTGTTCAGGGGCGAGTGGTTCCGCTTGCTTACGCACCGGGACGGCCAATGCAATCGGTACAGCAATGGCCGCAATCAGTCCGATCGTCAGAATCGCTGATGCGCGATTGAGCTTCGCCCGCCGGACATCCGGATCAAGAATCGAGATTAGTCGACCTTCGATGTCCGATTTTCTAGCCATGGCTATCGAAGCCACTGGAGACCATTCTTCCTGGCGAATATTTTTGATGGTATCAAGAATAGTCTGCGCGTACGTTGATGGTTTCGTTCCAGCCATGAGAACCATGTCGTCGCACGCAATTTCCCTCTCAACGCGGATCTGCCTTGACGCGAGCCAGACCATCGGGTTAAACCAGTACGCTGCACATACGATCTCGACAATGTTCTGACTGAAGCAGTCATGTCGCTTTACATGTGCCAGCTCATGGAGCAGGACAATGCGTCGTCGCTCTTCGGACCACGACTCAAATTCTTCCGGCAGAACTAAGATTGGACGTCTGCAGCCAATGATCATAGGCACGTTGGCAAGCGCAGACGTTCGAATTCTAACCGGGCGATCAATTCCAAGTAGCCGAGCGTAACGGTCGACCGCGAATCTCCAATCCTCATTCTCTACAATCCGCGATCTGCGAAGCAACAAACCTACGCCGGCGTGCGCCAGAAACAGTCTTGAAAGGACAATAGTGACGCCGCTCAGCCACACCATAGCCAGAACTGCTTTCCAGTTCCACGGCCGGCCTTCTGCCATTCCTGCAAGCGATGGAGCCGATTGCACCGGACTTGATTCCACTTGAATCGGAGTCTGCGTCTCAATCATATCCGCGACGGCCTGAGGTGCCGGTGTAGTCACGGAAACTGAAAACTGTCCATCTCCAGACCAGACAAAAGTAGTTAACTCGCCATCGGCGATCTTCGGGGCGAATGCTTCCGCATTGTCAATCTCGGGGGTATCGTTTGACGGAAGTAAAGGTAATTCCCATGCGGGTAGCACGAGGACCAGGAGTGGCACAACAAGCAAGCTCGCCATGGCAATCGTCAGCACTATGTGTCGTAGCGATGCGCTGCTGTATCGAAGGAGGAAGGCAATAGCGCCTGCAATGCCAACGACAATACTGCTCTTGATTAGCAGAGATGCCAGAAGAAGGGGAGTGGCATCCAGGATAAAATTGTCGGCGGAAAGTAGCTGTTCAATCATCGATAAATGACCTTTGTTACGTGCTTCGTCAATTCGCTTTGCGAGCTCATCGAGTTCACGATCGGTAAATTCTGAAGCTTCGACATCCAGCAGGGCTGCGACTGCCCGTTTGGCGGATCCGTCAAAAAACGCCTGAACCATGTAGTTCATGGCTGACTTTCCCGCCTCCTCCGGAGAAATCGTTGGCAGGTACACGTAGCGTGCACCGTCCTTCTCGTGTTTCAGGTGACCCTTTTCCTCGAGAATACGCAGCATCGCGCGAATTCCCGAGTAGCTGGGCGGATCGGGGATTCCGTCCATTACTTCAGCAGCAGTCGCTCTACCGTTCGTATAAATGAAAGACATTATTTGCCTTTCACGACGGCCAAGCTCCATTGGTGATTTCTTCTTCATCTGGTCGAGTCGAGTCGATTAACGGGGTGCTAGTATGTTAGCATTTAACGTAATAATACACTTTTGTTGCAGTTCTCGCAATCAAAATGCTAAAAAACTAGCACAATTTTTGGAAATCTGTCGAAACGGGTTTGATGACTGTTGTCTTGACGAGGTCTTCGGGCAAAAAGTTGTACTGGAATACACTAATTTCGAGTACAAAGCCACCTTCAGATTGCTGCAAGCGATATAATCAGACATGGCAGACAACCGCATCGCCCTCGGTCCCATATTTCTGGAAGCTTTTTTCGTCGTTCTCGGCGTGGTCCTGGCGCTCGCTGCCAATGAATGGCGTCAAGCTCAGAACGAACAGGAGCGTACCGCCCAGGCCGTAGCCGCAATTAACGACGAGATTCTGATCAATCAGGAAAACATTCTTAGCTCGTTAACCTACCATATATCGATATCAGACTCACTTCAGACCCTGGTTGTACGTCAGCGGCAGGAGGGGCGCAGGATTCTCCCCAGCCCGGGTCTTTTTTCCAGGGGATTTATCCACCCTTCTGAGATACTGACTATTTCCTATGATCTCGCTATCGCCACGGACGCAATCGGCAACATGGACTACGAGGATGCGCTTGCCTACGCTCGCATATATGACAAGTACGAGGCTTATCAGATGCAGCAAAACCGGGTGAGTGAACAACTCTACACGCGCATGTTTGACAATGGCGTGGAAGGCATCATCGACAACTTTGAAAACCTGGCTACAATTATCGGTACATTCTATTTCGTAGAGTGCGAAATGCTTTCGGTTGTCAACGACTACATCCCTTCCATAATGGACAGCGATTCCGCCAAGGTCGTCGAAGTGCCTGGACGCTGTGCGTACTTTCAACGCAGGAGTCAATGACAAAGAGAATTACACGTATCGCGTTGGTACAACAGCGCGCAGGTCAAGATCGTGCGGTAAACGTAGAGCGTGGCTTGAAAGCAGTCCGCGCTGCTGCTGCGAAGGGTGCGAACATCATTTGCTTTGCTGAACTGGCTTTCGACAGGTTCTATCCTCAGAACAAAGCCGAAGGAGAGGTCATCGGTATGGCCGAACCCGTGCCCGGGCCAACCACAACTGCGTTCGCTCACCTCGCAAGTGAACTGCATGTTGCCATTGTTTTGAATGTATTTGAAGCAGATGGAGAGCGTACGTTTGACACTTCGCCGGTTATTGATGCTGATGGAACGCTCCTTGGAAAAACGCGGATGATCCACATTACCGATTATCCCTGTTTCCACGAAACGGATTACTATTTTCCGGGAGATCGTGGTGCACCCGTGTATGAAACAGCATTCGGAAAGATTGGTGTTGCAATCTGCTATGATCGGCACTACCCTGAATACATGCGGGCCCTTGGAGTAGCCGGTGCGGAAATCGTGTTCATTCCCCAGGCCGGCGTATGTGACGAATGGCCTGATGGACTTTACCATGCGGAGATACAAGTCGCAGCATTTCAGAATGGCTACTTTGCTGCTCTCTGTAATCGAGTTGGCAGGGAAGACCAAATGGAATTTGCAGGTGAGTCCTTCGTCTGCAAGCCGAATGGTGAAATCATTGCAGCAGCAGGTACATTAACAGAGGAAATTCTATTCGCGGACCTGGATCTCAGCGAAGTCGCGTCCTCTCACGCAAGGACGCTCTTTTATCGGGATCGCAGGCCGGATCTCTATGAACAATGGATAAGTCAGATCGACTGATATCGATTGGCGTACTGGCTATTACCCTGCTCGGGATTTTGAGCACACAGAGTACGGTGCTCAGTCAGGATCCGGAAAGTGAAACGCCCCTGCTTACCTCATTAGCGACCAGGATCGGGTAGTCGCCGCCTATAACTCACGTCCGCATCAACGGCCGTATTTCGAAAGCTGATTGATGGATGCCCTGAAGTCTTTGGGCAACTCGGAGTTGAATTGCATTTTCTCGCCGGAAGTCGGATGGGTGAAGGTCAGGCTTGTTGAATGCAGCGCAAGCCTGCCAATCAGCGGACGTTCTTCTCGCTTCGAGGACGGAGTGTAGTTGTGTTTGAACTCGGAGAGCATAAGTGGTCGACCTGTTCCGTACAGTTCATCACAGACTATGGGACATTTTATCGCACTCAAGTGAGCGCGGATCTGGTGGGTGCGGCCTGTTTCCGGAACTGCGGTTATCTGGGAAAAGTCGCGGTATCTATCAATCGACGCGAAGTGTGTAACGGCTCCCTTGCCAGCTGACTTGTCGACTACAGTCCTATGCCGTCGGTCACCATCCGGCTTCAACGAGAGGTCAATCGTTACCTCCGGCGTAAGTAAGTGTCCGTGAATGATTGCTGTATAAACTTTACGCACTGTTCCATTTTGAAACAGCTCGTTCAGGTGCCGGTGGCTATCGGCATTCTGAGCAAGAACCATTATTCCGCTGGTGTCTCGATCCAGCCGATGAACCACGAGAGTGTCTTTGTATTTGCTCGAGATGACAGACCGGATATGAGGCTGTTTAGGGTCATATCGGTCAGGAATTGAAAGAATACCAGCGGGTTTCTCGATGACGAGAACGTCATCATCCGAATACACAATCGGTAGTCGGAGCTTCTTCATAGCGTTCTATTGTTTCCGGGGGATCGGGTGGTTACAATGAAGGGCACGATTTTGGAGATAGCCAACTTCGGCGAGTCTACCGGACCCGTTTTTACGATTTCAATAAGATAACAGGAGTTAACATTTTATGTCAGGTTTAATGGATGTACTCGCCAGTCAAATGAGTGGTGGAGTCTTGGACCAGATTTCCGGTCAAATTGGCGCAGACAACGATGCAACACAAAAAGCGATGGCTGCAGCTTTGCCTGCACTGATCGGCGGTCTAGCGCGCAATGCAACAAAGAGCGAAGACGGTGCGGTAGCACTCGCGAACGCACTTGACAGAGATCACGATGGCGGGCTGTTGGACAACCTTTCCGGTCTGCTCGGTGCGGGATCAGGCGGAGGATTAGCGTCGATGTTTGGCGGCGGCAAAAGTAGTGGCGGCGGACTGGGTAATCTCGTCGGGATGGCCGGTGCGCTTTTCGGTGACAAATCGAATACGCTCAACAAGAAGAGCGTAGATGGGGCCGGTATTTTACGACACGTGCTGGGTGGTAAGCGAAATGCCGTCGAAACAGGCGTCAGTAAAGCCAGCGGACTCGACGCAAGTCAAGCCGCGAAGCTCCTTCCTTTGCTGGCACCGATCGTCATGTCTGCCCTTGGCAGGGTCAAGAAACAGCAAAACATGAGCCCGGGAGATCTGGCTGGGATGCTTCGGACCGAAAAAGAGGTCGTTGCGCGTCAGGCACCGGCAGGAATGGGCGGTCTGATGGGCCTGATTGACTCAGACAATGACGGTCAGATTGCTGACGATTTATCCAAGCTTGGTGCTGTCGCCGGTGGTGCCGGGTTGCTGAAAAAGATGTTTGGCAACAAATGACAACTTGCCTTTGACCGGAAGGGCTTCTTCTACAAACAACCGGTATAGCAAACTGACGGCGAATCGATCAGTCCAATGCCAGGTGTGAGAGGCGTCGTTTGCAAAAACGACGTCTCGAGTACCTGCCGGTATATCGTGTTCGGACAAGACATCCAGGAAATACCTGCTGCGGTCCCTGTTTCCGACATAACCGCCATAAGCAGCACTGCCGACCCAGAACATGGTCTTGCGGATTTGAAACAGCTGATGGAAGTCTGCGCGTCGAATAATATCGACCGAGTTCCAGGCACTCATTTTGGCGAACTTTCGTGGTTTACCGAGTGCCGTGTCTAGCAGTGGAGACCTGCACCAGACGCGATCAGTATACTTTGCATCGCCCACTTGCCGCGGGTCCTGGTATCCACCGAACGGCAATGTCCCGTCATAAATACCGACGTGGTCAAAGTAACCGGAGAAACGTGTTGCGAGAAGACTGCAGATATAGCCGCCCAGCGAAAACCCTATTGCAATCCGCCCCTGGTATGGCCGAACGCGATATCTCTGCTCCATGGTAGGAATGAATTCCTCCGTCAGGTAGGTATAGAATTGTCCGGTACCGATACCGCGGCCTCCGACTCCGACACCCATCATGTCGATACCCAGTGAGTGGACAGCGTTGTTCGTACTGCTCACGCCGGGCATCAGCAGTACCATCGGGGGCAATACTTTGCGCTTTATCAGAAGGTCAATGTCTTGAATGGCCGTCGAGTGGCCGCGACTGTTGTCCTCATCGATGTTGACCCACTCACGCTCGTGGCCGCGGAAAAGATAGACTATGGGGACGGTATCGTCGGACTCGTAGCCGGGAGGCTCGTATGCATAGTGGGGCTTGTAAATACCAAGTGCTTCCGACTTTATACGCCGACAGCGCAGGGTGCCCGAGAGGTCTTCGTGATAACTGAGGATTCCGGCTTCGGAAGATCTGGATCCCGACATATAATCTAACCTGTCACTTCGGGTTCTGTCGTCCCTGCGAGAATATGATCAAGTGCACTCGCAAAAAAGTTAGGGAGAATTGTACAGTGTGTCGCTTCCAGATAGTCAGGATCGTAAAGGCGATCCATGATCTGCAGAAATTTCTCTTCTGAATGTTTTGCAACAGTCTCTCGTCGCCTTTCGGCTTTAAGAAAGTGAACTCGCATACCGGGCGGATCTGCTTCCGGATGGAACTGGACGCCGACTATCTCATCTGAGATTCGAATTCCCATGATCGCTCGCTCGTACGGTAGATGGGGCCGATCCTTCTCAATTGCAATAATCTTCGCACCAAGTGCTTCAAATTTTTCCGTCTTCGGCTGAATAACCTGGAAGCGACGAAAATCGGCGGCATAAAACGGGTCCCTTAGATCCGCAAACAGCGGATCTGCACGCCCGTCATCAGTCTGGTGTACCTTCAGAATGCCAAACGAAGGAGAATGTCGCTCGGTCACGGTGGCAAGGTCATAGTAGCGGCACATCAATTGAAACGAGTGACAAATGAACACTACATGCTTCTTACGTACGCCACGTTCATCTGCGGCCGCATTGTGCGATACGATTTCGTCAACCCACTTGAAGTAATTCTCCTCCCACTGCGTGCCTTCGCCATCGAACGGGCTTCCGGGGCCTCCTGAAGAAATGTATATGTCGAAGCTCAGGTCCGGCATGGTTGCGTCCGTTCGCGTATCAAATCTTACGAACTCAACGGTGTGACCACCGGGCACGTTCGACCGGAAGTCGTCAACAGCTTCGGTAATGGCCCGTATACCCTCGTTGGGTATGCCTTCGTACAAATCAATCAGCGCGATGCGAATAGCGGTACTCATAAACAAGTGTTAGTAGCGGAGAATATACATGGGTAGACTTCCGCCGCCCGCCGTTACGTTCGCCAGGTTGGAAGCACTGATTCTCGTCAGGCATCCGCCCATAAGGGGACCGTTCAGGTACGGGTCAAGGTCGATGACGGTAGGTACTTTCTTCCACGAGCCATCGATTTTCAGCAGGAAGGGTTCACGTCGAATATCGACTACTTCCTGAACAACGTAATTCGCGGCAAGGCCTGTCGAGATAGCTACATCCCATTCCGACTCGTCTGCCTGAAACCCCAGAACAACGCCCTTGCCGCCATACTCATCATTCGGCTTGATCACGAAATGAGATCTGTTCTTCCGCACGAAATCCACCAGATCAACAGGGAGTCCTCTGAATGTGGTTGCCTGCTGGCGCAGTTTTCGCGTCCACGGTACATGGCGATTTATAGCAGATAGTTGCCTGCTGTTGAGTACCCGTGTGTACTTCTCATCAGTCAGGAATGCAAACAGCGCCTTTTTATGGACGAGTTTCGTCCGGAACGAGTTAAGGTAGCATGTCTTTTGTGCCTTATATCCTTCCAGAAACGCCTTGCAGTCGTCGCGAATTTCGTAGTACTCATTCATCAGAAGTCGTCTGTACAGGATGTCAATCTTTTTGCCGTTTGCATAGATCCATCCATCCCTGCACTCCAGGCTCCGCGGATCACTGATTTCGCAAACATGCCCCATCCTCTCCAAGTAATTCTTGACGAGATCAAACTCGTGCGTCGTGGGGACATCGAGATGGTCGACAATGGCAACACTCGGTAGTTCTTCCAAACCGTCAAACTGCTCGTGATAAATCTGAAACAACGCGTGCATGGTGTGTTCCAGGGGTGACACGAATCTGACCGGATACTTTTTTTCGAACCGCTTGAAGATATCCAGTGATCGGTACAACTTGCCCATTTGACTCGCGTACGCGACCCCGGCAGGTACTTCACCATTGATCTCGACAAATTTGAACCCGTCGGTCGTGATGAACGAATCCATTCGGGCGGTCGCTGCGAGTCTGAGAACTTTGGTCGGCAGCGCTGCAAGCTCTATCTCCCAATCCTCGAGGCCCAGCTCATTCTGTAGAACGTCTCTGTCATTAAAGAATGCTGCCGCGATTTTTAAAACAGCCTGCCGGATTAGGTACACGGTATCCTGAACGTCGGTATAAAAAGGCTCCGACATGAATGTAGGCCGCAGGCTCGTCGCCAGCGGTCGGCCCCCAAAGAGAACATTCTGTTCTTTTTGCAAGTGAATGAGTTGATCGTACTGTTCATCCGCGAACGACAGATCATCCTCAATCAAGCGATTGAAGTACTCAACGGCTGAGTCAAGGTGTGGCCGCATATCTTAGTGACAGTATAGATGCAAGAAGGAAAGTATCATTCGCTATCTCGCCAGTGCATTGTTGACGGAAAACTTCTTTTTCGAGTCAGGCTTTTCTGCCTTTGCGACAAGCATCTCTGCGACGGCATTCACAATCCAGGCAAAGTTGTCGTAGCCAACTGAATGATAGTCGGCGTCCGGTGCCGGGTTCATGAAATCAATAGCGTACGGAATGCCATCTCTGACGGCGAATTCAACAGTGTTCAAATCGTAACCGAGCGCCTTGCAAATCGAGACAACATCCTTCTCGATACGTTCCAGCAGTTCGGTGGATGACGAGCCTTCCGGTATGTCTTTGTACCGAAGGTGCGGCTCAGCCGCAGGGTTGTACGGCATTATATGTACCTTCGTTTGTCCTACACCGTAGCACCGGAAATAGGACTCGAACTCGATGCCTTCCTGAAGCATCATGCAATCGGTACCGGACTCATCGTACGCGGCATAAAACTCATCCGCGTTAGTAACTCGTGAGACTCCTCTCCATCCACCTCCGTCAAACGGTTTGAGAAAAGCCGGGAAGCCGATGTACTCAAATACTCGATCCCAATCAACCGGATACTTGAGGTTGCGAAAGGAATTGTCCTTTGTATTCGGTGGATGCTGCTTGTGCGGCAAGATTACAGTTCGGGGAACTGCTACGTCTACCTCTGCCGCGATAATGTTATCTATAAACTTGTCGTCCGCACTCCACCAGAAAGGATTATTTACGATATACGTTCCCTTGAGAGAGCACCATTTGAGGTAGGATCGATAGAAAGGAACCTCATGTGAGATCCTGTCAAGTATTACGTCATAGACATTGTCATCATCCATCGATACAGCATCGATCTCCACAAATGAACACTCAATTTTTTTGTCGCCGTAGGTGTCGTTGATGTACTCGATTAGTGCTTCAGGAAAACTTGTTTCCATTCCGCGCAGTATCCCGATTCGGCGAGTCTTCTTTTTTTGCTTGCTCATTTAAAGTTGTGACGATTGGTGCGTATTAACAGCGTGCCTTTTTTTCGGCTAGACAATGTGCTGACGAATTTGCTGGCGCCACCATGGCCAGTCGTGTCCGAATGCCCCGCTGATAACCTCAGTCGAATGCGGGATACTTTTACTGTGCAGTATTCCACTCAGGCGTTCGTTCTTGTCTCGACAGGGATCGAATTCTCCGTATGACAGAATAATCTGATTCTTGCGGATATTCTCGAGCACGCCATGGTCGGAGAGGTTCGGCAAGTAGTCGATTGGATTGTTGAAGTAAACACTGTCATCGTAGAAACCGTCCAGGAACGACTTGATATCGTAAGCTCCACTTAACGCAATCAGCTTGCCAAACAGGTGTGGATGTTTGAATACAAAATTGGCCGCGTGATATGCACCGAAACTGGCACCAGATGAGATTATAAAGGACGTACCTGAGGCGTGTTGTGCGAACGGAATAACCTCATTGATGATGTAATCTTCAAACTGACGATGTCGAGCCATTCGAACGTATGGATGGACATGCTTGTTGTAGAAGCTTTCCCCGTCAATCGAGTCGGTGCAAATTACCATGTTCTGCCCTGACTCTATCTTGTCAGCAAGGGCATCGATCATCCCAAAATCCTCCCATTCAAAATATCGGCCAAGACTGCTGGGAAAGACAAGCAGCGGAGTTCCACTATGTCCAAAGACCAGAATCTCCATGTCTCTTCCGAGGCTAGGACTGTACCACTGCTTATATTCTCGCTTCATACCGCGTTGTCACGATGTTATGGTTTTGATCAGGCGTTAAAATAATTGCAATCCAGTAAGATACAACTGATGTCCTTGGCTGATTGTTAATCTGCGGCGAGGCTACTGTATTTTAACGGATATTCTTGAGGAACAGGTGTAGAATGAAGTTGGTTGATGTGCCCAAATTGATAGGGCAACCTGGCTCTGTCTTTCTGGAAACGGTCCCGCGGGCCGGCGTTCCCGGTCAGACGCTGCTATTCCGGGATCCCACCGACATAATTTCGACTCGATTCTCTGCAGACGTACTGGCGTGCCTGGATCGAATCGATGAGGCCATTGCCAGCGGATTCTATGTAGCCGGCTATATCGCTTACGAGGCGGGTGCTGCAGTTGCCGGCCTTGCCCTCGCACCTGACTCGCGAAGGAGTCTACTGTGGTTCGGGATATACCGTGATGTCGCAAGGTTGAAGCGCGAAGATGCCGCTTCGCTGGGTTTGCACATGGATGCAACCCGGCCGGTCGTCGACGAAGGCGACTTTACTATTTCGCAGATCGACTATACATCGCGTATAGATACTATCAAGCATCACATCAGAGAAGGAGATGTCTACCAGATAAACTTCACAGCCCCCTATCGCTTCAATACCTCGCTAACTCCGGTGGAACTGTATTGCAGACTTCGCCGCCGTCAGCGCGTCGATTATGCGGCCATGATTAACACCGGAGATAACATCGTTTTGTCGCTTTCGCCAGAGTTGTTCTTCAAGAGATCCGGTAACCAAATAGTTACTCGTCCTATGAAGGGAACAGCCAGTCGCGGGGCGACGCAGGAGGAGGATGACAAGATCCGGGCAGCGCTGCAAGCCGATGCAAAGAACACTGCAGAGAATTTGATGATTGTTGATCTGCTTAGAAATGACCTTTCACGTATTTGTACGCCCGGTTCGGTTGAGACGACGGATCTATTTACCGCTGAGACTTACGAGACGATCATTCAAATGACCTCGACTGTGAGGGGAAAGCTGAGTGAGGGCATCGGTTATCGCAACATCTTCGAAGCTCTCTATCCATCGGGGTCTATAACCGGAGCCCCAAAGCTTCGGGCAATGGAAATCATCTCTCAGCTTGAAACAGGACCGCGAGGTGTTTACTGCGGCAGCGTCGGCTATATCGGCCCCGAAGAGGAAGCGGTATTCAACGTTGCGATTCGAACAATCGAACTGGAGGACGGGATGGGGTCTATGGGAATTGGTTCCGGCGTCGTTTGGGACTCGGACGCCGAAAGCGAATACTCCGAGTGCCTCCTGAAAGCAAGGTTCCTTGTCAATGATGTGCCGACGACCCGCGATCCATTCGTGATTATCGAAACGATGTTGCTCGACCGGACAATCCCATTGTTTGACAGGCACTGCTCCAGACTTGAGCGCACGGCAAGACATTTCAACTACCCGTGCGACACACAGTACCTCATATCCGAGATCGACAAGATTTCGCGGTTGTCGAACGAACCGACAAAAATCAGGGTTGAACTTGACAGGCAGGGGCGCTTTGCGATCGAGACTTCTCCTTATCGACCGACCGCAGACATACTTCGTGTGGTCTTGAGCTCGAGTCGAATTGACTCATCGGATCCGTTTCGGTTGTTCAAGACTTCACGGCGCGAGCTTTACGAAGCTGAATATGCTGCCGTCGTGGCGGAAGGACTCGATGAGGTCCTCTTTCTGAATGAACATGGGAATGTAGCAGAAGGCTCGCGAACAAATATTTTCATACAGTCAAAGGAAGGATTCCTGACGCCGCCCGTGGAGTCAGGCGCCCTTCCAGGGGTTTACCGACAGCAGATGCTTGATTCGGACTCACAGTTTATCGAAAGAAACCTTCAAGTCGAAGATTTACTCGAAGCAACCAAATTGTATATTTGCAACGCTGTCTGGGGCTGGCGCGAAGCTGTTCTTGTTCAGCGATAAATACACGATCAATTAATCGATAGAGTTTTGGATCTCACAAAATATCGCGTCCCATCCGACGGTACGTTTGTTCTGGAGGAGCAATCCACCGATGAACATGATCCGTCCATCAGCAAAGCAGAGGCTCGAGACATTCTCCGGGCAAATCGTAAGACCCTTGCCGGATTACAGGAACGGCTCTATGCCGAGTCCCGTCGCAGCGTCCTCCTCGTGCTGCAGGCAATGGACACCGGCGGCAAAGATTCGACTATTCGAGAGGTGTTGAAGGGCGTGAATCCGCAGGGATGCCGTATATACGGATTTAAGGCTCCTTCGAAAAATGAACTAAGCCGGGATTATCTCTGGCGGGTTCATCACCAGGTACCACCTAAAGGTCATATCGGGATATTCAACCGTTCACACTACGAAGACGTTTTGATTGTCCGGGTTCATGGATGGGCGTCACCGTCCGTCATTGAGGAAAGATATCAACAGATCAACGACTTCGAGCGTATGCTTTCGCAGACTGGTACGCGAATCATCAAAGTGATGTTGAATATCTCAAAAGAGTATCAGTTGTCCCGATTGCGACGAAGACTTGAGCGGACGGACAAGTTATGGAAGTTCAACCCGGGGGACTTGAAAGAAAGAGCCCACTGGAATGAATACATGCACGCATTCGAGATTGCTCTCAACAAATGTTCCACGGATTTCGCCCCGTGGTACGTCGTTCCCGCTGAAACCAGATGGTACAGGAACCTGATTGTGAGCTCTCTACTCATCCGGGTTCTTGAAGACATGAATCCGCAATACCCGGAACCGGATTTCGACCCCGCTCAGTACCCGCCAGAATCGTTAACCTAATCCAGACGCATAAGGGAAATGTCAGAAATCGAAGAACAGGGAAACACAGAGTTTACAGCTGCCTATTCGGGGACGAAAGAGATCTATCAGGCAAGTGAAGCTTTCAAAGCCAGGGCTCATATTTCCAGCCTGGAACAGTATCACGAAATGTATGATCGATCCATCAATGACCCGGACGGTTTCTGGGGAGAGCAAGGTCGGCAACTTGACTGGATAAAACCGTTCTCCAAAGTCAAAAACACGAGCTACGAGCCCGGGAACATCTCTATTAAATGGTACGAGGACGGAACCCTCAATGCATGCTACAATTGTGTTGACAGACACCTTGCGACTCGTGCGGATCAGACAGCCGTAATCTTTGAGCCCGACGATCCGACAGCTCCCGGCCGAAAGATTACGTACCGGCAGTTGCATGACGCCGTCTGCCGGCTGTCGAACGTCCTCAAAACACTCGGCGTCAAGAAAGGCGACCGGGTTACGATCTACATGCCGATGATTCCGGAGGTAATGTTCGCCATGCTCGCGTGCGCACGGATCGGTGCGATTCATTCCGTTATCTTCGCTGGTTTTGCTCCGGATTCGATTCGAGATCGTGTCCTCGACTGCGACTCGCAGTTCGTTATTACTGCCGACCAGGGGATGCGTGGTGGGAGGATTGTCCCGCTGAAAGAAAATGTTGACAAAGCCATGGCTGATTGTCCCGATGTAGACACTGTTCTTGTCGTCAAGAATACGGGTGCAGACATTGGCTGGGTTGATGGAAGAGATCATTGGTATCATGACCTGGTCGACGATGCAAGCCCGGTATGTGAACCGGAGGAAATGTCGGCAGAGGATCCGCTGTTTATTCTGTATACGTCAGGATCGACAGGCAAGCCGAAAGGTGTCTTGCATACGACTGCAGGGTTTCTTGTCTATACGGCATTAACCCACAAGTATGTTTTTGACTATGGCGACGGAGACGTGTTCTGGTGTACGGCAGACGTCGGGTGGATCACCGGTCACTCCTATATGGTGTACGGACCCATGGTAAATGGCGCGACTCAGGTTTTCTTTGAGGGAATTCCGACCTATCCGGATGCCTCGCGTTTCTGGCAAGTCGTTGACAAGCATCAGGTCAACATATTTTATACCGCACCGACCGCAATTCGTGCTCTGATGAGACTTGGTGACGATCCGGTGCGCAAACATTCCAGGAGTTCATTGCGCGTGTTGGGCACGGTTGGTGAACCGATCAACCCTGAAGCGTGGCGTTGGTACTATGAAGTGGTCGGAGACGAACGTTGTCCAATTGTTGATACCTGGTGGCAAACAGAAACTGGAGGTATTCTCATCTCGCCGCTGCCGGGTGCTATTCCACTGAAACCAGGCAGTGCCACATTTCCATTTTTTGGTATCCGAACTGAAATTGTTGATCCCGACGGGAACGTGCTCGAAGGAGAGTGCGAGGGCTTGTTAACAATTGCTGATTCCTGGCCGGGTCAAATGCGTGAGGTGTACAGAAACCCGGAACGATTTGAGCAGACCTACTTCTCAACATTCAAGGGAAAGTATTTTCCGGCGGATGCGTGCAGGCGTGACAAGGATGGCTACTACTGGATTACTGGCAGAGTTGATGACGTCATCAACGTGTCCGGGCATCGGATCGGAACTGCGGAGGTAGAGAGTGCGCTTGTCGAGCATGAATCCGTTTCCGAGGCGGCAGTGGTCGGTTTCCCGCATGAAATAAAAGGGCAGGGACTTTACGCCTATGTCACGCTGAATGCCGGAATCGAACCGGATGATGCCCTTGAGGCTGAGCTCGTCGCGCACGTCCGAAAACACATCGGGCCGATTGCCAAACCCGATCGCCTGCAGTTCACTCCTGCACTACCGAAAACGAGATCGGGAAAAATAATGCGCCGGATCCTCAGGAAGATCGCAGAAAACCAGCCAGACAAACTTGGAGATACCAGTACCCTCGCTGATCCTTCGGTTGTCGAATCGCTTGTCAAGAATCGTCTGTCCCGGTAGTGTAACCTTACTCCCCGGGTTGGAGCGTGCTCCGGAATATCAAGCGCGCGGATCCGAATGACTTCGTCGAAGCGTCAATGACAGGCCCCGTCTCGCCTGCCTGGGCGCGGCGTGCGGACATGTGCCCGGTATACGAGATCTTTGACAAATCATTTGAAGAAACTGAGACAACAAAATCTTGCTGGAACGACTGCGGTCCGGATACCGGGGAGGCGCTCCATTTGAATGTGCTGGGGTGACCTCCGGCAGATGCTACCCTATCCGTTTTACGCCTTATAATCAGACTGTACCGACCTGTTAGATCCTCAGGAAGACGTCGCAAATACGACCACGCCGGATATTCAAGATATTGACGGTTGACTGCTTCCCACCGCCATTCGGACATGTCTGCACCGAATCGCTCACGCAGCGTGTCAAGTGATTTCCTGACCTCGCGTGTAGTTGCCATGGACGATGGGTCCGCGGTGTACGCGGTGTCGAGGTCAACCGTATTCGCCGACCAGGTTTCCAGAATTGATGCCGCTATACTGGCAGGACTGTATTCGTAGTCCCAGTTCCGGAGGTACGTGAGAGCAGAGGAGACATCAACATCGGTGGTGTCGTTCTTGATAAGTGCTTGCTCCAGTGCTGGACCCATTTGAGCGGCCCATGAACTTCTGGCATCTGACTTCAGGATTTCCGCCGACCAGCTTGTCGATGAGCTGATTGCGACGAGACGAGATATCAAGAATGGCCGCCATTGCGATTGTGTTGACACGGTAACCCTGTTACCAAAGCCCGCCGGTATCCATGAACTCTCTGGCCGAATGGTAGTCTCATCCTCCAGTATCGATGCATTGCTTCCCGTCCACAGCCCGAATTGTCCGGGACTGTCCAGATCGGTCCACTCGTTGGCATCTGACGTCACGTCCAGTCCCGGCCACGACAATCGCGAACATGATTGCATCACATTCGGAAGCTGTTCAATGCTCAGTTCGAGCGAAACAGTATTTGCATCAGGTTGGCAGTCGAGTACGAGATCGTTTTCGATGCGTCGTTGCGTGACGAGAGATTCGCTACCATCAAAACGCCGGATACGGTCGAACGTGGTATCAATAGCAGCAGCATCGACCGGTGATTCCAGCACCGATGCAGAACTGTTAGGAAGAATCGCGAACGCGCCCGCATCAGTCTTTGTAAAGACACTGTACGGAGTACCCGCGATGGTCAGCATCTCTACCGCAGCGTCATTGCCGGAGACGAGTCTGGCCGGAAGCAGCAGAGGTATTTGTGAGGATCCGGTATTGTATCGTATCCCTGTTACAGTTGAGTCCGGATTTCGGACACCCCAAATCACACTGTTGGAGAAACCTCCGATTCCCAGAAACCCGGACAACTGTTGAGTATGCCCGATGATATCGCTGGTAGCCGGATCCTCGGGGAGAGATTCAGCCGCGGCAATCCAGGCGATCAGCTTCTCTATGGCCAGGGAGTGCCACGGTAACCAGGCCTCGGGGACAACGTTGATTGCTAGAAAGGATTCGTCACGGTAGACCAATCCGGATTCGAAACCAGCGTTGACGCCGTCAGCGTATGCCTGTAAAACAGCTGATGCTCTGGCGTTGAGTAGCGCCTCGCCCTGCTGCGCTGACTCGGGAATGTCCAGAAGATGGACCAGAGAGTCCATTGCGGCCAGATCCACATCGAACCACGAGCCAAGTTCTCCCAGTGCAGCCTGCCGAAGAAGTGAAATTAACCACGGCGTGTCGATAGCATGTGCGAACCCAAGTCCCCTGTATGCATCCAGGTCTGAGCCTGTGAAGTGCACTTCGACCCCGAGTGGGTACCAGTCAACCCTGGTTGCTCCCTCGAGTGATGTGACCGCCGCAGTTTTTGGAATCGATGGATCCAGCCTGACTGAAAAGTACCAAATAAAGGCGGCAGCAACGCCTGCCAGTACCGCAGCTATGAACAGAACGATTAGAGTCCGACTCATCGTAATGGGTCAGTTATGGATGCCCTTCGCATCAATCGGCGCACGGTCTTGTATAGAATCATCCGATCTGTAGAAGGTGGATACTGGAGAGCGAAAGCAGGACGATACGTACGAAAAGTAAGAATCGTACCATTCATCTTACCAATCAGACGGTTTATCGCGTCAATTGTATTGTTTACACAAGATACTGTGCAGGTCGATAATCTACTTCCTGCTCTTGTGCAACAAATACGAATGACGTACCGTTTTGAATACGCTAAGGTTACTATTGATGAGGGGAATTCCTATGGGTCGTAAGGGTTTATTCACCTGGGCAATGTTGCTTCTGACGGGCGGTGGGCTCGTTGGGATGCAGCTGGGATCGCGGGCTACGTCTGACGACGCCTACGAATCGCTGAAGAAATTGGAAGATGCGTTTCTGGTTATCACACAGCGGTATGTTGAAGACGTCGATGTGGGTGACCTGACAGAGAATGCAATTGAGGGCATGCTCTCCAACCTGGACCCGCACTCGGTCTATATCGACGCGGAGCGCATGAAACGGGTTGCAGAGGACTTTAATGCGTCTTTTGAAGGGATCGGTATCTCTTACGAACTGATTCCCGGCGACAGTGGTGATACGATTGCTGTTTTGAATCCGCTACCCGGCGGCCCCAGTGAGGAGGCAGGCTTGTATGCTGGCGACCGGATCATCCAGATTGATGGCTCACCGGCAATCGGGTTTTCCAGTGAAGAGGTTCAGAGTAATCTCAAGGGTCCTCGAGGAACGAGTGTTACCGTTACGGTCCATCGACCCGGGTTCCGGGATGATCTCGACTTCACGATCATCAGAGATAAAATCCCGATCGTAACTCTCGATGCAGCTTACATGCTGGACGATGATACGGGCTACATCAAATTGAATCGTTTTGCCCGGACGACATACTCAGAGTTCAGAGAGGCGATGAAGACCCTCATGGACGATGGTATGGAACGTCTGGTGCTTGACCTTCGCGGCAACGCGGGCGGATACATGGACATGGCAGTTCGTGTAGCTGACGAATTTCTGAGTGCTGGAGAAACCATCGTGTCAGCCAAGGGTCGCTTCCCGGATACAAACGAGAAGTACGTAGCTCGAGCGGGTGGCCTGTTTGAGCATCAACCGGTTATCGTGCTTGTCGATGAGAATAGCGCCTCTGCATCCGAAATTGTAGCAGGTGCGCTTCAGGACCACGATCGGGCACTTCTTGTCGGAAGACGGACGTTTGGAAAAGGGCTGGTACAGAAACAGTATCAGCTGAATGATGGAAGTTCACTTCGTGTAACCATTTCAAGGTACTACACGCCATCCGGAAGGCTTATTCAGACACCATATGGTTCTGGAGATCGGAGTGATTACTACGCCGACAAATCGGAACAGTATAGAGCCGACGCTACGTCCTCATTAGACGAAATAATTGCAAATACGCCGGACAGCTTACTGTACAAGACATCTTCCGGTCGGACGGTGATCGGCGGCGGTGGAGTTTTGCCGGATTATCTGGTTTATGCCGATACACTATCGCACCTTATGCAGCAGGTCGTGGGAAGACGTCTGCATTCAATGTTCGTGCGACAGGTTCTGGACAACAATGGAACCGAAATTCGAGATGCATGGATCGAGGATCGATATGGTTTTGTCGACGGATTCGAGATCAGCGACGACGTGATGACGAAGTTTGAAGCTTTTGCAGGCGAAGCGAACATGATATTCGCCGATGATGTCTCTCATTATGACGGCGATTCATCAGTCGTTGCCTTTTCCTACGCAGAACTGGAAGCAGACAGGGATATTCTTGAGATCCTGATCAAAGGACAGATTGCGAGCCGTCTGTATGACAGAAGCATGTGGTATCCGGTTTACCGGCCGCTTGACAAGGTGCTGACGGAATCCATGAATTTGTGGGTGAAAGCGGAAGAACTTGCATTTAACGATACAGGGGCACGTTAATACCACGAAAAGAGCCAGATTTTCACTATAACGGCCCGCCATCGATCTTTTCGGTGGCGGGTTTTGTTTTTCAAGGCAACCTCATATTCCTTTGTTTTGCGTGTGGAGGGCAACTACTAAGACTGTATATTGTCATAATAGGTACAGATGGGATTCATCCGGCAGGTACAGTTGCGTTGACAATTCGTCTTAGAATGGATATTATTTGTGCCACTTAAACAGCTCAAATCAACATTTCTTCGCGTTCATCCCGGTGTAGTACACAGGTTCTCGGTTGAGCGGCAGACACGATATCTTATTTGGGCACAATCGACAGTTTGATAATCTGGAGGATAATAGTCCATGGGGCTGTATAGTTTGATAGCGATGCTTCCACAGGAAGCAACCGAACCCGGCGGTCTTATCAACGTTCTGGTAGAGAAGTTCAACGAGGGTAACGACGGTGGCTTCATGTGGCCGATCCTCATTACTCTCGTGGTCGGTCTTGCGATCGCGTTCGAGCGGATCATCACGTTGAACCGCGCCGACATTAACACTCGTAAATTTCTCATCTCCGTTAAAGAATCCCTTGAGTCAGGTGGTATTTCTGCTGCTGAGGAAATCTGCGCGAATACCCGGGGTCCAGTTGCTTCGGTATTTCAAGCTGGACTACTTCGGCATGACGAGGGTATCGAAGCAGTTGAGAAGGCAGTTATTTCATACGGATCTATCGAGATGAGTTTTCTTGAGCGCGGTCTGGTGTGGTTGTCTCTGTTCATCTCTCTGGCGCCGATGTTTGGATTCCTCGGAACAGTCTGGGGAATGGTTGGAGCCTTCGACGCCATTGAAACAGCTGGAGATATCTCTCCGAGCCTCGTTGCCGGTGGTATCAAGGTTGCTCTCCTAACTACTGTCTTTGGTCTCGTAACTGCGATCATCCTGCAGTTTTTCTACAACTACATTGTGTCGAAGATTGACAGAATTGTTGTAGACATGGAGGAAGCTTCGATAGAACTCATCGACTCTCTGGTGATGTTGAAGACCGGAAGACCCGTTGGTGCGCCAATCTCCTCGGAGTAACTACGGAGAAACGTGGAGCCGCCCGTAAGCGGTCTCGCTAAAAGTTAAACTTAATCCGAAGAGGCAATATGCCCACGATAGGAATCTGGATAGTACTTGTCCTGGTAGGGATTTCCCTGCTGTCAATGCTATTGTTTGGAGTTAGAAGTGTTGCGCAGGGTAAAGTAAAGCCAATGTCGATGGCTGCCGTTGCGCTTCCAATGATAGTCCTGGTTGTTCTCGGTCTCGTTCTTGGCGACTGGCCTACTGCAGCTATCTACACTGTTCTGATCATGATTGTCGTAGCAGCCCTTTCTATGCTGCTAACCAGTATGAGAGGAATTGTAGGACTCAAATAACCGTAGGAGAACCCAAATGGCTGGACTACTCAAGAAGAAGAAAAGTAGAGAAGCGGAGATCCCCACAGCCTCCATGGCGGATATCGCGTTTCTGCTGCTGATCTTTTTCCTCGTGACGACAACGATTGACGTGGATACAGGTATCGGAATGGTGCTGCCTCCACCGCTGGAAGACGAAACGCCTCCGCCGGTGAAGGAACGTAACATGCTGAAGATCCTTATCAACGAGCAGGGCCAGATCTTGCTCGAGGATCGTCCATCTGCAGTCAACATGGTGCGTGGCGAAATCAAGAAACATGTCACAAACTTCGGGCGCGAAGCGAACTACTCCGAGTCGCCAAACAAGGCAGTGATTTCCATCAAGACGGCTGCTCAAACGCCGTATAATGCTTACATCGATGTTCTCGATGAAACATGGATGGCATATTTTGAAATCTGGGATTCCGAAGCCCGCCAGAAGGGCCATGTCGACTATACTGCCTATGTGAATGCAATCGTCGATGGACCTAACGAAATCCGGGAAAAGTTTCCGGCCGCTATTTCCATCGCGGAGCCTGACACACAGTAATCTCAAAAGACAAACCTGATGTCATCACACTTTAAAAAGAAGGCGAACACAAAGCAGGATATCCCGACAGCATCGCTGCCGGACATCATATTCATGCTGCTGATCTTCTTCATGGTTACGACTGTACTGCGAGAGACCACAGTGCAAGTTCGGACTCAGCTGCCACAGGCGGAAGCTCTCACGAAGATCGACCAGAAGCGGCTCGTTTCATACATATGGATCGGACCGCGGAAACTTGAACGATTGCAGCTGGGCGAGACTGCCGTGCAGATTGATGACGCCCTGGTAGAGGATCTGGGCAACATCCGCACAATCATGTACAGGAAGCTCACCGAGCAACCTAAACTCATCGTCTCACTCCGCGTAGACGAGACTTCTGAAATGGGTATCGTTACAGGGGTTGAGCAGGAACTTCGGCAGGCAGGGACGCTTCGAATTAATTATTCCACGAAGAGACTGATAGTGCAGTAAGCCTGCATTTGAAGTAGACAATTCCGACGATTTTCTAAAGCTCCGCTTCGGCGGAGCTTTTTTTATTTGTAAAATTGAGTGTTCGGTAGTGCATCGACACAATCTCACATTTCAACCCACTTTATCCTGACAATCTGAATATGTCGCATCGCATAACCCTGCTTCCTGGAGATGGTATTGGACCGGAAGTAGTCGACGCAACGGTAACGGTTCTTGAAGCTACTGGAGTCAGCTTCAAATGGGACCGTCATGACAAGGTCGGAGCGGCCGCGATGGCCGAGTTTGGTAATCCGCTTCCGGAGCATGTTCTGGAGTCGATTAGAGAAAACACCGTAGCTCTGAAGGGACCGATTACAACACCGATCGGCAAAGGGTTCAAATCAGTAAACGTAGGCCTTCGGCAAAAACTGGATTTGTTTGCAAACGTTCGTCCATGCAAATCACTGCCCGGCCTCAAGACTCCATTCCAGGATGTCGACCTGATGATCTTTCGTGAGAACACCGAAGGGCTTTACTCCGGGATTGAAAACTTTGACGAGCGGCTTGAAATTGCAGATACTATTTCGCGCATCACGAAGCGTGGATCAGAGCGTATCATCAACTTTGCTTTCGAATATGCGCGAACACACGGGCGCAAGAAAATCACATTGGTCCACAAGGCGAATATCCTGAAACAGGCCGGAGCGCTATTTCTTGGTATCGGTCGAGACGTAGCTGCAGAGTACCCGGAAATAGAGGTCAATGATCGTATCATCGACAATATGTGTATGCAGCTTGTAATGTACCCTGATCGTTATGACTGTGTCGTCACCACCAACCTGTTCGGCGATATCCTCAGTGACCTGTGTGCCGGGCTGGTGGGTGGCCTTGGTGTCGTTGCCGGAGCAAATATCGGTGAGGACTGTGCGGTATTCGAAGCCGTTCATGGTTCTGCTCCCGATATCGCGGGCCAGGGAATTGCAAACCCAACCGCACTGATCAGGTCTGGCGAACTTATGCTCCGTCACCTTGGCGAAGTCTCTGCTGCCGATGTTCTGCACGAGGAGTTGCTTGGCTGCTACGCGGAAGGAGACCACCTGACTTCGGACGTCGGAGGGAGTTCCACAACGGCTGAATTTGCAGAGAGACTTGCTGAGCGAATATCTTCGCGGAGCTAAACCACAAGCGGAATGATTCAACGAATTCAAACTGTCTACCTGCTGCTGGGCAGCATATCCGTCGCAGCACCACTATACATTCGCGTATGGCTTCTGCATACGGATGCCGTTAACCCGATGGTTGATGTCATTGTACAGATTGTAGCTGGACTGACAGCCGCAACTGCGCTTGCCGTTATTTTTCTGCACTCCGATCGATCAAAGCAGTATCGTCTCACACTTGTAATTCAGGTTCTAACGTTGCTCGTTATTGTGGCAATGCTCAGCGTGCTCTATCTGAGTGGTAATCTGCCGGGAGTGTCTACGACGCCGGTTGTCTCAGCCACGTTCGCCGTTGTATTACTGCCTTTCCTTGCGTACGTGTTCTTCTTTCTGGCACGCCGGGCAATAAACAAGGATATTCAACTGGTCAAGTCGATGGATCGACTTCGCTGATCCTTTGCGGAGGTAACCTGTGGAAAAGACCAGGCGTCCAGCCCGTGTGTACGCTCTGCTGGCGCTCGGCTTGCTTAGCATTTCCATCAGTCCCATTCTCATCAAATACAGTACGGATGCGCCGGCGCTTTCTGTAGCTGCGTGGCGGACGATATTTGCATTCCTGTTCCTACTGCCGTTTTCGGTCCGATCTGCCATTCCACAATTGCGGTCATTGGACCGCACGGGAATATTATTGACTGTGATAGCTGGAGTATTCCTCGGCGCTCACTTCACGTTCTGGATCGAGTCGCTGTACTATACGAGTGTTGCCAGTGCGGCAACTCTTGTTTCGCTGAGTCCTCTGTTTCTTGCTATCCTGGGTTTTGTACTGCTGGGCGAAAGATTACGCCGCCTGTCTGTCTTCGCGATATTCGTTGCGGTAGGTGGTGCCATCATCATCGGGCTTGGAGATACTAGCGCCGGTTCACCCCAGGCCAATCCGCTGCTCGGAAATGCTCTGGCCTTTGTGGCAGCCTTCCTTGTAAGCCTGTATCTGCTAATCGGTCGAGCTGTTCGAAAACGTCTTTCATGGCTGCCGTACGTTTTCGGCATGTACACGGTTGTCATGATCGTGATTGTAGGGGCGGCACTTATTGGAGGCGCACCGCTCCTTGGGCTGTCAACCAAAACGTATGTTTTGTGTGCCTTGATGGGATTGATTCCTCAGATAATCGGACACGGCTCGTTCAATTATGCAGTGAAATACTTTGATGCGTCTTTTCTCGGTTTACTTACGCTGTTCGAGCCCGTGGCGGGATCCGTGTATGCGTTTATTCTTTTTTCCGAGATACCACTTCCGTTGTCCGCCGTCGGCCTGATCACCGTACTGGTCGGATTGGTCCTGGGGATTATGGCTCAAAGATCGTGAAGGCCTCTGACGGGAGGTCACTGAATAGCCGGCGCCGTCTCAGGAAGTAGTCTATAACAATACTCCGCCGATAGTCGGGTAGGACCTCCTGGTCGCCGTCACGGGGGCGCTCATCCTGATATAAACTTTTCATCCTGTGGCCGTCGGCATATGCCCTGATAATGGCCCATGCCTCTCGTGGACGAAATACAACCAGCGCCCTCACACACGCGAGCGAATCAAGTAACAACCTTGCTACGAAGACCTGCGGCCATGCGGCGGTTGGTAGATTCTTGTATAACAGCATAAGGCTGTTTCGGAAATTGTAGTACGCCTTCTGTGGATCTGAGGGAGGTAGTGAAGCCCCGCCAATGTGATAGACAACACTGGCCGTATTACACTGAATTCGATATCCGGCGCGTTGCAGCCTCCAGCACAGATCGATCTCTTCCATGTGAAGAACGAAGTTCTCGTCAAGGAGGCCGACCGTGTCAATGGCTGTTCTGCGCAATGCTAGCGCAGCGCCAGACGCCCAGAAGATGTCCTGTGTCTCATCATACTGGCCGTTGTCCATTTCCATTGTGAAAAAGACCCTGCCACGCGTGAAGGGATAGCCAAAACGGTCGAGATGTCCACCCGCACCGCCCGAGTATTCAAAGTGATCCCGGTTTTCCATTTGCAGCAACTTCGGTTGAATTGCTCCAATCGAGAGGTCCGCCTCAAAGCTTTCAACTATCGGATTGAGCCAGTCCGGTGGCACTTCAACGTCGTTATTCAGCAGGACGACTATATCGCCGGTGGCGACCTTTATCCCCTCGTTGTTTCCACGGCAAAACGCATAGTTTTGAGGATGCCGCAACACCTTGATGTCTGGAAAAGACTCCGTGACCCACTCGGATGAACCATCGGACGAATTATTGTCCGAGATGATGATCTCAAGGTTTGGATAGTCCGTTGCCACCACGGACGGAAGACAGCGCTTTAGAAGTTCCAGGCCGTTCCAGGTGACGATAATGATGGAAACGCGTGCCGGCACCGAACAAGATCAGGTTTGATAGGGAGAAGCGGCTTATCTACCCGGCGGCGGGGACTAATGTTGCAAAAAAAAGGGTGGAGCCCCGGAGATAGTGGGATAGGGCTCCACCCATATGACCAAGAAAACCGGGGAACTCCTCTAAACCCGAGTGCTTGGCATATCAAATCGTAACAGGTTCCGCACGGGACGGTTGATACAAAAGGACTGCGGTTGGTGTCCTATCAATTCCATACCTGTCGGCGCGGCATGCTGCAGGTACGGTCCGTCCCGTGGGAATTCCTCCGTCGCGTGAAATCAGTACGTATATTGCTTATGTTCAGTCAAGCATGTATCGCCTTTGCTGAACGATATCATGATACAGACCTGTTCGTCATTTTCTCTGTGGGAAAGAATAGTTTTTACTGTAGAAAGGTTGAGGGAATGGCGATGGAACAGTAAAAAGGGCATTCTGTTAAAGCTAGTCTAGGCGCGGTACATTTCTAAGCAATAAAAAAACACTCGATGCCCGAGTGCATTAATGGACAACCCCTCGCGGAGCGCGGCATTTCAAATTGGCGGGTGGCTGGTTGAACCTTCTTTGAATCAGCTAACCCTGGACGAACGATCAGTTCGGGTAGAACCAAAGGTTATGGAGGTATTGGTCTGTCTCGCCGAGAACAGCGGAAGACCTGTATCCAAGGAGCAGTTCATGCAATCTGTCTGGGCTGGCACGGTAGTTACCGACGACGTCCTTTCACGGTGCATTTCGGAGCTCAGGAAGATATTCGGCGATAATCCCCGTAAACCGGAGTTCATCGAAACAATTCGCAAAAGAGGCTACCGGCTGGTTCAGCCTGTAGTCGTCCCAACCGAGCCGGCAACTCCTGAATTGCACGGAGTTGAAGTCGGCCAATCCTCCGGCGGCGACAACGACGAAATGATCGCCTGGCTGGATGCTGACAGCTCTTCGATCCGCTCTCCACTCAAGTTGCTTTCGATCGTGTGGACGCGCAGGTCGTCCCCCTGGGTATGGGGCAGCGGCCTGGCATTGATCGGAATTGTTATATCGTCCATGCTGTTTGCCAACTGGCTGCGGCCGGTCGAGGTAGCAGAACAGCCTCCACGGACCGTTCCCTTTACGACATTTCCCGGGGAAGAGCTCGATCCCGCTCTTGACCCGACCGGGGAACGTGTAGCATTCTCGTGGACTGGTGCCGGCGATGGTTTTGACATCTACGTAAAACAAATTGGCGGTGAAACTCCGCTTCAACTGACGACATCAGACGGAGATGAGCGTAGCCCTTCCTGGTCACCGGATGGTTTGAAAATTGCGTACATCGCTTCAAAGGACGGCCTCAACAGTATCCAGATTGTCCCTGCGCTTCCCGGG
This sequence comes from Rhodothermales bacterium, assembly GCA_013002165.1. GTDB lineage: Bacteria > Bacteroidota > Rhodothermia > Rhodothermales > JABDKH01 > JABDKO01. Next base: position 20,568 of record JABDKO010000126.1, on the reverse strand, counting down.
CCTATTCGGGAAGTTGCCGCCTTCGGAGTTCGCTCCATCAGCAATATCGTTTGGTCGCCCGATGGATCGAAGCTCGCGGTGAGTGCTCAGAACGAAGTTTATGGTGCATACAGCCTGTACCTGCTCTCTGTCGAGACTCTCGAAATTGTAGAGTTGACGCATCCGCCCCGGTACTACCATGGCGATACTGCACCGTCATTTTCCAAAGATGGCGGAGCACTGGCATTCGTTCGCGGAGTGTCCGGTCAGATTCAGGATATATATTCCGTTCCGACAACCGGCGGTGAGCCTCGTCGATTGACTTCTGACTTCACGGAAGTAACCGGGCTTGCATGGTCGGACAATAACATTGTATTCGCGTCAATGCGCGGTGGGACCTCCAGCCTATGGAGAATATCACGTGGCGGAGGTACGCCGGAGTGGATAGCCTCTGCGGGCGACGATGCCAGCGTCAGTCAGGTATCTACTTCAGCCGGCGGCAACCTGCTGACATTTGCACGCCAGACGTCGGATGTTAATATCTGGCGCTATGATATCGGGATAACCCCCGGCTCGGTGATAGCGTCTACCCGTTGGGATTCTAACCCCGATATCTCGAAAGATGGAAGCAAGATCGCATTTGTTTCCGACCAATCGGGCAACTATGAGGTTTGGACTGCGGATGACCGGGGTGAGGGAGCGGTTCAATTGACGACTATGGGTGCACCCCTGACGAGCATGCCACGCTGGTCGCCGGATGGCAACAAGATTGCATTCGTGGCGTGGCAAGATGGAGCTGCAGACATTTATACAGTGGATGCCGCCGGTGGAACTCCCCAGCCCGTTGTCGAATCGCCGGCAGAAGATATTTCGCCGTCGTGGAGCGCTGATGGTCGCTTCCTGTATTTCTCTTCCAACCGGAGTAGTGGATATCAAATCTGGCGCAAGGACCTCACGAAACTTGAGGAAGATCCCGTGCAGGTCACGTCGATTGGCGGACTCGCGGCATTTGAGTCAGAGGATGGAGCATCTGTGTATTTCGTCAGGCCAAACGAGCCCGGTATCTGGAAAATTGATGTTGAGTCCGACGAAGTGTCGATGGTCCTCGATTCGCTGGAACCGACAGACTGGGGAAACTGGGAGATAACAAACGACGGGATATATTTAATCAGAAGGTTTCAGGGCAAGGCTCTCGTGACGTTCTACAGTTTTCGAACACGGCGTTCACGAAACATCGCCACTCTTACGAACGTCCCCGACGATCCCAGCTTCTCTGTCTCTTCAGATGGCAAATGGCTACTCTTCTCCCGAATTGATCGAAGCGAATCGGACATTGTCCTGATGGAAGAAAACGGTTGATCCCCGGTTCGTTTGTGGTGGGCAAGAAAATGCCTTTGGGTAGTAAAGTCGCTGTAGTACTTTTCGTTTCGTTCCAATCGATTCGCACAGATCCATGAAAAGAGTACTGCACTTCGCTGTATTGCTTTCCCTGCTCGCACCGACTGCAGCACATTCGTTATCAAGTGATAGTGATCTCAGCTATAACAAGATCTTCAAGAGCCAGAAGCTGGGATACGACCTTCATTATCGTGTGTACACACCCGGTGGCTATTCTGATTTAGATAGTCTGCCCGTCATCTACGTGACGGACGGGCAGTGGTACATCCAGAACGGAAAGGTCCACAAGGTGATGGACCAGCTTGTTCAAGCAGGAAAAATCAAGCCAGCAATCGTCGTTTTCATCGACAATCGGGATCCATATAATCCGTCAAACAACCGACGCAACAGCCAGTTTTTCTGTAACCGCGACTATATCGCATTCATCACAGATGAATTGGTGCCATACATTGATGGCCAGTACAAGACATCGGGAGACAGGGATGACAGGATCATGCTTGGTCTTTCGTTTGGAGCCCTGAACTCTGCCTGTTTCGGCCTGTATGCGGCAGATACGTTTCGAGGCATTGCAATGCAATCTCCCGCTCTTCATCCTGTCCGTTCGATTCTTCCGGAATACGAAAGCAGCGAGCCATTGGATCTGAAGATATTTCTGTCTACCGGCACGATCAGGGACAATCTGGAAGCGACCCGTCGGTTTAAGATAATTCTCGACAAGACCGGTGCTGAGTTGGAATACGTTGAGGTAGAAGCCAGTCATGACTGGAACAACTGGGCACCACTCATTGATGACATACTCGAGTTTTATCTGGGGAATTAGAGTCTACGTTTACGGCTGTGACTGTGTTGAATACTGCACACCAGCACAGGTATGTCAGAGCCAGAAGCAGTCCTGCAAAAGATGTGGGGATTCCCCACATTCCGGGGACTACAAAAACAGATAGTCGATTCAGTTCTCGCCGGCCGCGATACACTTGCAATACTTCCCACGGGTGGCGGCAAGTCAATGTGCTATCAGCTCCCCGGAATCGCCTCAGACAGCCAGACGCTTGTCGTCTCTCCGCTAATCGCGTTGATGGCTGATCAGGTTCAGGGTTTGGAGTCACGCGGAATTCCAGCCGCAGCAATTCTCGGCAGCCAGTCGATCGACGAAATGAAGAACCGGCTACGTGCCTTCGAGACTCGTGAGTGTAGAATTCTGTACGTGTCACCGGAGCGCCTCGGGTCACCGGTATTTCTAAATAGGATATCCTCGTGCAAGATCGACATACTCGCTGTCGATGAAGCCCATTGCATAAGTCAATGGGGTAGCATGTTCCGACCGTCTTACCGAAGAATCTCTGCATTCCGGAAAAACAACTTTCCCAACTCGGTGATGATCGCAGTGACGGCAACGGCAACACCAGCCGTTGCAGCAGATGTTGTAAAGTCTTTGGAGATGATGAGACCAGCAATTTTCACCACCAGCATAGACAGGCCGAACATCAGCTGGGCTGTTCAAAAACCGCAGCACAAACGTCGCGAGTTGCTGCAAACCATCAGCAACCTGGATGGGTCAAAGATTGTGTATTGCAATACAAGGCGATCGGTTGAACGGTACGGCTCGTGGCTTGGCAGACTGGGATTTGATGTTCAGCAATATCATGGTGGCATGACCATGACGAAGCGCGACGTGGCACTGTCAGAATGGATGCGGTCGGGCGCAAGTATTATGGTGTCTACCAATGCTTTTGGAATGGGCATCGACAAACCTGATGTTCGAGTAGTTTGTCATGCAGGCCTCCCCAGAAACATTGAAAACTTTTACCAGGAAGCGGGGAGAGGCGGGCGCGATGGAAAGGCTGCACTGTCCGTACTGATGTACAACGATGCCGACATTGCCAGACTGCGCCAGCTGGTTGACTACAGCTGTTATCCACCACGTCACGTACGACGGTTCATCCGATCGATAACGAATATAGTGCAGCTACCGAACCATATAGGCTGGTATAAATTGTCATTGCCGGTGCTTGCAAAGGATTGCGGTATGAATCATCATGACGTAGCGCAACTGATGCATTTGCTACTGCGAAAGCAGATAATATTTGGCAACAGTCGTGACCAGGAGTGGCTGATACGCGTGGCTCGGCCGGTGGAACTCAGAAAAATATCCGGTGAACTTGCAGCATATCGCCGCCGAAGCATGCGCCAGGCAAACGCAATGATTGCTTACCTGCGGACGTCAGTTTGCAGACGAAGATATCTGCTTAACTACTTCGGAGAAGATGCAGACGCACGATGCGGGAAATGCTCAATGTGTCTCAATGCCGAGGGAAGTGACGACAGCTCGAATCGGCAATACACTGTTATGTGACGATACGCAAAGTAGTCCGATCGTTGTCGAGAGCGCGCTAGTCGGAACTCTCAACAATCCGGTCGACGACCTGTGAATAGATCGCTGCCATATACTCAGGATTGTCGGACAGGTAGCGAAGTGCCCCGTCAAGTTGCTCTTCCGTTACACCATGCTCGCGAAGAATGATAATCCGAAGAGAATCTGGCGCTGTGCTATCGAGTAGCATCCGGCTATCTGCAATATGCAGCTCGGCGAGCAGAGGTATGAGTGCTTCTTCAGCAATCATCGTGCGAGGTTCCTGGGAGGAGCAGCCCTGAAAAAGGACCAGGCATCCGATGATTAGAAGAAATCGCATCAACAGACAGTTGTTTATTGACCGGATGTTAATCGCACAGGCGCCGAAAGTAACTCTTGCTCTATCTCCCGGGTTGAGGAGGTGACCGCGGTTTCAACTTCGTCAAGGGTACGGAAGGTATATGAGATTACTTCTACCTGACGGAGAAACTCACGTTTTTGATAACCCGGTGCAAAAACCATCCCGTCAACAAGATAGATTCGGCCCGAATCCTGGTCATAGAAGGTATAAGTCACAAATGGTCCGCCCATACCAAATTGCCTCTTTTCGCCATCCTCGTAGGTCATCATTTGCCATAGGCCTCGTGTTTCAAAGCCGAAACTATCGTTGAACGATATGTTTTCTGTTTCGAGAGGCCGTCGCCTGTCGATCTCGACAAAACCGTTGAGGTTTCCCGTCACGTATTTCTGAGTCAGTGAATCGCGGGTATTGTAGATCCACTCCGGTGTCATTTCGGCTGGATTTCCATTCTCGACGTAGTGCACGAAGACACTTCTCCAGGATTCCGAGGATAGTATTCGTCTCAGCCAGATAAAATCCGTGGTATCGATTGCGACCTGGAAGTCATGCTGTACGTTCACAGCGAAGCCGTGGTCATTTAGAAGACGTTCCTCGACTTCAAACTGACGGCCTTTCTTAAACATATCCCTGTTTGTCCGAGTCCTACTAATCTCGTTAAACTGCGATCGAATCTCCGGGCCGGCATTTTTTATTTCATCGATTAACTGCTCATTGGTAGGTGCAGTTACAATGGCGACCTTCTGACTCAGCCTCCACAGGTCATTTCGCAGAATGGTCGCGCCACCACTCGTATATACCGCCTGAAGCGCGTCTTCGGCAAAGAGGCTGCGAATGAGCCGTGTTACTTGAGACGAATCGTCAAGTGCAGCAGCGATCACAACATTCTTCTGTGCCTTGATTCTGTTCAGGGATGCCTGACCTATCAAGGGGAACGTTTCAATTCCGAAAGACGGTTCGGGAGCCGGGAGTGTCGAGATCGGATATCCAATTTCCTCGCGAAGAGCTGCCCCGACCGGACTGGCCCACAGCAGTGTGTCCGCAACGATAACAACATTGCCCTCTTTCCCAACTGCCGTCGGTGTGTATTTGAGATCATCACACCCGGCGAGAAACAACGCCGGTAGAATCAGGAAAACGCCGATGTACGACTTCTTCATAGTATCACAGGATAAATTTTGTCTGTTACCGCTCGACTACCCTCGTCGTTCCGATAGTCGGCCGCACACTTTTAACGAAGGCGTCGACAGCTTTCGCCTTTTCCTCTATAGAGTCAAACGAGACCCAGCTGGCGGCGACCTCCTTCAGGAATGCCGAGCCAACGATTACGCCATCCGTGTGTACAGCCAGTGCATTTGCATCGTTTCTGGATCGAATTCCAAACCCAGCCAGCACTCGATTATTAACAACTGTTTCGTTCAATCGTGTCAGATATTCGTCCACCTCGCGACCTCGTTCGATATCTGCTCCCGTAAGGCCAATGAGCGATACAGCATAAACGAATCCAGTCGATGCACGATCGATCTCCTCAATTCGATTCCGGGAAGTATTTGGTGTTACCAGGTGAACAACACTTAATCCATGCGTCTCGGCGTGGTCTCTGAGAAATTCCGACTCATGATATGGAAGATCTGCAATGATGAGGCCATCCACACCAGAAGATGCCGCACGGGAGCAAAAGTTGCTCACACCAAATTTGTAGATGGGATTAATGTAGCCCATGAGCAGAAGGGGCGTATCCGACTTTTGCCTGAAACGTGATACTGCATCCAGACAGAACTCGAGATCAACTCCATTACGAAGAGCTACTTCACTCGTCTCTTGAATGGTAGAACCTTCTGCCAGTGGGTCACTGAATGGCATTCCAAGTTCGATGAAGTCAACCCCCGCGGAATCAAGGCAGCGAAGTATCTCGTCGGTTGCCTCTCGTTCAGGGTATCCGGCAGTGACAAAAATGCCAAGTGCCTTTGTCCCGTTTCGCTGTAGCTGATTCAGCGTTGTCGTCAGTCGGTTCATCCGAGGTCCATGTGCTGCCCGATGGTTGCCATGTCCTTGTCGCCTCGACCGGAGCAGCAAACGACCACCGTATCATCTTCCGAATATCGGGAACAGATCTTCGGCAATGCCGCGATCGCGTGTGAAGTCTCAAGTGCTGGAATGATTCCTTCCATCCGCGAAAGCAAGCGAACACCTTCCAGGGCCTCGGTATCGGTAACAGCCAGATACTCAACACGATCGGAAACCTTCAGGTACGAATGTTCAGGCCCGACGCCGGGATAGTCGAGGCCTGCTGAGATTGAGTGAACCTCCGAAATCTGACCGTCATTGTCTTGCAGCAGATAGCTGAGCGATCCATGTAGGATTCCGGGCTCGCCCTCTGTCAGTGTGGCGGCATGCCGCCCGTCAAGTCCCTCGCCAGCTGCCTCGACGCCGAACATATCAACGTCCTCAAGCGAAACAAACGGGTGGAACATACCGATGGCATTGGAGCCTCCACCGACACATGCAACAAGCGCGGCCGGCCGGTCTGATCCTGTTACTTCTTGCAGCTGTTCCCTGACCTCATCGCCGATGACAGATTGAAATGTACGAACCATCAAAGGATACGGGTGCGGGCCGACAACCGACCCGATGATGTAGTGGGTATCCTCGATGTTTGTAACCCAATCGCGAATAGCTTCGTTGGTAGCATCCTTGAGTGTCATGCTTCCCGATGTGACCGGTATGACCTCGGCACCAAGCAGCCGCATCCGCAGGACGTTCAGATTCTGGCGTGCGACATCCTCCTTACCCATGTAGACTACGCACGGCATTCCGAAGAAGGCGCAGACGGTTGCGGTAGCAACGCCATGCTGTCCTGCACCTGTCTCCGCAATGATACGAGTCTTGCCCATCTGCCTTGCGAGTAGAATCTGGCCGACGGTATTATTGATTTTGTGCGCTCCGGTATGGCACAGGTCTTCACGCTTCAGGTAGATCCGGGGGCCACCGAGATGCGCAGTCAATCTGTGAGCAAATGTTAGTGGTGTTGCCCTCCCGACATAGTCGTGCAGAAGACCTCGGAAATTGTTTTGAAACTCCGGATTTACCGTAGCCTCGCTGAAGACTGTCTCCAGTTCATGCAGTGCCGGCATCAGAGTTTCCGGGACAAACTGTCCTCCGAACTCACCGAATTTTCCGCCAGTCGGTTCGCTGACAATTTTTTTTGAAGTCTCGATACTCACTATAACCGCTCCTCAATCATGCCGATCAACGTATCTATCTTGTCAAAGTCTTTGATTCCGGGAGATGATTCAAGACCGCTGGAGACGTCGATCCCGTCGGGGGTGACCTTTTCGACGGCGGCCGCAATGTTTTCAGCGTTGATACCGCCAGCGAGGAAAAACGGTTTCGCTGTGTGTACACCTTCGAGGATATTCCAGTTGAACGGCTCTCGGGATTTCGCAAGGCGCGACGTATCGAACATTAACCAGTCTACCACAGGAGAGTATGCCGCAGCCAGATCTCCAAGCTCATTGGCAGTTGTGTCAGGTCCAACAGGGAGGACCTTGATAATCGGAGCCTGCAAAGAGGCGCAGTAGCTAACGGACTCTGCACCGTGAAGCTGGACCATCTTGAATCCGGCAGTTGCGACTGACGCGTTAACGTGGTCGAGGTCCGCATCCACAAACACACCCACCGGGACAGCGCCATACACCCATTCAATGATTTCCTTAGCCTTTTCGGTAGGAATGAATCTCTCGCTGCGTTCGTCCTGTATGAATCCGAGATGCGTCGCACCCGCAGCGACCGCATAGCGGGCATCTTCGAGCTTCGTGATCCCGCAAATCTTCAGTTGTAAACGCAAATCATCCGTCATCTTCTATCCCACATAATTCTTTCAGGAGTGCACCCGGATCAGGATGGCGCATCAGTGATTCTCCGATGAGTGCAGCTCGAATACCGTTTTTAACAAGTACTTGCATCTGCTGTGCATTTGAAATGCCGCTTTCAGATACTTTTATAATTGGAGACGGCAGCTTTTCCAGGATCTGGATCGATCTGCCAATATCAACTGTCATAGTAGACAGGTCCCGATTATTTGCTCCAACGATGCGTACGTGGCTGGTGTCTACACTATCCAGTTCTTCTTGTTCATAGAGCTCAACGAGCACGTCGAGACCGATGGAAGTGGCGACGTCGTGCAACTCGGCGAGCTGCTGTTTGTCCAGGGTCCGCACGATTAATAGTATCGCGTCAGCACCGCGGGCTCTTGCTTCATGGATCTGATACTCATCAACGATGAAATCCTTTCGCAGGATTGGCAGCGTTACATGTTCTCTGACCGCCTCCATGTCTTCAAGTGAGCCGCCAAAATATTCCGGCTCAGTCAATACGGATATAGCCGCTGCTCCACCGGCCTCATACTTCGATGCGATTTCACCCGGTTCAGCACCCGTTTGAATTGATCCCACTGAGGGAGATACACGTTTCAATTCGGCGATGATGTTTACGGGGCCCGAGGTAAGCGCATCCGAAAAAGACCGTGTCTCTGCGTGATAAGCGGCGAAGTTCGAAAAATCCTGCACCGATATTTTCTTCCTTGCGGCTCGTACTCTTGCCCTGGTCGCCGCAATTATGTCATCGAGGATAGTACTCATGCGATGCGGTCTGCTTCGAGCGAAACTTCGCGCAGGCGCTGAAGCGCGGTCCGGGCAGCACCCGAGTCTATGCTGGTGTTTGCTGCCTCGAAGCAGTCCGACAATGAATCGTAAAGCCCTGCTACATGGATTGCGTAGGTAGCGTTGGCAACAACTATATCTCTTGCCGGTCCTGCCTGCCCCTCAAGTACACTCAGCAGGATGTCACGATTCTCTTCTGGCGACCCGCTGCGTATTGAAGAAAGGTCAATTCGGGGTAAGCCAAGTTTCTGGGTATCTATTACCTCATGTGCGATGCTGGTTCCCCGGGATGAGAAACCATAGCTGTCGGTCAGATGTGAGGTCGATATTTCATCGAGCCCGTCCCGCGAGTGTACGACGCGAACATGATCCGACTCGAGACGCAAGAGTATTCGGGCCATCATTTCAGCTACGTCAGCTTTGAAGCAGCCTATCAGCTGTCGTTGGACAAACGCCGGATTGCAGATCGGCCCGAGAATATTGAAGAACGTTCGTACGCCGAGCTTCCTGCGTACCGGCATCACGTGACCTAGTGCCGGGTGAAAGAGGGGCGCAAAAATGAAAGCCATCCCGGCATCTCTAAAACACTGCTCGACACCGTCTTTGGAAAGTCTGGTTTCGATTCCCAGCATCGTAAGGACGTCCGACGATCCGCAACTTGACGACACGGACCTGTTGCCGTGTTTGGCAACGGTAACTCCGGCTCCTGCGACGACGAACGCACAGGTGGTCGAAATATTAAATGTACTTATACCATCTCCGCCCGTACCGCACAGGTCAATCGCGTTTGGATCTCCCGGGTCCACCCGAATTGCAAACTCCCGCATGACGCGGGTAAATCCTGCCAGCTCATCGATCGTTTCGCCTCGTGCCCGAAGTCCGAGTAGAAATGCGGCAACTTCTTCGGGCTCAAAACTTCCGGTCATGATTAACCGCATTGCGTCGGCAGCCTGGTCCTCGGAGAGTGTCCGCCGTTCGGAAAGAAGGGCAAGATAATCGCGCATAATCATGGGCGCGTCCGTAGATCGACTTGTTTGAGCCAGTTCCGAATGATCTGTGGGCCCGCAATTGTCAGAACGCTCTCCGGATGGAATTGAATGCCTTCGACCGGATGAGATTTATGCCGTAGTCCCATCACAACCTCACCAGTTCGTGCCGTCACAATGAGTTCGTTGGAGGTAATCGTTTCGGGGTCTACAACGAGCGAGTGGTAACGTGTTGCGACAAAGTCCTGCTCAATATCCTCGAAGATTGAGAGTCCGTCATGAGAAACAGTGCTGGTCTTACCATGCATCAGAGTGGGGGCGTATGTGACCTTCGCACCATACACTTCGCCGATCGCCTGGTGGCCCAGGCAAACGCCCAGTATCGGAGTCTTCGATCCGAGCTGGCGAATCACCTCCTTTGAGATTCCAGCATTTTCCGGGCGCCCGGGACCAGGTGAGATCAGTATTGCATCTGGATCCAGGTTGCGTATCTCTGCAATATCGATTTTGTCGTTGCGGACCACCATCGGGTCCCGTCCATCGGCTGCCACCAGATGGACGAGATTATACGTGAAAGAGTCGTAGTTGTCGACGACCAGAATCATTTGGAGTTGACGTCTAGTAGGTCGTGATCAGGCCGCACGCTACGCGAACCTTTTCCATGAATAGTTCGGCCTGAGTTCTGCCTTTGATGCCGCCGTCACGAAGTATGTCACGCACGTAGTCCGGTCGCTTCTCGAGTTCTCGCCGGCGTTCGCGTGCCTCGGCAAAGTACTGCTCCAGATTCTGAAGCAGTTCTTTCTTCGCGTGGCCATACCCATAACCTCCGGCGCGATATGAACTTGCCACCTGATCCACTGTCGACTGATTTGCAACAAGTTTGATAAGGGCAAACACGTTGCACGTTTCCGGATCCTTCGGTTCTTCGAGCGGCGTAGAATCGGTAACGATGGACATCACCTTTTTCTTGAGATCCTTGCCCTCATCGAAGATTCCAATCGTGTTGTTGTAGCTCTTGGACATTTTTTGTCCGTCGATGCCCGGCACGACAGCAACGTCGTCCAGAATCATGGGCTCGGGAATCGGGAATACGGGTTCATCGCCTTCGCAAAAAGTGTTATTGAACCGAATAGCAAGGTCACGGGTTATTTCGATGTGTTGCTTCTGGTCAGCGCCGACCGGGACCAGGGTTCCACCATAAATCAAAATGTCCGCTGCCTGCAATACGGGATAGTTGAATAGACCGGCGTTGGCGGCAATACCTCGGGCGATCTTGTCCTTGTACGAGACGGCTTTTTCCAGTTGAGAGACTGGCGTCAGGTTATATAGTATCCATGCGAGCTCTGTAACCTGCGGGACATCACTCTGTAGAAACAGAGCTGACTGCTCCGGGTCGAAGCCGAGAGCGAGATAGTCAAGTGCGACGTCAAGAGAGTATCGAGACAGGGCTTCCGCGTCGTGGAGCGACGTCAGCGCGTGATAATTGACTATAAAGTAGTAGGAGGGATGCTCGGCGTGCAGAGCAATATGTTGCCTGATAGCACCGAAATAGTTACCGATATGGAGCGTACCAGACGGCTGGATACCGGATACGACGACCTTCGGAAACTCCTTTGAACCCGTGGCGGGGTCTGTGTCGCTAGTCGGGTCGATTGAGTTTTCGGGTAGCATTAGAGAGGTACTTGTAACGTTCGGCGGAATGCGTTTTCACTACGCCCAGAATTGCTCGTGAACGCATCTGATGTTCGATGGATTCCTCTTCACTGATTGCATCCTGAAGATCGGTTTCGAGATCAAAAAGATTGAACATCACATCCTCAAGAGACGAGCCCGAACTCACGGCTTCCGGATCAAGGTCAGTGCCTGAATAAGCAACACCCCCGCAGCTGAAAACCGTTTCGCAGAGTTTACCAACGTCGGCTCTGGCAGTCCGCTGATCAAGGGTAAACTGCTTCGTGTGCTCATCGTGGTCCAGATCTCGAATCGCAGCGTCATAGAAGCGATTCAGAACAATGTGTTTCTTGATAATCGGATTAAACCGCTCTATGGTTTCGGCTCGGGAGATCGTCTTTCCGGCCCAACCTTTCTTCAGCAGAATGCTCTTCATTTGCAGAGATCGAGTTACATGCTAATCAACTTGTAAAGATAGCCCTGTCAACTTTGCCTATTTGACGAATTTTAATGCGTTAAAGCAAGTCGTCGGAGGCAACTTTGATTGCCTCGAGAAGTGCTCCGGCTTTATTCTCCGTCTCAACGAATTCAGACAACGGATCGCTGTCTGCTACGATGCCAGCGCCTGCCTGTATGTAGATCGTCCCATTTTCTACGAGCATGGTTCGTATCGCTATACATGTGTCCATGTTACCCGAGAAGTCAAGATATCCGACTGCACCGGCATACGTGCCTCTCGCGACAGGTTCGAGTTCATTGATGATCTCCATCGCACGAACCTTCGGTGCTCCGGAAACCGTGCCGGCCGGGAAGCATGCAGAGAGAGCATCGACGGCTCCGAACCGTGAGTCAAGCCGACCGCTTACGCGAGAGACAAGATGCATCACATGCGAGTATCGTTCGATTGATGCAAACTGATCGACCGTTACCGATCCGTACTCACTAATTCGACCCACATCGTTTCGGCCAAGATCGACGAGCATCAGATGTTCGGCGTTCTCCTTGTGATCCTCTCGCAGCTCTTTTTCGAATTCGATATCCTCTTCTATGTTTCTGCCTCGCGGCCGTGTACCCGCGATTGGCAGGACCTGGACGTTTCCATCTTCGACACTTACGAGAACTTCGGGCGAGGACCCGACGAGTTGAAAATCATCCAACTGCAGATAAAACAAATAGGGAGACGGGTTGACCTGCCTCAGGGCGCGATAGAGATTGAAGGGATGACCAGACAGCGGGAACGAGAACCTGCGAGAAAGGACGACCTGAAATATGTCACCCTCACGAATATATTCCCGGGCTTTTTCAACTGCGGACATGTATTCGGATTCGGCGTACTCCGAGTCGGGAGTCTCAGTATCGACAGAAACTTTTGGCGGCGGTTTCAGAACCGGCTCGCGAAGGGCTTTCTCGATTTCGTCCAGTCTGGCACTGGCGCGGTCGAATGAAGCCTGCAAGTCTGTCTCATCACTTACAAATGCGTTGCTGATCAAAACGATCTGATGCCTGACGTGATCAAATGCGAGTATGGAGTCGTACATACACCAGACGGCATCCGGCGTTGTCAAGTCAGAGTCTTTTCGAGTTGGGAGCTTTTCTATCAAACGGACTGTTTCGTAACCGAGGTACCCAACAGCACCACACGTCAATCTCGGCAATTCAGGATTCTTGATCTCATGCCACTCGCCGAGTGTATCGCGGAGCACTTCAAGGATATTTCCACCGATCGAGCCATCAATCGAGGGAACGGGCTTGCCATCTTCGAAATGATCTGCAAAAACATCGGAGCCGTAAGCACGCAGTACACGATACGGGTCCTTGCCGAGGAACGAATAGCGAGCAAGTTGTTCTCCTCCCTCTACACTCTCAAACAGAAAGCTGTACTTGGAACCCTCACACAATTTCAGATACGCTGCCACCGGAGTCAGGAGGTCGGCTGACAGGCGCCGGAAAATCGGGACAACAATCTTACTTTGACCGCCATTGCGCGCTGATGTGACCGCATTTTCAAACGATTCAAATGTGCTCCTATCCATCAGATTTGTCACGCGTAGGTGCAGCTTTGCCGAACTGTGGTCCAGTTAGTTCCGAGAGCCCAAATGTTGGATACGCAAACTCTATATCCGGATGTTTGCGAAACTCGTCTAGCATCGAAATGGTCAGCGCATGTTCCGTGCCGCGTCGTTTGCGAGCTTCACACAGGTAGCGAAGTGTGAGCCGGACACCGTTGTCAACTATCCGGACGTAAACGAAAGGAGTGAGTATGGAATAGTGTACCAGATATTCCTTGGACAGCTGATGTATTTCCTTTGAAGCCTGGTGTTCGACGATTTCGGATGACTCGTTGGCGAATCCAGTCATGATATCCTGCGCCCGTTGCCAGTTGGACCTGAATGTTAGTGTAACGGACAGTTCGTTCCAGAGAAATTTGAATCCGCGAGAATAGTTTTGGAGTGCATGCGCGAAGATCCAATTATTCGGTATATGAACAATCCGTCCGGTGCTCTGGTCGGCTTCGACCCAGTTTTTGATTTCCATCAGGACCGTTTTCATTATCCGAATGTCGACCACGTCGCCCGCCACTCCGTTAATCTCGATACGATCGCCCTGCTTGAACGGTGCGTTCAGGGAAATATGAAACCAGCCAAAAACACTGAGCAGCGCTTCTCGTAAGGCGATTGCAAGGCCGGCACCAATGACAGTCAGGACTGTGAGCACATCGCCCAGTCGTGGACTGAAGAAACCGACGATCAGAACCAGTGCAACGATTCCGGAAATCCGTCGGATCATCTTGGATGAGTGGTAGAGCCGCTTCGGATCAGTGACAAAGCGTTTTGTCAGCCTGAGTGCTATTCGGCTTACCACAAAGACTCCGAGGAGGATCGCCGTAACGATCAGTCCAGTTTGGAGAAGTTCGTTTTCGAAGTCTATGCCTTCAAACATATCCATGGTGCACTAGCGAGCGGTGGCAATGATGATCTCCGATGGAAAGGTTCGATATGAAATCGGTATTGCATTGATATGGTCGAATCCGGTGTCATCAAGATAAGGTATGGCTGTGACACCTCGACAGCCTCCAAGAATGAACGGATGAATTCGGTACAAACTATCCCAAAACCTCTCGAACCATCGCTCGCCAGGAGACATGTAGGCAAGGGCAAGGGTCCCACCCGGTTTCAACACCCGGCTGAACTCTTTCAGCACTGTGATCATATCCCGGGCGGAAAGAAGGTCAAACATGTAGCTGTTAATGACTACATCAAAAGTGTTCCGCTCGAACGGAAGCTCATATGCGTCTGCGAGAAGAAGTTCATATTTGGTGTGAGACTTTTTTAACATTCGCTTTCTGGCCCTTGCAAGCATAGCCGGCGTTATATCTACACCGACCGTTCTGCCCTCGGGATTCAGATCCACGATCCTCGGAAAATTGAGACCCGTCCCGACGCCGACCTCAAGGACGCTGTCCCCGTTACGAATTCCGGAGTTTGTGATTAGCACATCCCGCGCCTTCCTTTCGACGACAAGAGCCAACCCGTCATGAAACGGAGCAATAAAACGGTAAAGCTTCGGAATCGTCTCTCGTTTTACACGAGCTTTCAAGAAAGGTGGCGTCATAATTGTCTGAAGATTTCCGATTTTGAACGATGGATTGCCAATTTGGAATGCAAAGAGGATCAAAAAGCGACTGTAGCTTGTTTTCGTCAATCCACTCCTTGAACCAACGTCTCAGACCTGTGTGCCCATGACAGCCGATAGAAATAATAAGCCTGAAAGGAAGTTAGCCACATATCGTCCGCTACTTGATGGCGCAATGATCGTGCTGGGCTTGCTCGGCATCCTGGTTGTAGTTCATCTGTGGATCCAAACCGGTCGTAGCTTTGATCGTGGGTGTTTCGGCTTTACTGCACCTGAAAACGTTACCGCCACTGTTGACTGCGAGGCTGTCATTTCCAGCGACGCGGGCAAGCTTTTCGGAGTCTCGAACATCGTCTGGGGTCTGTTTTATTACCTCGGCGTAGTAGGGCTCTCGTTTCTCGTCCTGTATTCAGACTTGAAGTCAATCAGGAAGAAGAAAAAACTAAGGGCTCTGATCGTTCTTGTCGGCGTGCTTTACTCCGGATATTTGTCCTACGTCCAGTATTTCACCATTGGTGAATTCTGCAAGTTGTGTCTGATCTCAGCATCCATCGTTATGATTATGTTCATCCTCCAACTGATTGATTCCTTTACGAAACCTGATGCAGGTCCAAAAATGTCTGCTGACAACATCGCTCGTGCCAGAAAGGCACCATTTTTTATTGCTCTCGCCGGTCTGATCGTAGTCCTCGCGGGCGCGGACGTTATGTACTTCAGTGGACTCGAAGCGGCACCTCCGGGTGCCTCGAATATCACACTCGAAGATGGCCAGCCGTCAGAGTGTATGTATGACCCGGGAAAAGCATTTGTCGAAAACTATCGGGAGATGGTTGGGCCGGCGGATCCATACAAGGGAAATCCGGAGTCGGATGTCATTGTCATGGAATTTTTTGATCCAAATTGCCCGCATTGCAAGACAATGCATCCGTTGGTGGAGGCACTGGTTCAAGCTCATGGCGATGAGGCGCACTTTGTGTACCGTCCATTTATTTTGTGGGAGCATTCGGTAGTTCAGGTTGAAGCTCTCCACATCGCTGCCCAGGAAGGATTGTTCTTTGAGATGCTGGAGGGTCAGTATGCGCTTCAGCGTCAGGAAGGATTGAGTCTCCAGACGCTGGAAGCCATTGCCGAGCAGATCGGACTGAGCAAGGATTTACTTCGATCCCGATTGGAGCGGGGCCTTTTCCGACAGGTCGCGTTACGTCAGAGGCAAAATGCGATTGATGCCGGAGTCGGAAGCGTGCCGACTGTAATGATCAATGGTCGATTTGTTGATCGATCCTCCAGGACATTTGACTGCCTCGGCGAATTGATTGTGACAGCGGGTGAGTAGGCTCGATTTTCCAAAATTTTCGGCGGGGGCCACCACTCCTCCTCCCCGGATGCAACTTAATATGGATTCTTGCTCTGCGCCAATGACATAGTGCTAGAAATCTTCTAGACAGTTTTCTAGAAAACTGATTGACCTGTCAATTACTGCCTGGACACATACACCATCAACCCTACTTCTTACTTATACCTGCCACAATGACGACTGTAGCAACACCCTCTCCCGAAACTACTCAGGAAACAGAAGAACTCTGCATTAACACGATTCGCTTTCTGGCCGTGGATGCCGTTCAGAAAGCAAATAGCGGACACCCGGGCTTGCCAATGGGGTGCGCTCCGATGGCGTACACACTCTGGAAAAATCACCTGAAGCATAACCCGGCAAATCCGTCGTGGCCTGATAGAGACCGATTCGTACTCTCCGCCGGGCATGGGTCTATGCTTCTATATGCGCTTCTGCACCTGACCGGGTACGATCTGTCTCTCGACGATCTCAAAAACTTCAGGCAGTTGCACAGCAAGACGCCCGGGCATCCTGAAAACTTCATGACGGCAGGTGTCGAGACAACAACAGGTCCGTTAGGGCAGGGTTTCGCAAACGGCGTGGGCATGGCACTCGCCGAAAGACTTCTCTCGGAGAGATTCAACAAACCCGGATTCGAGCTGTTTGACCACCACACCTACGGGATCGTCTCGGATGGCGATTTGATGGAGGGTATCAGCCACGAAGCAGCTTCGCTCGCGGGGCACCTGGGCCTTGGTAAACTGATCTACCTGTATGACGACAACAAGATTTCGATCGACGGCAGCACAGATCTTGCATTTACCGAAGACGTCCCCGCCCGTTTTGCTGCATACGGCTGGCAGGTACTTCACGTCGGGGATGGTAACGATATTACAACGATTGATGAAGCGATCAACCGGGCACGCACAGACTCAATGCGGCCGAGCCTGATTTCGATCCGGACGATAATCGGTTTCGGCAGCCCCAACAAGCAAGGAACTGCCTCGGTCCATGGATCACCGTTGGGGCCGGATGAAGTCGCGCTGGCAAAGGAGAATCTTGACTGGCCGAAAAATCCGACATTCCATGTTCCTGATGAGGTCCGCAGTCATTTCAACATGGTCGACGCCGGTTGGGAGAAAGAGAACACCTGGAATGCGCTTCTGGAATCGTACCGGGACTCATTTCCCGAAGATCACGCCGAACTCCAGAGATGGTTGGCAGACGAGTTTGAAGTGGACTGGGAAAAGACATTGCCAGATTTCGAGACCGGATCCAAAATGGCAACGAGAGCATCCAGCGGTAAGGCATTGAATGCGATCGCACCTGCATGGCGTAACCTGGCAGGGGGCTCAGCCGACCTGACCGGGTCCAATAAGACTGATGTGAAAGGCTGGACAGATCAGCAGAAGGGTACACCGGAAGGGCACTACATTCGATTCGGGGTCCGTGAGCATGCAATGGCCTCCATGTGTAACGGGATGGCACTTCATGGCGGCATCCGACCTTACTGCGGAACGTTCCTCGTTTTTTCCGACTACCTGCGTCCGGCGCTTCGACTCGCCGCGCTGATGGGTACACCAGTAATCTTTGTGTTGACGCACGACTCAATCGGACTGGGCGAGGATGGACCTACACACCAACCCGTCGAGCACTACATGGCATTGCGTGTGATTCCCAATGTAACCTTCTTGAGGCCAGGTGATGCCCGAGAGACTGCACAAGCGTGGCGCGCTGCACTTTCAAATAAGACGGGTCCAACCGTTCTTTCGTTGACCCGGCAGGGTCTGCCCACGCTCGAGGCGCCGTCCGAGGCTTCCGGATCATTGCTTGACGGAGCCTACTCAGTCGTGCGGGGCAGTGATAACCCGGAGTTAATACTCATTGCGACCGGAAGCGAATTATCGGTCGCTCTCGACGCCGCTTCGACGCTGGCTGACTCCGGAGTGGATGTGCGTGTGGTCAGTATGCCCAGCTGGGAGATTTTCGAAGCGCAGTCAGACGAGTACAAGCAAAGCGTTCTGCCGGACAGCTGTGAATTAAGGATTTCGGTTGAAGCGGGTGTGACCCTTGGATGGGAGAAATACGTCGGTCGCAAGGGGGTTTCGATAGGCGTTGATTCGTTTGGCGCTTCAGCACCTGCAGAAGAACTTTTTGAGCATTTTGGAATTACGCCTTCAGCCGTCGTCGATGCAGCCCGAAAACTACTTCAATAGGCGATTCTACGCGACGAAACACAAGTATTTAGACGTTATATCTCCTAATTTCTAACGACGAAACTAAAACCATACGTTAGTATAGTAGGTGTGGTAAGTGGTTTCTGCGGGGCCTGCCGATCGGCAAGCACTGCTATCCGCCAACCCGCAACGATTGTTTGTTCGGACCAGCGTGTCCGGACTAAAGAAGGGACTGCTTTCAGTCGAATACCGAATCAGTCATCTTCGCGCAAATCTTCGCGTATTGGCGGTAAGTCCTTAAAACGCGGACTACGGAACACTTGTTAAACCGCAAATCGGCTCGAACGCGAGCTGCTTTCACATTACTAAATTTTCTAATGACTCCAGGAAAACTGCTACTACCGCTTCTTATTCCGGGATTTGTGATACTGATGGGATTTGCAAGCGTACCCCACCCGAGTGACGCACCGGATTCGGTCAGCGCCGAACCACAGGTCGTTATTCTTGCGAACCTGAAGGTCTTCATTGAAGGTCCGTACGTCGATGTAGCTGACTCGATGAGTACAAACCTTATCCTGCTTGACGAACTACCCTTGACCCAGCCTTATGACAGTTCGATTTATGTAGGAACTCAACTTGAATACGCCGGCACTGAACTCGTGTCAGATTGGACCGGCGCACGAGCAACAGTTGTCGATTGGGTCCTGGTCGAATTGCGCACTACTACGGCTGCATCCTCTGCCTTTGCGACGAGAGCAGGCCTACTTCTATCGACCGGTGTTATTGTTGATATTGACGGAACGAGTGCCCTTGGATTCAGCTCTCAGCCGGCGGGCGACTATTACGTCGTTGTTCGCCAAAGGAACCATCTGGCCGTCATGTCTGCTGCTCCGATTACGATGGATGCAACAACGCCGGCCCTCTACGATTTTTCAACGGCACAGAGTCAGGCCTTCGGTACGAATCCGATGATTGAAATCGAGACCGGTGTCTTCGGAATGTATTCGGGAGATGCAGATGGATCGACAGGTGTTACTGCCACGGACAATACAGCATGGTTGGCCGAGAATGGTACTGCCGGTTATCTGACATCTGACTTTGACTTGAGTGGCGGAGCTACCGCTACTGACAACACAATCTGGCTAGGAAATAATGGTATCAGCGATACTATTCCTGACTGATTTCAAACTTTTTTATCCATCCGAAATCTCAACGGGATGTTTCAAATGAATAACGCGATACGATTTGTAACACTGGCACTTGTTCTTACAGTATTTTTATTGCCAGGGCAAGCTGCAGCGCAGACTGCAGATTTGCAGTTTGTAGCAACGATTAATGCCGGAGCTGGAACTGGAGGACTTGATCAATTGCAGGTTGATGTGCAAATGAACACTGACATTTCATTTGAACTCGGCAATAGCACGGTACAGTACACATATAATGACGGAGCATTGGCGGTACCGTCAGGTGCAGTTGGCAATGATCCGCTTGTCGAAGGCACTGATTTCGATTGGGTCCCCCCGTTTCAAACGGGCTTCGTCGATGGCCATTGGTACACGAGCACGGCGACATTGTTTGGCGCAGCCGACCGCCCGTCTTTGAACATTACGGTTATCGCTACTGATTTGGGAAGTCAAATTGCAGCTAGCGTATGGACCACCATCGCGACATTGTACTATGACATAACTGATGGCCTCCAGACTGCCGAGCTGGTGTGGATTCCGGGTACGGACCCCAACCCAATAGTTATCAACACAGATGACGATCCAGTTGTTGCAGTAACAAATGGCACGTTCACCAACAACGATGCCGACCTTGATGCAGGCCTCCCTGTCGAACTCGTCGACTTCACCGCACTTGTTGACGATAGCGATGCAGTCCTCGCGTGGACGACCGCTTCCGAAAACGGCAATGCAGGTTTTGCAGTCGAGTACGCTCAGGCTGATACTGACTCATGGACCGAGCTGTCGTTTATCGAAAGCGCCGGCAACACCAAGAGCGAAACCGGTTATACGTACCGCG
>JABDKO010000109.1 GCA_013002165.1 Rhodothermales bacterium | reverse complement strand
GGTAAGCAGCCACAAAAGTATCATACGTCCCGACAGGAATCTTAACCGGGTATGGATGAACAGAAGGAGGCAGCATTCCACGGACCAGCTCTGGATTTAGAGCCTTGACTGTGCGGGTGTCCGAGTTGGCAAGACCTGCAACGGTTTCCAGAGAATGAACGCCGTAGACCGGGACAACATGGTACGAGTATTCCGGTCCGGGATTCGGAGCTTCCATCCCAAACGCCACAGGTTGCGAGGCGACAAGTGAGGCCGCTATGAACATTGGCACGTAGTTTCTGGTCTCACGCGGAATTTCGTTGTAGACGTCCCAGTAGGTTGCCTTGCGACCCAGACGCTGTTCGGCAGCCCGAACCTTTCGTCGAAGTTTGCCCGGGCTGTAATTATATCCGGCAAGCGCAAGATGCCAATCACCGAACATCTCGTGTAAATCGCGCAGATGCCTCGCGGCAGCCCTTGTTGCTTTCTCAGGGTCCATTCTCTCGTCAACCCATCCGTTCACGGTCAACCCATAGGCTTTGCCCGTAGCACTTATAAACTGCCACATACCGACCGCTCGCGCCCAGCTCCGGGCCCGCGGATTCAGACCACTCTCAATCATCGCAAGGTATTTCAACTCATCCGGGACACCCTCTTCCGCGAAGATCTGCTCAATCATCGGGAAGTATGTCTCCGACCGGTTGAGCCAGGAGTACAGATGGCGCTCCGGCTGATCCAGAAGGTATGTGATACTGTTTGCGACCAGACGATTCACGTTCATCGGTACTTCGGAACGGTACCATCCGAGCTCCGGGAGCTCAACGTTTTCCAGGAGCGGCTCGTCGATAGTATTCAACTGGGCGAACATCTCATCGCGGTAGCCGAAAATATTACCGAAGGGCATGTACAATGAGTCCGAGTCGCCGTAATAATGAAAGTACGATACCGCTACGGTCTGATACAGTGCCCTGATTCTTTCGTCATTGTCCCAATCGTCTTGACCGATGAGGTCGCTGAGAATTAGCACCGAGTTATTCAAATACTGTGAGGCCAGCGAGTCGTTTTCCGCCAGGACAGCTTCCAGATGCTGGGCCTGAAGGCGGTACGCCCGCGCGATAGATATTTTGTCCTGGTCAGTGATCAAGGACTCGTCGGAAGACAGGGGCTCGACGCGACTGAGCGAATCCTGTGCAGTACTCGTCAGGGGAAGCGCGGCCATTGCCACGATTAATACGGTGAAATGGAGGTGGGTGCCCATGAAAAAATGTTATTTATGACTCAACTGGACGGCTTGACCAGAATTATCTAATTATCGTCGACGTAATAGTCACATTAAAGACAAAAACTAAAGCGGAACGTTGCCGTGCTTCTTGGGAGGATTATTCGACACTTTATTGCGAAGCATCTCAAACCCTGAGATTAACCGCTGACGAGTCTCCGAAGGCAGAATTACATCATCGATATACCCTCGCTCGGCTGCGATATACGGGTTCGCAAACTTGTCCCTGTACTCTTCAATAAACGTTGCCTCGATTTCTTCCGGGTTATCAGATTGTGCGAGTTGCTTCCGATAAATGATCTCTACTGCTCCTTTCGGGCCCATCACGGCGATTTCAGCAGATGGCCATGCAAAGTTGAGGTCACCACCGATATGTTTCGAGTTCATGACGTCATAGGCGCCGCCGTATGCTTTCCTTGTAATCACGGTGATCCGGGGAACGGTCGATTCACTAAATGCGAACAGTAACTTGGCGCCGTTCCGGATTACTCCGTGCCATTCCTGTTCGGTGCCGGGTAAGAATCCAGGGACATCTTCAAGGACAAGCAGCGGGATATTAAATGCATCGCAGAATCTGACAAATCGAGCTGCCTTGACTGACGATTCGATGTCCAGAACCCCGGCAAGCACCGCAGGTTGATTGGCTACGATCCCGATCGATGCGCCGTTCAGTCTTGCGAAGCCGACAATGATGTTAGACGCGTAGTCTGCGTGTATCTCGAAAAAAGTATTGTCATCAACCAGCAGACTGATAACTGAGATCATGTCATACGGTTTGTTCGGGCTGTCCGGAATGATGGAATCCAGCTGATCTGCCCAGCCTGTGGGCGGAGCTGAAGCCGGGATGCCAGCTGCCTGTTCTTCGCAATTCTGAGGGATATAAGATAGTAGCTTGCGAATGCCCAAAAGGCACGCAGCGTCATTATCGAAGACCAGGTGGGCAACGCCCGATTTCGATGCGTGCGTATCTGCACCGCCCAGCTCTTCGTGTGTCACCTCCTCCTGTGTTACGGTCTTGACAACATCGGGCCCGGTTACGAACATATAGCTCGTGCCGCGAACCATCGCAATGAAATCAGTAATGGCCGGACTGTAGACGGCGCCTCCGGCACACGGTCCCATTACCGCAGAGATTTGCGGAACGACACCGGAAGCGATTGTATTTTTGTAAAAGATGTCGGCATAACCGCCGAGGGAAACCACACCTTCCTGAATTCGCGCTCCACCTGAATCATTTAAGCCGATCACTGGCGCTCCATTCTGCAGCGCGAGATCCATGACGTTTACGATCTTCTCGGCATGCGCAAGTCCCAGGGAGCCGCCAAACACACTGAAGTCCTGACTGAAAACATAAACTAGTCGCCCGTCGATCTTGCCATAACCGGTAACCACGCCGTCGCCATATGGCCGGGAATCTGCAAGGCCGAAATCGTGTGCCTGATGCCGGACGAACATTCCCGTTTCGACGAAAGAATCATCGTCCAGCAGAATATCAAGTCGCTCTCGTGCTGTGAGCTTTCCCTTGTCATGCTGGCGCTTGATCCGGGCTTCTCCACCACCCAGTTTCGCTTCTTCGCGACGACGCAGCAAGTCAGCCCGACTATCTTCACTCATAAAATATGTTGGTCTTGTCTGGTGGGTGAGGAAACAACCTAATCTGCCTGGATGGCCCGATAGCGCTGCTCTACAGCGTTAGTGAATGAGACAGCCACTTCGCTATATATATTGACCCGATTCTTTCTGAATACCCGCTCTGCAATATACTGCGACGCGGAGTCCCAGTCCGTTAGTTGATCCAGGTCGATGATAACGTCGTGGTATTCGTCAGGAGAATTCGCGAACATGTTTCTTATGTACTCGTCACGCCGCTGTCGGACTGATTCGCCAAGAACTCTGAGTTCTGCTGCACCGAAATCCTCGGGTGAACTGCCCGTCGTTGTCCGTGCCCGGAATCGCTCCCAGATAGGAACAGTTGGCGAAGATGAGTCCACGTACTCGGACAACGGTTCTTCTTTGCCGGCGTCAATTTCCCGGGGCGACTGATTTTTAGGCTTCGATAGTTGAGCCTTTCCGGCGCTCTCATTGACGGGCGCATTCAGCTTCTGCTGGAACGCTCTCCACAGAGGCGCCGGTTTGTCGTCATCAGTCGAGTCAGATTCAACTTCCGCGTGCTGTACATCCATTTCAGCTGGTGCGGGCTGCGGAGGTGTAGAGAATGCTTGCTCCGCGGATTCTTCCGGTTCCAGGGAGTGTGCAGCTTCAAGCGCATCTTCAGTCGTCACCGCATTGGCATCCCGGGCCGGTGTACCGATAGGCGTGCTGCGTGAAAGAGACAGACCGTCAATAAGTTGATCTGTATCCATCACATCCAACCTGTATCGGCCAGCGTGACGATGCAGACGGTCCGCTACGTCGCGAGCACCAATGTCATCAAAGAAGGCAGTCGCAATTTCGACGTGTACGACGTCTGTTCCGGATGCATCATGCACCAGACTAAGGACCGGTTGCAGCAAATTCAGCAGCGGTTCGTGTGTGTCGGCGACAAACGTGGAGACCTCTGAACGAAATACGGTTTCAAACTGCTCACGGCTGGACTCAAAGGACTCGAACTGAGACGCCGACTGTATAGCCGCTTCTCTGACAAAGCTGTGTGTCTCAAATCTTTCCACAAATCCCGGCACGCGTGCAGGATGGAGGGTCGCAAATCCTCCGAACAATTGGCCAAGAACGGATCCCACCGGAAGTAGCGTGAACCCCGTCATTACCGAGACGGCCTGGTGCAGCTCGTCGGCCCAGAGATCCGATGGAAATACAGGGTGTTTCTTCAGTTTAACCACAAACTCGGCCCAGTCGGAGTGCAGGCTTGGCTCCGAGTAGTCGAACCAGCTGCTTTCGGGCAGATGGAGCCTGTCGATCTCTGCATCAGCCCTTTCTTCCAGAATAAACGTCAGGTACCGGAAGAGTTCGCTTCGGATGTTACCGGTGGCGAGGTCGGAGAGGGAATACGAAGACGTCGGCGGGAATTTCCTGACCAGGTGGTGGTACAGTTTCTCAGTTATCTGATCAACCATTTCAGCAAAGTTATTAGTGATGTGGCGGGGCACTCTGGATCAACCGGTCTGGTCGTCCAGACATCAATCCATCTTGCCTTCAACGCTGAAGGACTGACACTTACGACGATTTGCCCTCCGAGGTTCTATCCAAACGCTTCAAACATTGATATCGTATCAGCTTTCTATGACTGCGTCCGGCCTGGGGAGGTTAAGATTCTTTTTTACGGCGAAGAATCGGAGGCTAATTGTAACGAGAGCGGTTACGGGTAGCAGAATTGCATCCGAGAGTTCCAACGGATGAAGAAGGACATAGCAAAGGCCGCCCGCTAGTGCAGCAGTTGCGTAGAAATCTCGACCGATCACGGCAGGTACTTCTCTGACAAGCACGTCCCGGATTACTCCGCCCCCCGTAGCCGTAAGCCCGGCCATCCCCACGATTCCGATCGGCCCCAGGCCAAAAGCAGCGGCTTTTGCAGCTCCGATTGCAGCAAAAACGCCTAGACCAATTCCGTCAGCGATCAGCATTTCACGCCATCGAGGTGCGATGCGTTGCGCTGAAAAGAAAGCCAGTCCACCTCCGAGAATGCACACGGCGAGATATAATTCCTCACGAAATACCGCAGGAGGTACATCTCCAAGTACAACGTCTCTGACCAGGCCCCCGCCTACACCGGTCGAAATACCAAGAACTATGAACCCCAGGAAGTCGAGCTGGTGCTTGGCTGCCTTCAGTCCGCCAGAAACTGCGAACACGAACGTACCCACGATGTCTAGAACGTAAAGCAAATTTTCTGGAAGGTGGGACTTATGATGAGTTTGCTGAAGATAAACGCCTCTGGCGACAGGATTTGTTAACTTATTCAGGGAAGACAAAACATCCTAACGACTTTTCATGCAGGACCGGACCACAGGAATCTCGTACGCCGAGAAGTTCAAGAAACATGTCGCGCAGACTAGCGATATGCCGCTTGGACTTCGTGTTGCTCGTGCGAGCGGGCCGTTTATTTTTCTGGATGATGGACGTCGTGTCATTGATCTGATAAGCGGTATCGCTGTATCAAGTCTGGGTCATTGTCATCCGGAAGTTGTCCATGCCATCCGCGAACAGGCAGCAAAGTATCTGCATGTGATGGTATACGGGGAGTTCATCCTGCAACCCCAGGTTCTGCTTGCGACACTACTTGCCGCACAGCTTCCGGAGCAATTGCAGGTCGTTTACTTCACTTCCTCTGGAACCGAAGCTGTCGAGGGCGCGCTAAAACTGGCGAAAAAGGCCACAGGCAGGAAACGCCTCGTATCGTTCGAGCAATCCTATCATGGCGATACCCACGGTGCCCTTTCTGTGACAGGGCGGGATGTCTACAAGGATCCGTTTTTGCCGCTCCTGCCTGAAGTATCTATCGTTCCGTTCAATTCAGAAGAAGGGTTCGAGTCAATAGACGACTCAACGGCAGCGGTCATCGTTGAGCCGATTCAGGGAGAGGGTGGAATTCGCGTTGCGAACAAGAAGTGGTTATGGTCACTTCGAGAGCATTGTACGCGTACCGGTGCACTTCTTGTTTTCGACGAGATTCAATCGGGAATGGGCCGCACAGGGGAGCTGTTTGCATTTCAGCGGTACGATGTAATACCGGATATTCTCTGCACTGCAAAGGCATTTGGCGGTGGTATGCCGCTGGGAGCATTCGTGTCATCACACGACAAGATGTCGGTTCTCGCACGCAACCCGGCGCTCTCTCATGTTACGACATTTGGCGGGCACCCCGTCTCATGTGCCGGGGCGCACGCATCGCTCCAGGTATTGCTCCGCGACGGCCTTCCAGCGCGTGCACTGGAACTGGAAGAGCGGATTCGACAGCGTCTTCGCCATCCCAGGGTAGTCGAAATTCGAGGAATGGGCGCGATGTTAGGAATGGTTCTGGGAGATTCCGAACTTACTGCAGCCGTCGTCGACCACTGCCTGAAGGAGGGTGTCCTGCTGGGATGGACCCTTCACAGCGACAGTCTGGTTCGGATTGCTCCACCGCTAAATATTCCTATGTCTGTACTAGATGACGCCATCGACGTTATCTTGCACGCACTCGATCATACTAACTGAACATCACTTCCCGATGAAGTTGTTTAAGGGACTAACAGGATTACTCGTCGTGATCATGCTCGCCGGGTGTGCTACAACTGAAAAACGATTCAAGAAAGGCGTCGAGGCCGAGGAGAGAGGAGACTATTTCGAGGCCGCGGACTATTTCATTCGCGTCCTGCAAAAAGCACCTGACTATCAGCCTGCCATTGATCATCTCGGTTCATCCGGGGCGGCGGCGATTGATCAGGGTATGCAGACTGCGTTGGATGACGAGCGACGCGGCAGCTTCGCTGCCGCGGCTGACATGATGGACAGAATGGAATCGTTAGCCGTACGATCCGGGAATGTCGGTGTGGTCCTCGATCTACCCGACGATTTCCAGGCCATTCGTGACAGTATGGAGGAGCAGGCATTTCTGCAACTGATCGATCAGGCAGAAACAGCCGCCGTCGAAGGACGCTGGAATGATGCGATAAATGAATACGAGCGCGCCCTTGATCGTACTACGGATACCGAACGACAGGCCAGAATAGAAGAAGCCATCGGTGGCGTACACCTCCGGTGGGCAGAGTCGTTTCTTGAACTCGAAAGGTACCGGGATGCCTTCGCCCGGGCAGAGTTTACAATTGAACGGCTTGGACCGGGTCACCCGCTCAGCCAACAGGCCATGGCTCTTCAAGATCAGGCACTCATTGACGGAACCCGAGCGATTGCCTTCCTGCCGCTCGGTCAAACAGAAAACATGCGGCGCTTTGCCCCGGGACCTTTCCTCGATGACATAAACGATGTTCTTCTCTACGACTCATGGTCTGCACCCCCGCCTTTCGTCGGAGCAATTGATAATGTTGAACTGAGGCGTGAACTGCGGAGGATTGTCGGCAGGGGAAGCGCTGTAATCAGTCGAGGTGATGCCCTGGAAGTCGGCAGGGCACTCGGTGCAGATATGGTATTCAGTGGCGAACTGGTTGATTACAGCGTAGATGAACGCAAAGTCAAACTGAAGACCAGGAAGGTGAAGACGCAGGGGCGAAACCCGGTCGATACCACATTCACTGTCAAGAACTTCACGATGTATTTCGATACCGCCGTCGAAATGCGCATTTATGACGCACGCAATCGGAATGTGCTATACGAAGGACGAATTGAGTCAAGCGTTTCACGGAAGGTAGAAAGAGGGGAGTATGACGGCGACTACAGAGACCTCGATCTTTCTTCGAAACAACGTGACTACTTCGACTCTGACGAGCACGAAAGACAGGATCAGGAACTGGAAGAGCAACTTGCAGACGATATCGCTAGAAAGATCGCCGAACGAGCGTTCGACCAGCTACTCAGGCACATCGACTAAAAATACTTGCTGGAGAGTCAGATGAAGTGGTTAAAAAATGCGATCGTCGACGTCGCCGTAACCATTGCGATTGTGGTCATGGTCTTTACCGACCTTGAATGGATCTACTGGGTGCTCGCAATCTATACAGGGTTCATGGTTCTGATTAAAGTGGTAGGTCTGATCGGTCCAGCTGTCAAATCCAAAACCACACCGGAGACGCCGCCGAACTGGTTCTACCATGTACTCTACGCAATCAATGTTGGCGTACTGGCCTGGTGTCAGTGCTGGCTGCTTGCGGGTGGTTGGGCCTTGATTTGGATACTGTCGATATTCTATCAGCGTCGCCGCGGCTAGTGTTCACGAGAGTTGCGGGTTGTAATGATTCAGTCGTACTACACGTTGGCGGCACTCGCTCGAGAGTTCGAAACAGAACTGAAAGGGCAGGTGATTACGGATTGTGTCTCGCAGACAAAGTCTGAGATTGTCATCGTTTTCCATGCCGACGACTCGACCGTTGCGCTCCGCGCCAGTGTCGCGCGTCCCATGATGTATACGTTTGTTGACCACCGCTTTTCTACGGCTCGAAAGAATGTCGCCCGCCTCTTCCCCGACTCCCTCGGAAAGGAAGTCATATCTGTGCAGATCGCAGAGCGGGATCGTTGTGTTTTCATCTCTCTCTCCGAAGGGTTCGAGATCGCTGTTGCCCTGACCGGTGCATCGGGCAACGTCTACCTTCTGGATCAACAGGGACAGGTTCAGGATTCGTTTACCAGCCGTCCTGGTGCCCCGACTAGCCGATCAGCAATCGTTCGTCCCGCCGACCCCTTTCCTGACCGGGTGACGTTTGCTGAACACATTGACAAGATGACAAACGCCGGCAGCAGCCCCGCTAAAGCTGTCGCACGTTCGTACGCATTCTTTGACCCGCAGATTGCTCGCGAGATCATCGCTCGTTCTGGAATCAGCATATCAGCGACGGAACCAGCGGAGATTGATATTGACGGTCTGTACGATACATGCCATGCCATTGAACAAGAGATGCTCGACAGCGACCGATGCTACATTTCCACGAATGAAAACCAACAAGCTTATTTTTCCCTCTACAAGCCAGCAGAAGGTGGTCAGGAATATTCCTCGGTAAACACAGGCGTTCGCACTTTTCTGATTGATTCGTGGCGATCGACGAGCTTTGAACGAACCGTCGGTGTCAGAAAAGCTGCCCTGATTAAACAATACAAGGAGCTGGATAAAGCAGTGAACGCGCTGAAAAGAGGGCTCAGTCATCCATCCCGGGAATCTGATTATCGAATGTGGGCAGACTTGTTGATGGCATACCAAGGGGAGGTTGATCCATCCAAAGGGGTGATCGAGCTGCCGTCATTTGAGGACGCAGCCACGATCATCTCTATACCCCTCAGGAAAGGGTTGAACCGGACTGAACTTGGACAGCACTACTATGAGAAGGCGCGGAAAGCAAAGAAGCGCCGGGAAACGGACGAGAGTCGCCTCAGTGAACTGATCAAGAACCGGGAGCACGCAAAAAACCTGGCTGAAATGGCTGAGGATATAGAAAATGCACGAGAATGGGACAAATTTGCTGCGGAGCACGGCCTTGATCCTCTGCGGAAAGGCAATAAGAACGATGATACTGACGGGAGCACATCATACAGAAAATACGTGCTCCCGCAGGGGTATCACGTTTTTGTTGGCAGGAATGCCGCGCAAAACGATACACTGACTACTCGTTTTGCAGGCAAGGACGATTTCTGGCTCCACGCACGAGGGGTCTCGGGGAGCCATGTCGTGTTGAAGGTGAAGGGTCGGGAGGAGCCGCCAGGATTTATTCAGGAGATGGCAGCATCTATTGCCGCCTATCACAGTAAGGCTCGGACGAGTTCTCTGGCACCCGTGATTATCGTACGTAAAAAGTTTGTCCGAAAACCGCGCGGAGCTCAAAAGGGCGCAGTAGTTGTCGATAGGGAGACAGTACTCCTGGTCGAGCCCGGGTTACCGGAAAATCAGAATAAAGACTAATATGCAAATCTGGCAAGCGCTACTGCTCGGCCTCATTCAGGGTTTAACCGAGTTTTTACCGGTATCTAGCTCGGGTCACCTCGTTCTTAGCCAGTATCTTCTTGGACTGGACGCGTCGGTCGCGGAAGGTACATTATTCGAGGTCTGCGTCCATTTCGGAACAGTAATGAGTATCGTCACCGTGTACGGTAGGCGCATAGGGAAATTAGTCGCTGCAGGAGTTCAACTGCTGATCAAACCTCACCGCATACGTTCATTGTACCAGGACGATGTCAACGCAAAGACTGTGCTTCTAATTGCTTTGACGATGGTACCCACGGGGCTGGCATATATCTTTTTTGGTGACTACCTGGAAGCAAAATTCTCGGATCCAAGATTCACTTCAGGGATGCTGCTGGTGACTGGGGCACTGCTCCTGCTGACAATGATCAGAAAGAATCCATCCGGCGATCTGAACTTGCCGAAAGCATTTCTGGTGGGTGTCTCACAGGCCCTCGCTCTTTTTCCCGGAATTTCCAGATCAGGTTCGACGATCTGTACCGCCTTGTACGTCAATGTGGATCCGCAGAAAGCGGCTGATTTTTCGTTTCTGATGCTGCTTCCCGTGGTACTGGGTGCCACGGCGCTGAAGCTTTTCAACGCCGTCTCAGCTCCGGCTGAAATAGAATGGTCCGCTCTACTTGCAGGGACACTGGTCGCCTACATTTCGGGAGTAGCCGCGATAAAGATCTTGCTGGAAGTCATCCGCCGTGGCAAACTCCAATACTTCGCCATTTACTGTTTTGCGATCGGGATCGCAGGGCTGCTTTTGATCGACTGATCTATGGTCATGTTGTCGAACTGCCACAGTATCGCAGGTCGACCATAGATTGCTTGCATTTCTCTTAAGAAATCCGCCGAAAAGCCGAATACCGAATAAGGTTTTCTCAATTTGATACATCTCAGAAAAAGCGGGCAACTGCTACAGGAACAGGCGGATGAAATTCAGAATATTTGTCGTCGACGACGATCGTCACTACTCCAGAATGATCAGCTATCGACTGGAGAAGAATGTGGACTATGACGTTCACGTATTTCATCGCGGCGAAGACATGCTGGAAAAGGTAGATGTCAATCCGCATCTCGTTCTGCTTGACATCATGATGCCCGGGATCGGTGGTATTGAGACGCTCAAGTTGTTCAAGAAAAAACTTCCCGAAACTCCCGTGGTGATGGTATCAGCTCAAGGTGTAATCGACACTGCAGTTGAAGCCATGCAGTTCGGCGCGTACGACTACATCACCAAAGGTCAGGACGACCTTGTCAAAATGGAAACTGTCGTGCGCAACGTGCTCGAGAAGGTCAAGCTGGAGGGAGAGATTGAAAACCTTCGCGGCGTGGTCCAGAGTAAGTACTCCATGACCGGGCTTGTGGGTGACAGCCCGCCGATGCAGCACGTTTACAGAACGATGGAGAAAGCTGTTCGCGGCGATCTAACCGTCGCCATTCTGGGAGAAAGCGGTACAGGTAAAGAATTAGTCGCGAAAGCAATCCACTACGGCTCATCGCGTAAGAAAGCCCCCTTTGTTGTCGTCAACTGCGCTGCCATTCCAAGAGAACTGATGGAGAGCGAATTTTTCGGTCACGAAAAAGGATCGTTTACAGGAGCGCATTCAAGAACAATAGGTAAGTTTGAACAGGCGGATGGAGGAACGATATTCCTCGATGAGATTGGGGAATTGGATCATGACCTGCAGGCCAAGCTGCTCCGCGCGCTGCAGTCGTTCGAGATCACGAGGGTTGGAGGCAACGAGACGATAAGCTTCGATGCACGCGTTATCTCGGCAACGAATCGAGACATCAAGTCGATGATTCAGAAAGGTACCTTCCGGGAAGACCTGTACTACCGTCTATTCCAGTTCCCCGTACCCTTACCGCCACTCCGCGAACGCGGGCAAGATGTGATTCGGCTTGCTAATCACTTCATGAAGGAATACATGAAGGACCATCCCGAGTTCAAAGGCAAACGACTGACAGCCGAGACTCGCAAAGCGATTGCCGAATACGCATGGCCCGGCAACGTCCGGGAACTCAAAAGTGCCGTAGAGCGATCGATCCTCGTCTCCGATGCAGAAGACATCGCACCGGGCGATCTCATGATCAACGGAGAGTCAGCGATTACGCCGTGGAACGAACGATCGGCACCACGAATCTCTGGTGCGCTGACAGCCGACCCGCCGGGTTCCAACGGGGTTGGAGATGCTTCGTATGACTACGAGGAGTATTCTGATGAAGTATCAGTTTCCGGCATCGTCATAGGTAATGACGGCGACCACATAATGTCTCTGGAAGATCTCAAAAAACAGGCGATCGAACGAGCATACCGGCTGTGCGAGGGCAACGTAGATCGTGCAGCCGTCGAACTGGGAATCGGTCGCGCTACAATGTACCGGCTCCTCAAGAAGTTCGAGATAATGAGCTAGGCGGCAGAAAACCGTAACTTTGACCCGACATTATTGTAAACTGGTCCAATAGTCAGAGGGATCAGGAAAGGGTTAATTAGCGAATGCGGCTTAATTCATACGAGAAAGAGGTCGGCCGGGAAGTCGACGCGTGGCAGAACGGCGAAGGTTCAATCATTACTCAAGTCCTCAATTGGGCAATGCAGCCAATGGACTGGGTAGTCGGTAAAGTCATTTCCGGCGATGTCGAGGATCAAGTCGATGATATCATCAGTCAGGCTCTGTCTATCCTGAACGACGCCTCGAAGTGGACGCACGATCACGACGATATTCTCCGGGCAGCTAACGAGATGTCGATGAATGTCGGCAGTATCCGTGAACTGCGCGATGAGCCACTGGAGAAACTCGACGAGCTGGCAAAATCGGTATTCACCCAGAATCAAATCCTGGCTGCAGTCGAGGGCGGCGGCACCGGATTAGGTGGAATCGTTTTCATAGCTGCAGACATCCCGCTGCTGTTCGCAATAAATCTTCGAATGATTCAGCAGATTGGCGCGTCGTACGGATTCGAGCTCGACTCACCCGATTACAGCCCTCTTGTTCTGTCTATTTTCAACGTAGCGGCTTCCGGTGGACGACAAACCAAGACCGACGCCGTTCGAGAAATCAGTGTGGCTGCCGCTGCATTTGCGAATGACCTCGAATACCGAGGCAAGGTTCGCGGTTCGTTTCGTGAACAAAACCGGCACCTGCCACGAGAGATCATCAAGAACATCCTCGGCAGGAAACTCGCCCAGGTCATACCGATCGCCGGCGCCGCCGTCGGAGCAGGCGTGAACTACTGGTTTACGACGGAAACCGCGAAGGCGGCCTACATGTTATTTCGAACACTGTACCTGGAGCGCAAGGAACGAATGTAGGAGGATCGAGCCAAAGTCCCTCGTCCCACATCTTCAATCCCTCATCCCTCATCTCCTATCTCCTATCACTCATCCCTGAGACCTAATTCCCGCTTCCAAGACGTATCTTGATGCCAAACATCGGCCACTGCGCGACCATTTCAGTCAAAGCATCATCTCTCAATGCCTCTCGTAGCTATCGTCGGACGCCCCAACGTCGGGAAGTCGACACTGTTCAACCGTCTTACCGAAAACCGGCGTGCCATTGTACACGATCAACCGGGTGTAACCAGAGACCGGGTCTATGACTCGGCTGAATGGAACGGGTTGGTTTTTGATGTAGTCGATACCGGAGGTTTTGTACTTCGAGAAACCGATTTTATCGAGAAGTCGATTCGTGAGCAGGCGGCAATCGCCATCGAGGAATCTGATCTGATCCTGTTCGTCGTGGATGTTCAGACCGGAATTACAGATCTGGATGAGGAGGTCGCAACTGTCCTCAGAAAAGCCGACAAACCGATCGTTGTCGTCGCCAACAAGTCTGACAACACCAAAATCGGCTGGGCAGCCAGCGAGTTTTACCAGCTTGGACTCGGAGATGTCTTTGCCATTAGTTCCATTAACGGCACTGGCACGGGAGATCTGCTCGACGAAGTGGTCAAGCTCCTGCCGAAAAACGATCCGAATCTGATCCCTGAAGATGCAGTCAAGGTCGCCATCGTTGGTCGTCCGAATGTTGGAAAGTCTCTGCTGACTAACGCACTACTGGGTTTCGATCGGTCGATCGTTAACGACGCCAGCGGAACTACCCGGGACTCAGTCGACACGCTATTCGAGTATAAGGGTCGCCCGGTTGTTCTCATAGATACGGCCGGGCTTCGGCGGAAAAGCCGCGTGACCGAGAACGTTGAGTTTTACTCGCAGTTGAGAACAGAGCGAGCTATTCGAGATGCTGACGTCGCCGTCTTGATGCTGGACGCAACACAAGGTCTGGAATCGCAGGATATCAAGGTCTTGAAACAGGGAGAGGAGATGAGCAAGGGCCTGCTCATTGCCGTAAACAAATGGGACCTGGCCGAAAAGTCCACCAACACCGCAAGAGATTTTGAGAACGGGATCAAGGATCGACTGCGAACACTTAACTATGTACCCGTCGTTTTTATTTCTGCATTGACAAAACAACGGGTCACCAAAGTTCTGGACATGGCTCTGGAGATCGCCGACAGGCGCAAGAAGACTATTCCGACTTCTGAACTGAATGAGCTGCTCACGTCAATGCTGGCGAAGCACAAGCCACCCATGCACCGTAACCGCCCGGTAAAAATAAACTACGTTACTCAAGTCAACGCCTCTCCTCCCGTGTTTGCTTTCTTCTGCAATTACCCGACCGGCATCCCGGAAGCCTATCGCAGGTTCCTTGAAAATCAGCTCCGGATGAAGTACGATTTTACTGGCGTTCCCGTCTCAATATCATTTCGAAAAAAATCATGACAGGCAATCGCACACTTGCAACGATTAGATTTTCCCTGGTTCTTGTCCTCACCGTAGTCGGTTCCGGCTGCATGAACGACAGCGATGAACGGGGTCGCGACCCGTGGGTATTCCGATCTGTGCTGGACTGGCAGCCAAGGATGGTCACGTTTGCATTGGCTGAGGACTTCTGGGTATCGTATCAAACCGACAACGCTGCGCTTTATCGAGTCTGGTCGGACGGTGTATCCTTCGAGGGCCCTGTGTACAATCAGTCTCACGGACCCCAGCCCGTAAGCCTTGGAAACGCGTTCGTAAGTGCTGAGCCGGAATCCCCCTGGAGTGTCGAAGTTGACGGGCAATCTTACTCCCCGGCAATCGAATATGGAGGCCATAGATTCGCGGATGGTGAAGCAGAACTTTTGTACACTTTGGTACTCTCGGATGGATCCTCCGTCAATGTAGCCGAGCGCCCCGAACGTACCGGACCACGAACCCTCCGCCGGACGTTTTCTGTTGACGGATTATCGGATCTCCCGGTTATCTCAGTGCGGATAGAAATGACGTCGCTAGATAGCGCCGACGCCTACGAGACAAACGGCGAAATGGAAATCGTAGAGAGCTCGGAGAACAGTTTTGTAGGAGTGCTTCGACTTAATGGAGACCAACCGACCTTTATCGAGACGACATTTACTGAAGACCCGCCCATTGAAACTGTTATTCTGCCGCCCGGACAGCCGGCAGATCGTGATGACAGACCCAGCGGGTTGGTTTTGATAGAGGCAAGCGATTGTAGCGTTTGTCACAATCAAACGCTACAGACTGTAGGCCCTTCGTACGCAATGATCGCCGAGAGATATGCGAACTCCTCCTACAATGCAAGCAAACTTGCGGGCAAGATCATGGCCGGGGGCTCCGGTGAGTGGGGAGATGTAGCGATGACAGCTCATCCAGATATTTCACGGGAGGATGCTCTTGAGAAATCTCAATATATCCTGTCGCTGGATGGCGAGCCTCTGGCCAACGAAGAGCCGTCTTCCCGCGAGTCGTATCCCCTTAACGTTCCAGCAGGCGAAAATGACGATCGGGTTGGAGTCGTTATAGACATATACCGCTTCTCCGAACCGGTCCGGGAAATGCCGGAATCTGTTGATAGCTTCTCACCCGTTTACTCGGCGGTCATACCAGGCGTGTATGCGGTGGACAATGACGACTTTGGCGAGTATGACGAGGACTTTTACGCGGAGATTTCTGGTAACATTGTAATCGACGAGTCTTCGAATTACGTTTTTCGTCTGATCAGTGATGACGGCTCAATCATGTACCTCGATGGTGTTGAGCTGATCAACAACGACGGGTTGCATTCCGCGAGACCGGTAGATGGTGAAGTGTATCTTGAAGCCGGTGAACATCCGTTCACCATTACGTTTTTTCAGGGAGCAGGCGGGAAGGCTCTGGCGCTGCAATGGATTCGCCACGGAGAGGAGGTGTTCAGCAAGGTGCCATCCGAGGTGTTTCGCTACGATCCGGAAAACCTGAAAGAGACAAAACCCTTCGTGCCCCGGGCGCCATTCGTTCCGGGCATTCCTGGCGATGGTCTTGCTCTGAATGAAGTGCATCCGTCATTTGATCTCGCTACGATTCGTCCTGATTCATTTCATCCGATGGTTGGTGGTCTTGGTACAATGAGCGACGGTCGGATTGTCGTAAGTACCTGGGATCCCGAAGGATCTGTATATCTGCTTGACAATATTGATGCCTCGAATCGAAACGACATCACCGTAACAAAGATAGCTTCTGGTCTTCTCGAACCGCTGGGTCTGACTGTCGTCGACGATGTGATTTATGTCCTGCAGAAACATGAACTCACGCGACTCGGTGATACTGATGGTGACGGCATCATCGATATGTACGAGACGGTTTGTGCGGGTTGGGGCGTCTCGTCGAATTTCCACGAATTTGCATTCGGCCTGGTATACAAGGACGGATATTTCTATGCGACACTGGCTACAGCAATACTTCCCGGTGGTGCCAGCGCCCAACCGCAGGTGCCCGACAGAGGGAAGGTGATCAAAATCGATCCGGTAACCGGAGACTATGAGTTTGTGGCCTCCGGCCTTCGGACCCCCAACGGAATCGGGATCGGCGTAGACGATGAGCTGTTTGTCGCTGACAACCAGGGAGACTGGCTGCCGTCAAGTAAAATTCTTCACGTCACCGAGGGCGCATTCTTCGGATCGCGATCAGTCGACTTCGAAGGCACGCGAACTGTAAAAGAAACTCCCCCGGTAGTTTGGCTGCCGCAGGACGAGATTGGCAATTCTCCAAGCCAACCTGCGAAGTTGACGGTGGGACAATATGCCGGTCAGATGGTTCATGGGGAGGTGACTCATGGGGGCCTGAAGCGTGTCTTTGCCGAGAAGGTTGATGGAAAGTATCAGGGAGCTGTTTTCAGATTTGTGCAGGGTCTCGAAGCAGGCGTAAATCGACTTGTTCGGAGCGATGACGGTTCGCTTCTCGTCGGCGGTATCGGAAACCCGGGAAACTGGGGCCACGAAGGGAAGCAGTGGTATGGCCTCCAGCGATTGACGTTCAATGGTGAGACAACGTTTGAAATGCTGGCTATCGAAGCCCGGACCGGCGGGTTCGATATTTCGTTCACAGAAGCCATCGACGACCGTTTCGTGCTTGACCCGGAGACTTTCAATGTGCACCAATGGAAATACGTGCCTACAGCTGAATATGGCGGACCGAAAGTTGATGAAGTCAAACTTCCAGTCAGTGCCATTACTGTTGACGAGAATCGCACAAAAGTATTCCTGGAAATACCCGGGCTGAAAGCAGGGTCAGTACTGTACATCTACGTAAGCGATCCGCTCAGGTCAGAGTCCGACAGATCATTGTGGACAACCGAAGCATGGTATACACTGAATCGATTGTCGGGCATCAAATCATCCGTGGCCGGAATCAGACGGGCAGAAAAAGCACTTGAAAATACCCTGACCGAAAGCGAAGTAGCTGAGGGATGGGAGTTACTATTTGATGGTAAGAAAATTGACAAGTGGGTGAACTATGGCAAGAATTCCATAGGGTCAGCCTGGCGAGTAGAGAATGGAGCGCTTGTGCTTGACGGCCGGGTCGTTGATTGGCAGTTTGAGAACGGAAGCGATATCGTCACGAGAGAGGACTACTCCGACTTCGAGTTATCGCTGGAGTGGAAGATCTCTGCCGGCGGTAATTCGGGAATTTTCTTCAATGTAGTCGTCGACACAAGTCGCTACACGTATCCGTGGGAGACTGGTCCCGAAATGCAGATCCTTGACGATGCAAGACACAGTGACGGTCGAATCGTTTCGCATCGTTCCGGAGACTTGTACGACATGGTAGCATCGCCCGGTACGCCGACCCGGCCGGTAGGCGAATGGAATCAAGTGTACATACGAAAGGCGGATGGCAATGTAGAGCACTGGTTAAATGGAAATCTGATGGTCGAATATCCTGTTGGAGACTCCAATTGGCGGGATCTCATTGCCAGATCAAAATTCGCCAGCATGGACGGCTTTGGTGCAACAACGTCCGGTCGAATCGGACTCCAGGACCATGGAAATCGAGTAGCGTTCCGGAACATCAAGGTCCGCCGTCTCGACGCCGAATAATCTTCCCAAAGTCTTGGGTTTCAATATTGCTCCGGATTGGTATTTTAACCATCGATATTGGCGAAGAATGAAGTAGAGTCAGGCATGCCCGGTACTCCTGTAAATACAAGCTCAGCAAACGAGCGCAAGCTGAATTTCTGGGAGAAGCTCTATCTCCCGGAAGTGTTCAAAGGATTGGGATATTCTTTCCGGAAGATGATAAGCGAACCATCGTACACGTTCGAGTATCCGGAAGAACAGTGGTACCCGCCTGACAATTACCGCGGTCGTCCCGTACTTGTCGAGGAAGAAGGTAAGCCGAGGTGCGTATCGTGTAATCTCTGCGCGAAGGCATGCCCGCCAATGGCGATCTCAATGCAATCCGAGGACATCGGCGGAGCTAAAGAACGGGCACCCCAGTGGTTCGAGATTAACATGCTTCGGTGCATATACTGCGGCTTCTGCGAGGAGGTTTGTCCCGAAGAAGCTATCGTGATGTCGAAGGAGTATGACATGACTTTTCAAGACCGCAGTGAAGCCGTCTTTGGCCTTGAACGACTGCTGATTCCAGCGGAGCGTCTGAAGGACAGGCTCGATTATCTGGAAGTAGAAAAGAACAAGCAGTTCGGGCAGCAGTGGGACTTCCAGGAAGAGAACAATATCCATAGCCTCCGGGATCGCAAGTTTCTAAAATGGCTTTCTACCGCCGACGAGGTTTCGTAAGCGATTGCCGATTCTTGACCTGCGGCGTAGTACGACCTTACGATGAATGACACAGAGACTCTAGTCGATCGAATAATCGGACAGCTCAGCTATGTCAGCGACGAAATTGACCTTCTCGGCAAGTTCGTGCCCCAGATTGATTCAGCCATTCTTACTGAAAAGCCAATAGACGGAGAGCCGTCGATTCTGGAAAGCTTTCAGGATATGGTCCGCAAGCAGGAGCTACTTGCCGTTGAGCTTGGTGTTCAGGCCATTCACACTGAGGACGAACCTGAAGCAGACCTTGCAACGGTCCTGGAGAGGTTCAAGAATGGTCGAGATCTTCTTGTTGATTTTCTTCGAGATCATCCCGAGCTGTCACAGAGCATAAAAGAAGATAATACACCTCTGAAGACCCGCCTGCACAAATTCATTCTCGACGAAGCGTCCCAGTTGCGTAGTGTGACCGTGAGACTTCATGAAAGTAACTTGTTCAGGTTGTAGCCTGGTGACACATTGAGCAAGTGGATCCTGCATTAAGTGCTGTGTGCGCTTTATATATCATGAGCCTTGGCCATGTTGACATAGATGCAGCGTCTACCCTATACTTCTTTACGTCACAGCATCACAAGAAATAATCCAGAATCTAGATCTGAATAACACTATCATGAAGAAAATAGCTACAGCATCGGCAATTGTAGTTTTTGCCTTTGTCGCACTACCGACTAAAGCCCAGATTTCGTTCCTTGCGCTCGGAGCGTTCGACGTTGACTGGGAGGGCCTCGCCCTGGGAGCAGGTATTGAATATCCGGTAGGGCTTGAGATTGGTCCGGTAGGTAACACGGCAGTTCGGCCGTCTGCAGAATACGTTTTCGCCGGAGGTGGAAATGCCGGGGGAGCTGGTAATTATTCAGTGTTTAGAATCTCGGGCGAGCTTGTCGGGAATCTAAACCTTGGTGGCGACTCAGCCTTCAGAAGCAGTGGACAGCCAGGAGATTCCCAATTTGAACCATTTGTTAAAGCTGGCCTGGCACTTGAGCGGTTTTCTTTCAAATATGATTCCGACGTACCATTTATTGGGGGTACATCGTTCAGCAATTCAGAGATAGGACTCGTAATTGGTGGCGGTGCGAACATCCAGAAGTTTTTCGTTGAGGGTACCGTTGGAATTGGCAACATCAGTGTCCTGCGCATCGGTGGGGGCTACAAATTTGGTGGCGGCGGCGAGTAAGCGGATCAGGAGATCTATAACCAATCAGTGAATGTCAATTGAATTGACAGGTGACGCTCGAAGTGAAGCAATCGCCTCAATACAGAGATACGCAGAAGAGTCTTTAGAGGAGAGCATCGGCAACATTGCTGCCGGTGCTCTTCTTGATTTTTTTCTTGAGGAAATCGGACCGTCTATTTTCAATCAGGCTGTCCGGGAAGTTCAGGAACGGATGCACGCTCGCGTCGCTGAAATTGATCTCGACGTTAATCAGGTAGAGTTCGCGTACTGGAGACGTCTGGAACGGGAGCGGCGCAACAAGTAATTCAAGGACAATAATCGGTAACTGGAAACGTTTCCAGAGATGTAAACTGGAGATGCTAATCCGTAGACATTATGCCCGCAAAGAAGTCAGGATACAAAGACCTCAAAATCGCATTCAAGCACAAGAATTTTGAGCCCCTGTATTTTCTCTACGGCACTGAGGGTTTTCTTATCTCCGAACTCGAGAATGTCCTGATTCAGGAGGCGCTTGAGCCGCACGAGAAGGATTTCAATCTCGACATAGTCTATGGTGCGGAAGCAGACATTGATAACATCATCGGCCTGTGTTCATCGTACCCCGTGATGGCACAGAACCGCGTCGTGATTATTCGTGACTTCGAAAAAGTGAAGGACAATGACAGGTTTGTCGCCTATACGAAAAATCCGAATCCGACGGCGATAGTTGTTGCCTCCTGTCGGACAAAGCCGAACCTGAGTCATCATCCGTACCGGGCCCTTAAAAAGAATGCTGTCGCAGTCGAATTTAAGGACATGAAAGGCCGGCAACTGACCTCCTGGGTGGACAACCAGATTCGGGAGCAGGGTCTCAAGGCTGACGGACAGGCGGTACAAATGCTGGTGGAGATTGTGGGACCGGACCTGAGGGCTTTGGCTGCCGAAATAGAGAAACTAATTACTTATCTGGGAAATCGTACCCAAATCAAGGTAGATGACGTTCTTCTGGCCAGCGGCCAGACCCGCGATTTCAATGTCTTTGAGTTACAGGCTGCTATAGGGCAGGCGAAATACACCCGCGCCGTGTCTATCGCGGAACGATTGTTGCGCCAAGCTTCTAATACGCGAGGGGAAGCGATTCGTATTGTCGCAGTCCTTAGTGCGTACCTTGTAAAGCTCTGGAGACTGACAAATTGTCAAGAAAATAGCATGAGGGAGGGTGATATGGCGCAACAAATTGGTATACCGTCGTATTTCCTGAAAGAATATATTCGAAGTCTTCGTTTTTTTAACCCTGAAAGAATCCGTGTAGCGTTTAAATTGATGCTTGCGGCTGATTTCGAATTGAAAGGAGGGTCTACCAGAGATCCTCTTTTGATAGTTACACTCCTGCTCAGAGGCCTGATACCGCGTGATTTAAGGGTCGCCGCGTAACGTTCGTGGTGTTTAGTGAACAAATAAGAAGTAATCCCTTGGCCCGCAAAGGCCAATCAACTTTAGGACACACGTATGTCGAAAACGCTTGAGAGAACAAGAATACCAGCGGGCAACTCGCTAAAGGTTCGGAAATCCCTCTCGAAGCCGGTTAATCCCAATAACCGCCACTACGAAGCACTGCTTCAAATGAGTGATGAGGATCTGATGTCCCAGTTTCAGGCTGGGACCGTTGAGGCGTTTGATATTCTTGTCAGCCGGTATAAAGACCCGCTTACAAACTACATTTATCGCTTTCTCGGAGATATGAAGGAGTGCGAAGACCTTCTCCAGGAGACATTCCTGAGAGTGTATCGTAACCGTCATTCCTACCGACGAATTGCCAAGTATTCAACCTGGTTGTACACAATCGCCGGTAACCTCGCCCGTTCTGAATACCGGAAGAGGAAGCGCCGCCGATTGTATTCTCTGCAGTCCGTTAATCGCGACGACGAAGAGTATGAAGTCGAGATTCCGGACGAAACCTTCTCTCCGGACAAGCATACCGAAAGTACGATTCAAGACTACTTCATCCAGGAGGCGCTACGCCAGATCCCTGAAGAGTTTCGTGAAGTAGTCGTGCTTCGTGACGTTCAGCAACTTGCTTACGAAGAGATAGCCGAGATAACCGGTTTACCGATGGGTACTGTCAAAAGTAGAATCAATAGAGGCCGAACAAAGCTTCAAGGTCTTCTGAAGGACATCTACACAGTACAGGAAGAGTAACTTATGTATTTGAAGATAGGGTCGATGGTGTAACTGCCATGGGCCCTTTTTTCTTTCCATCGGGCCGGGGGTAACACAGTCAACGCGTATGGATGATTGGTACAAAGCGCCCGATTTTCAGAATGATCAACTCCTCGACGAGTTGATGTGCGAATATGTCGACGGAACAATGGATCCGTCTGTTCGCAGTGCCTTTGATGAGCTCGTAAACTCTTGTCCGGAAATAGCCCGGCAGATCCAGGGCCTGACTGAAGCCCAACACGTCCTGAAACAAACAGGGTGTTCCCTCTGCGCGCCGCAGCAGTTCCAATCCAAACTCAGAGCAAGACTCAATGCCGAAACTGGAAAGATCGACGTGTATGGTCTACCACCGGTTAGTACCCGGTCGTCGATATCATTCAGTTACGCAGTCCTTGTACTGATCCTCGTCACCACGGTCGTTGCATTGCCTACACACAGCATCGACCAGATGCAGACTCCGGTAGAAACAGCAATGCTTGCAACCTCTCCGGCGTCAGACCTTTCAGTTCAGATGACACCGGCACATCGTCCGGGAGATCTAAAGGTTGGGCTCCTCGTGACAAACGCAGATCCGCT
Organism: Rhodothermales bacterium; assembly: GCA_013002165.1. Classification (GTDB taxonomy): domain Bacteria; phylum Bacteroidota; class Rhodothermia; order Rhodothermales; family JABDKH01; genus JABDKO01. The sequence goes on along the minus strand of JABDKO010000109.1, from coordinate 11,620 downwards.
CCACGTGGTAAACTCACCGAGGAAACGATACCGCGTACCGACGGCTGAAGCCGAATTAACCTTTCTCGGCGACTAGTACAGAATCTGGTATTGATTCCTGACTGGTAGAAATCTTCCGGATTGTGTTCCTTTGCCAGCCCTGACACTTGTGGAAATGCAATGAGATTCTGTTGTTTATGTCTGGCCATCGCCGCCATGTGCTTCATTCCTGAGTCATCAAACGGTCAGACGACTGGTGGCAAGTGGGAGATCCTGGCGAATGCACCACCGGCACCTACGTTGCAGCGCCACGACGATATCACGTTTGTTGACAACGGAATCGGCTGGCTGGTTAATACGACAGGGCATATTTATAAAACTGTTGATCATGGAGAGAACTGGGAGCAACAGAAGCATGATCCTTCGCTGACATTTCGCAGTACCGCCTTCTTTGACGATCAGGTCGGCTATGTCGGCTTGGTCAACTCGGAGCCTTTCGTTCTTTATGAAACCGTAGACGGTGGATTGAATTGGACGAACATCTCGGCAACAATAGGCGGACCAATCGTACAGGGCCTGTGCGGAATGCAGGCAGTGTCTGACTCCATGATGGTCGGCGTCGGTGCGTTCTGGGGAGCGCCACGCTTTCTGCTATCCACAGACAGGGGAGACACGTGGACGAGTAAAGATTTGAGTTCCCATGCGGCAACCCTGGTAGACGTGCATTTCTTCGACGAACAAACGGGAATTGCTACTGGCGGCGATGGTAGTGCCTTTGATGGCATTGCAGTTATTCTCATGACAGTTGACGGCGGCAGCAGCTGGGATGTCGTCCACCGCACGACCAGAGCTGCAGGCGTCGACGGTGAGTGGGGATGGAAGATTACCGTCCCGTCGGACTCAGTCGTCTATGCATCCGTCGAGTATAACGGCAACGAAACGGCAGAGGCGAAGATCTTGAAGTCTGTCGACAGAGGCCACACGTGGGCACCGATATTTGTTACAGGAAGTGTTGACTTTGCCGGTCTCCAGGGAATTGGTTTTCTGACCGAAGAACTTGGCTGGGTAGGTGGTAGAGGAACAACTTCTGTTACGACAGATGGAGGCCAGAGCTGGTCACAGGTAGCGCCATACCATCCAACAGCCAATCCAGCCGGCGAACTCGATCCCCGGCTGAACAGAATGTACATCCTTTCTGATTCTGTCGGTTACGCGGTCGGATCCTTTGCGTACACGTTTGTCCCTTCCGAACCGGTTGCCGTTGAACCGCACGCGCCAGCTCCCAAAGAGTTTTCAATAGAGCAGAACTATCCGAATCCCCTTCGGACCAACACAACGATTGCTTTCACCCTGCATAGACCTCTTGATGTACATATCCGTGTCTACGGCCCCACCGGGAGGCTCGTTCGTACGTTGATGAACCGGACAACCACTCCACCCGGACGTTATGAGCTTTCCTGGGACAGTCGCGATCAATCAGGCCGAAACGTTGCCTCTGGATTGTACTTCTACACGGCAGATATCGGGGATTCTATTGAGATGAAGAAGATGATTCTCATCAGATAAGTTTGCAGCTAACTCCGGCAATTGCCCAAATCACTCGTCAGTAGTACCTTCCTGACCCATCACTAAAGATAGATGAGCGAAGCGGCTACCGGAATAATAAAGAGACCCTATGCAATCATAGGCGCAGGCAACGTTGGCAATGCCCTCGGCCGGGCGATTCATATCGCTGGGTTTCGCATTGCGGCAGTCATCAACAAATCTCATCCCGATGCGGTAGATCTCGCCAAAGCAGTTTCCGCCGACATTGTATCGACGGATATCAGAAGCCTACCCAAAGAGCCATGTACAATAATTTGTGCAGTTCCGGATAACGCTCTTGTCGAAGTTGCCGATGCGCTATCGACTGTCCCAAGGGAATGGTCCGGGTGCATCGTAATGCATACCTCGGGCGCACGTGCATCTTCAGTCTTTCAGAACCTACGGAAGCGCGGCGCAGGCTGTGCAAGCTTCCATCCGCTGAAATCGATTCCGGACGGACGGGAAGCTGCAGTCCTTGCCGATGCCATAGTCGCAATAGAAGGCGACACCATCGCAGTCGATGTGGCGACATCACTCGCGCGGCTTCTGCACATGCGTCCGATTGCCATTTCAGAAGCGTCAAAACCCGCCTACCATCTGGGCGCATCGATCGCGTCAAACTTCGTCGTCACCCTGTTCGGGATGATCAATGAAGTGCTGGCGGCGGCGGGTTTCTCGGACCTTTCTGCCGGTGAGTTGTATGGTATGCTCTCGCAAAAAACTATTGACAATATTGCCGCCCTTGGCCCGGGTGCCGCACTCACGGGTCCGATTTCGCGAGGCGACACCGAGACAGTCAAAATTCATCTACAGTACCTCAGAGCAAATCTCCCGCATTTGCTACCTGTCTACGCATCTCTTTCAACCGAAACAGTCCGCACCGCTGTAAAAGCAGGGAAGATCGACAGCGATCAGGCCAGGACGGTGCTGGATATCGTCCACAATGCGTTGCTGCCGTCTCTCGGGACAGATCTCTAGATCAGTAGAATTAGCCGATTCCAAACACGAATTGCCATCGTTTATTGCCCTTATTGGGTATTTTTAGAGTGCTTTGGTTGGTCGGTCCCGATAGATTGGCCAACGTGCAAAACAAGATTTCCAAGAACAATTTTATATCTAGCCGTGAACCATATTAACACCAACTTTTTCATAATCGTGCTGTCAATAGCGGCACTTGTTGGGTGTGCAAATAACCCGGAGTCAGAATCCACCGCCAGTAGTGAGGAACCTGATGAAGGCCAGTCGGCAGAGCAAACGATAAACCCGGACGAAGAGATAATGCTACCTGCGACCAACTATTTCAAGATCATTACTCCGAATGGAGACATGGTTATCCGCCTGTACGATGACACACCTGCCCACCGAGACAACTTCAAGAAGCTGGTTGCACAGAACTATTATGATGGCACAAAATTCCACCGTGTCATCGAGAGTTTTATGATACAGGGTGGAGATCCTAATTCGAAGGATGACGACCCGATGAATGACGGCCAGGGCGGTCCCGGCTATACTGTTCCTGCAGAAATACAAGCTCCTTTATTTCATAAAAAAGGTGCCCTGGCTGCAGCCCGGACGGGAGATCAAATAAATCCAGAGCGCGAATCAAGTGGCAGTCAGTTCTACATTGTGCAGGGACAGGTATATCCAGAGGACATGCTCGAGCGTATCGAGAAGCAGCTCGGTGACGTAGTTGATGGATTCTCATACCCTGAGGAATTCCGCGAAATATACACGACTGTTGGAGGGACGCCGTCGCTTGATATGCAGTACACTGTTTTCGGCGAACTGGTAGAGGGATTCGATGTACTGGACCAGATTGCACAGGCGCCTACCGCTCGCAAAAGCGGCGACCCGGCACACCCTGCTGTGATTGACAGGCCTGTCGAAGACATCGATATGACGATCGTCGCTCTAGAGGACTACGAACCCTCAGCCAACTAATCCGCACGACTCGCATGACGGACCGGTCCGAACAAGAACAGCGCCGACTTGAAGAACTCAACGAACTAAGCAAGCTTGGCATCAATGCATATCCGTACAAATGGGAAGTGGATTCCCATGCAGCGGATGTGCTTGTGGCATTTGACGATGGCCGTCACCAACCCGATGAAAACGGCGAGGTGGAAACACCGCTGCGTGTCTCACTGGCCGGCAGGATTATATCCAAGCGGGTCATGGGGAAAGCATCTTTCTTTCACCTTAGGGATTCGTCGGGAGATATTCAGGTTTACGTTCGTCGCGACGACCTCCCAGAAGGATGGTATAACACTGTTTTCAAAAAACTGCTTGATATCGGCGACATCGTTGGTATCACGGGTTTCGCCTTCAGGACTAAACTTGGAGAAGTAAGCGTCCACGTCGAGGAAATGACTCTGCTGGCCAAAGCGATTCGACCCTTGCCAATCGAAAAGGAGAGCGACGGTCATGTCTATAACGAAGTTGTTGACAAGGAATTCAGGTATCGACAGAGATATGTTGATCTCATTCTCCACGAGGATGTAAAACAAGTCTTCAAGGAACGCGCCAGAATGGTGTCCGCCATCCGGTCATTTCTTGATGAGCGGGATATGGTTGAGGTTGAAACTCCGGTGCTTCAGCCGATTTACGGTGGTGCTACGGCCCGACCCTTCACGACGCACCATAATGCGCTGGACATGCAGTTGTATCTGCGGATCGCTGACGAACTCTATCTGAAACGTTTGATCGTTGGAGGCTTCGACGGTGTGTACGAAATCTCAAAAGATTTCAGAAACGAGGGATTGAGTCGTTATCACAATCCTGAATTTACCATGCTGGAGGTTTATGTAGCCTACAAGGATTACCTGTGGATGATGGATCTTGTTGAGGAGATGGTCGAGCATGCTGTTTTGGCTGTTCGCGGTTCGACGGAAATCCAGGTGGATGGTAAAACAATTTCGTTCAAGCGGCCATGGAAGAGGATCCCGATGATTGAAGCTATTCAACAAGAAACGGGACACGATATTGGTGGAAAAACGAGAGAAGAGCTTGCATCGATCGCAGACGGATTAGGGATAGCCGTCGACAAATCGATGGGTTCCGGAAAGATTATCGATGAGATTTTTGGTGAACACGTCGAGCCGAAATTGATCCAGCCGACCTTCATTACCGACTACCCGATTGAACTCAGTCCCCTGGCAAAGCGACATCGATCGAAAGAAGGACTCGTTGAGAGATTTGAGGCGATTTGCAATGGTAAAGAGTTATGCAATGCATTCAGCGAGTTGAACGATCCGCTAGATCAGCGAAGCAGGTTTGAAGATCAGGCAGCACTTCTCGCAGGAGGCGATGAAGAGGCAATGCAACTCGACGATGACTACATCCGCGCGCTTGAATACGGGATGCCTCCAACGGCCGGTCTGGGAGTGGGGATTGACAGGCTGGCAATGCTCGTTACCGGACAGAAGTCGATTCGTGATGTCATCCTTTTCCCACTGCTTCGTCCCGAGTTGGTGGAGCACGAAGAATCTGAGTGACATCCGATTCCCGCCAGCCCGGATACCTGGAGTTAATCTCCGGAAACATAAACTTTCGGCGACTGTGGCTGGGTAACGTCGTTTCACTTCTGGGCGACTGGTTCAACTTCATTGCTCTCATCGCACTCGTCGAAGAGCTCACCGGATCGCCATTTGCTGTTGGGCTGATCTTCGTTACCAAAATGCTTCCGGGGGCAATTGCATCTCCCTTCGCCGGTTACCTGGTCGACCGTTTTGATCGCCGTCGCATCATGATTGTCTGCGATGTCTTGCGTTCGGTGACAGTTCTCGGATTACTACTTGTCGATGACTCGTCGAAGATCTACCTCGTCTATGTGTTGACCACGGTACAGGTGATAATCAGTGCCGTCTTCCATCCCGCACAATCTGCTTCCATACCAAACGTAACTTCGAAAACCGAGCTCCTGACTGCCAATGCAATAATGTCGATCAGCTGGTCCGTCATGCTTGCTCTGGGTGCTGCTATCGGCGGACTCGCAACCGATATCGTGGGACCGCGAGACGTTTTCGTTATCGATTCCGTGACATATCTGGTATCTGCGTGGTTCATTTTCAGAACGGAAATACCACAGAGTATTTCAACAATCACCGGGCGTTTCTGGCGACAGTCGCTACGGGAAGTCAGGGCAGGATGGGAGTATCTCAGGCAGAATCGATTCTGCGGCAAGATCGCGACAACGAAGGCTACCTGGGCTATTGCAGGAGGTGGTCTGGTATACATGCTGGCACTTGCCGGGCAGCAGCTGATCGAAGGTTCTCCCGAAATTGGAATCGGGGTTTTGTTTGCAGCGCGCGGTATCGGTACAGGTGTGGGTCCTGTTCTTGCGCGTGCCTGGGTTACGGACAGATCGCGGTGGCCGCCGCTGCTCGGGATTTGCGTGGTAAGTAGTGGCCTCGCATACCTGCTTTTTGGCTTGCTCGCCTGGACGATTCCTATAGCGTTTCTGGTAGGCATTGCACACTCAACTTCGGGAGCCACGTGGGTACTGTCTTCCGTAACATTGCAGGAGAAAGTCGAGGACCGGTTTCGCGGGCGCGTATTTGCTACTGAAATGCTTCTGGTTCTGGTCGCAGAGACTGTATCCACGCTTGTGGCGGCCCTTGCGTTGCAATATGAAATACTGTCCATCCGCCAGGCCATCATTGTTTTTGCCGCTACGATGACCGTAACCGGCGCATTATGGACCGTTTGGATCCTGCGCCGCTAGTTGGTCCCATTCTTGTTTGAGGACGTGGAGAATAACCCCAAGTCCTTTTTCAAATCAGTTTCAGGGATGAACCTGGCAGATCGGAAAATAATTTCCGCGTCAAGTACGCAAAATCTTCCTCGACTGTCAGACGCCAGCAGCGTCGGCGTCGCCGAGGTAAGCCGCGGTGGAGTGGTGCTCGATATCAATGAGCTCGCAGTGAGTCTACTGGGATGGAAGAAGAATGATCGTCTGTCAGCTCCCATAACAAGTGCGATCAAGAACTTGCCCGACGGAACACCTATGCGATTACCGATAGGGCAGGAGGGGATCTACGTCGTGGGTGTTTCGCGCGGTTCGGGGCAACCCTGCCTGTTGTTTGGGTTCGACGTGAGTTCGTCCCAGACCTTAAGCCCGTTCCAGGAAGTGGTCGATCAGATTCCCGTAGCAATTACACGATCGAACCGGCTTGGCATTGTTGAATTCGCAAACCAGTACGCCCGAAAGTTCTTCGGTCGGGATCCAGTAGGAGGAAGTCTGTGGAGAGAAATCATCCTCGACAGCGACCTTTGGAAGCTCGACGAAGCAATACAGAGACTGGCAGAGAACGGCTCTGCAAATACTAGTGTCCGGTATACAGATACAGCCGGCGAACAAAGGACAGCTATCCTGTACCTGTACTCCACTGATGCTTCTGACCACGACGGATATATTGACATTGCCGGCCTGGACTCGGAAGAATCGCGGGCCTTCCACGACCCTTTTTCGTCTGGAGTACTCTACCGAACTTTCGTTGAGCAAAGTCCAGTGGGGATGGTCCTGCTTGACGCTGCAGGACAGATTGTGATGGAGAACCATGCATTGAGACAGCTCACGGGAGAAGATCCCGATGACTCGTGGCTGGGACACCATTTCACGTACCTGACTACTCTGTCGAATACGTTTGTTGGAGCAGTTCAAACGATGCTCGAAGAGGGTACCACGTTTACGATTGAGGATATCTCATTCGCATCCCATGGAGGAGACTACGTCTTAGCACTTCGTGGATCTGCAATCGTCCAGGAGGATGGCGATGTAGCCGGTGGGGTCATACTTATCGAAGATCGCACCAGCCAGAAGCATGCCGAGCGAATAATCGAAGAGGCAAGAAAGGAGGCCGTCGAGTCGGCATCTCGCAAAGCCGCATTTATCTCGACGATGAGTCATGAGCTCCGGCAACCGCTTGGAACTATCAGCGGCTACTCAGATCTGTTACTTCAGGAAGTAAACGAGTTGAGCGAATCGGGAGCAGAGATTCCCGGCGTGTTGCTCGAGTTTGCCGAGGCTATTCATAATCGGGCGACAGGCGTTTTAGGGCTGGTGGATACGCTTTTTGATATGGCTCTGATTGACGCCGGGATGATCACGATGGACCGGGCACCCGTAGATTTGCTTAAGGTAGCAGATGCCGTCATCAAGCAACACACCCCCGGATTTTCCTCTAAAGGACTCGATCTATCTGTCAAAATAATAAATTCACCTCCCGAAATAGAAGGAGACTCCAGGCGCCTTGGCCAGGTCATCGGCATCCTGCTGGACAACGCACTGAAGTTCACGCGAGAAGGTTCGACTACTCTAGAGTTAGACGTAGATGAAAAGAATGCGGTCATCAGAGTTGTAGATACAGGCATCGGGATTGATGACGAGTCGATTGCTACCCTTTTCAATCCTCTGGAACAGGTGGATAGCAGATTGAACAGGGACTACGACGGTGCAGGTATCGGACTGGCAATGGTCGATCGCGTTGTTCGCTTGATGGGAGGTTCAATCTCAGCGAGGAATCGTCCCGAGGGTGGCTCCGTTTTCAGTTTGGAACTGCCAATCTGAAAACCTTTCTAAGTGTGCCGTTCTCCGGCATTCATCAGTGCCACTCTAACGTTTCGCTGGAAGCCGGAGTATCCCGTTCGTTTGACGGCACTACCGGCGAAAACATCCTCAAACTCTTGCTCGTCCATTTCAGCCCAGTCAGCCAGTCTGGTTTGGTGACGATTATCGGCAAGTCGAAAGCGCTCTTCCGTGGTCGGGGTTGAAAACTTGTTCCACGGACAGACTTCCTGACAGACATCGCAGCCGAATATCCAGTTGCCGGTCTGTGACTGGAGCTCTGGATCGATGTCGTCCTCGCGGTGCTCGATCGTCAGATATGATATGCACCGGGAGCCATCGACTACGTACGGCTGCACGATGGCTTGCGTCGGGCAGGCATCGATACAGCGTGTACACGAACCGCAGTGATCCAGAACGGGCTGGTCGTATGATAGCTCAATATCTACGATAAGCTCAGCGATAAAGAAATAGGATCCATGTTCAGTGCTGATCAGATTGGAGTGTTTGCCAATCCAGCCGAGCCCGGCACGTTGAGCCCATGCCTTATCCATGAAGGGCGCAGAGTCGACAAATGCACGACCTTTCACAGGTCCGATATGAGCGTCCATCCATTGCAGAAGCCTGGACAGTTTTTTTCTGAGGATCCGATGGTAGTCCTTATTCCATGCATACCTGCTGATTCTTCCCGCAGCCGGATCTTCGGGTTGATCGCCTTCCTGGTGGTATGACTGAAGGACGGAGACTATCGAACGCGCTCCCGGAAAAAGCAGACGTGGATCAGCGCGAAGGTGAGCGTTTTCCTCCATCCAATTCATAGTGCCGTTGAAGCCGCGCTCCAGCCACTCCTCCAGGCGAGCGGCTTCCCTGTCCAGTGTTTCAGCTCTGGCAACACCGCAGGCATCGAAACCCATGTCCGACGCCTGCTTTTTCAAGAGTCTGGTTTTTGCCGGGATATCCAATTGCACATGCTGTTTCGTTCAGAAGTAAAGTACGAAACTGACTGCTGCGGGTATTTTCTGACAAACAAAAAAAGGACCTGCCGCGACAGCGACAGGTCCTTTTTGCAAGAAGATGCTTAGTTCGTCTAGCGAACTGGAAGCGAATCAGCTCTGCGATACTGGCTCAGTCCTTCTTTGCGACTGACGCCCGATACAGTGCCCATTCCGGCAGCCGTCAGGCGGCTGGCGGCGACACCATTATCGATGTAGAACTGCTCAACGGCTCTGGCACGTGCCTCAGAGAGTCTCGTACCACTTCTTTCACCCGGTGCCGCGAATCCTTCGATTCGAGCATTCATGTTCGGGCAATCCGTCAAGATCTGCAGGTTATCCTGGAGCGCTGCCTGAGCATCAGCATTAAGTGTGCTCGAGTTACGTCCAAAGAATGCAGAGTTAAGATCTACTACAGTGTCACAGAAGTCGACCTCGACAGGTACAACAGTAATAGTTGAAGTACGCGTGTCTGAACCGGCTGAGTTGGTCGCCGTGGCTGTCACCGTATAGGTTCCAGGTGTCGTGTACGTGTGACTTGGATTGGCCGACGTCGAAGTCGTTCCATCGCCGAAGTCCCATCTGTACGTGAACGGACCGTCACCACCGATGTTGGCGCCGAATTGAACAGCTGTCTCCGTGTCCGGAGTTGGCGGGTTCATCGTTATCGACGTGATTGACGGACGCGTAACGGGTCGTTCGGCCTGGACTGTCATCGTCCGCGTGTCGCTGCTTTTCTTGTTCGAAGCAGTGAACGACACGGTGTATGTTCCAGGTGTGGCAAACGAGTGTGTTGCGACCATTCCGGAAGCAGTCGTTCCATCACCGAAGTCCCACATGTAGTCAACCGGCTGCGATGCATCAGGATTAGTTGATGCTTCGTAGGTACCATCGTCGCCAGCGTCGATGGTGCTTGGACCATTGATCGTCAGGACGCTTACAGGTACGAATGGAGGACGCAAGTTGTATCGGAAACCTATCGACGAGATACCAACGACATCGTAGTTCGAGTCGCCGGACTCAACACCGTCAAAGGTGTCATCCGGGAGCGTTACGAGACCGTCCAGTTCAAGGAAGATTCCGAGTCTTTCGGAAGCCGAGACATTGACACCGACACCGAGCATTGGCGCAAGGCCAATATTGCTTCCTCGATTATCATCGATCGTTCCGCCGACGATGCCGATACCGGGCACAATGTAGGGAGAGATTCGTCCGTTCGGAGCTAGCTGGATCGGAGCGACAATGTGCGCTGTGAACCGGTTTTCACTGGCGCCACTATCAAGTGGTGGTACAAGTGTAGGATGATTCTGTGTATCCAGTGGTGAGAAATTTCCGTAAGTGCCGAGAACGCCGATTCCGAGGCGACGAGTCACCTGGTATCCGATCTCTGCACCGAAGTTGAGTCCTCTGAGTTCGATGACTCGTGAGAACTCATCATTAGGGTTGGCATCACGATCGCCCGAGTAGTAGTCGAAACCAATACGGGGTTTGATGTAGATGGCATCTTCGTAGTGTACCGACTGGGCAAGCGCGGTTCCTGTCACCGACAGAAGCATGGCGAATGCAAATACAGCCGACGTCACTATGCGCTTTTTCATGAGCGTGTTACCTCGATTTATGCGGCTAGTCATTATGTAAGATGTTTGCTGAAAGATGACAACGATCGCGCGACGGATGAAGCCCCTGTCAGTGCAAATCAAAACAGTATTTCAGTGGATAGGCAGAGACTGCAAAAAAATCTCTTCCAACGGCTGGGCAAAATTCTGAAATTGCCCGTAAAAAACCAAAAAAATGGCTCAATTTAAACCAGAATTAGCCATATCTACGCATCTCTTTACACCGACGAGCGCGTCATATGGTACTATTCAGACTCTTGAGCAGAACAAAAACGGCCTGGGTCATCGTCAAAACACACGATTCTACCTATTAGAATCGGACTATATTGCTTCAAATTAACCGGAAAACAACAACTAGTGGGTCACTGTGTTTCGTCTACGGCGATGTCTCCCAACTTACTATTACACCAGTCTGGTAAGATAAAGATTCATTCTTCCCACCAGATCCAGCTTAGTCAAAAACTCTCGAGGGTAGTTGCCTACAGAGAGTTTACTTTCTTTTCGAGTCGGCTTTTGTAATTGGCGACCTGATTCTTTTTGAAGACACCTTTCGAGCCGAGCCGATCCAGCTTGGCTTTGATTTCGTTCAATGCCGTCGTAGCTGTTTCCTTGTCTTCCATTCCCTCAAGTTTCTTCATGAGGGTTCGAGCGGTATTTTTCTGCTGCCGATTGCGTTCCCGGCGCGTTTCCGCCTGGCGAACTCTTTTCTCTGCAGATTTGTGCTGAGGCATCGTGGCTCTCTTTACTTAATAATGTGTTTCTCAAAAAGGTAGCATTAAAGGTACGCCAATCCTCTCATTCCTGTCAATGGCTTACTATTAAGAGAGGAAATGATTCACGCGATACTAGAAAACTGGAACCAGTAAGTGCTGGTATCGTTGTGC
>JABDKO010000086.1 GCA_013002165.1 Rhodothermales bacterium | reverse complement strand
GTGTACGGGGATATCGGTTTCGCAGGCGCATGGCTTAACACTGGAAATCGGGCATCGCTGGATCGATTGACGCCTCCGCCTTGCACTCCCCTGGAAGTAAAACGAGAAAGATGAAAGTACAGTGTTTGGTTTAGTGGTCCTTTTCTCATCCGCGATAGACAGCGTAGTTCGCTGATTGATAACGAGCATATTCAAGGCCTACACCATATACGAAGCTTTCCTGAAGCCGAGAAACCAATGTTGAGGGCAGCAGCCAGATCATCACCATGTTCGTAGCCCACGTTCGGCAACTCTCCATGTGATATCTCTGCAATAAGCGTGGCTGCAGCAGGGTAAACGTCAGTTCCGAAGTTTTTGGATAATCCGACACAGTCTTTTGAGACATTCGCAATTACGCCAGCATCAAATCCTTCCAACTTACTGCGACTTCATATAAAAACGTCGCTGCGATCGAGAATTGCATTGGGGAATTGCCGTTGATCTGACGGGATTTTTGTTTCCATTCTGCTTCCCACAGCAATAAATCGTTGATCGTCGTTATCCGTGTCCAGACGGCTGTGTTTACTGCCTGAACAGTATCAGCGTAGATCCAGGTTGCAGAGAAGTGCTCGACAAAGTCTTCGTCAATCAAATCCAATCAATCGAATCCGTCTTTTACTCCAATTCCGAGGCGATATGTGTCTTGTTTTATCAGGAGGAGCTGTTCGGCTCGCTCTTCCGGGTCGAGCGTTGTCATCCAACTGCGATAACGCGGCGGGGAGTCGATGCCGAGAAAAGCGATCTCCGAACGGCAATACTGAAGACCATGAATGTCAGACATCATGCTATACCAATCAGCATTATTATGAGCAGCCATGATGGCGCGATGATTTGTCATGTCCCTTCCCCGATAGACAAGCTTTACAAGGATTACGAGGGTCGGTGATATCTCAGCATTGTGGTCAAAGTTAAAAGTACCGCCACATTGTTGTGTGTAAATACGGCGCCGCGCGGCTTATCACGAATCTTTACCGCCTTGGCTTTGCCAACTTGCCTTCACCAGCCGACAGATCACGGGAATTGCTGATAGTCGTAATCGAGGCCCAACCATTTGATATGCAGATTTTCTCCGGTTCAATAACTCTGGTTTAACAAACCAACGTCGACCAGAACGATCATTGAGGAACGTTGAACCACCAAGACGTCAGTTACCTCCACGTCCATTAATAAACTGAAGTCGCCCTGCACCGAGCCAGAATCTTCATGGCGGATACACAGTGTGGCAACGCTGCCAGCTACACCCTGTGATGCATTGACTGGCAAGGTTGAACGGCCACCAGGCGCAGCAGGGTTGACTTTCCACAACCTGATGGACCAACAAAGACGATGGACTCACCACTGTTGAATTTCAGGTCTATGCCGTGGTGGACTACGACATCGCCAAATCGTTTGACGGCGTTTTTTAGTTCAACTTTGGCCATGCTCAATTCGCTCCTCAATTGCGATTATTTTTAGATGACATGGAGGCAGCTTCGTCATGCTCCCGGTCCGCCAACGTAAGTGTCTTGATAACATCGATTTCAGCAGGATCATAAGGATGCCCGTGCTCATCGAGCAAGTCGTGAAACCAGGTACCGTCAACTTCTTCTTTTCCCAACAACCGTATCAAGTCGGTGGGCCAGGCAAGATGAGTTTGTGAGCGCCCCTTGACCAGGCCCCATTGGAAGCAACCAATATCACGCTTCTTGAGCATCGGAAGCTGGTCGGTGATTCGACTGTCAACCCCACGCGCCATCCATTCGGTACAGACCATGGGTCGGTTGCAGGCTGTTAGATAGTCAATAAACTGCGAATTACGCACCGAGTCGGTATAAGCGTGGTAGGAGATGATGTCTGACAACGCGAGCGCTTGCTGATCTATTGCACTCTGATACGGCTGCTCAAAGGTATCCGGTAGCGGTGTCAACCAGGCGCCTACCGTGAGTGGTTTCTCCGGTGCTTCGGCGCGTGCCCATTCGAAACACAAACCCATCAACGCTTGGCTGTGACTCAATAATCCGGCGTCATACTCAGAGAAGCCGTGTGAATCAAACTCCATGCGATTACCCGGTTCATTGTAAAGATCCCAAAAGAGCAGGCGCTCATCAGAACGAAACGAGCGCACTACGTCTCGCAAATAGGCCTCGAGCTCAGGCCAGACAGATCTGTCCATTACGACAGCGCGTCCCGGACTCGCAACTGCTCGACTGTTGTGCACATTAGGGACGGGATCGAGTTGTAAGCCGTACTGGGGCTCGTTTTTGCCAAATCCACAATCGTCGAACGGACAGAGTACTGTGCTTAGTTTGCAACCGTCTGCAATATGCAGAAATCGATCAATTCGCTCAAGCAAACCATCGCGGTCGTGTTTCCAGACAAGAAAGTGAGGATTGACCCGGACGGCATTGAAACCGATCGTCGAGGCCCAACCAAGTTCTCGCTCGATCGTGGCTGGATCGAACGTATCACGATGCCACAGTTCGAGAAAGTTGACAGCCGTTGAAGGAAGGAAGTTGAACCCGCAGGGCCAGCGCTGCGCTTGCCACCACGAGCGTGCGTCTGTTTCTGTCCAACGGCTCACACCTGTAACCTCATTCATAGTCAACGGACTCGACACCCCTGGTGGGCGTCGAGTGGTATCCATGTCTGGAAGCTCTGTTACTTATCGATCCAGCAGACTTTGCACTTCAAGCTCGGCATCAGACAGGGCAGCCTCAATAGGCTTGTCGGTCAACCAGATCGCTTGTAACTCACGATTCAAGACATCCTGGATCGCCCCGTATTGCGTGCTGGGTGGTGTGTCGCGAGCAATGCTGGCCGTTGCGGTGTACTCGGACCGATGTGGTAAGGCTGCATACTCATCGCTATCAAGCACAGATTGGCGAACAGCGAGATGACCGGTTCGCGCCCAGTCGATGTTGTGCTCGTTGATGAAGGCAAGCACTTTGAGCGCTGCTTGATACTTCTTTTCGTCCGATTTTACCGGCGAAGGGATCGCCCACAGATGGCTGTCAGCCCAGGTCGCGCCTTCAGTAAATAGTTGCGGAAAATCGGCTACGTAATAGTTGCTGAGCTCGCTTTCCTCGTTCGCTGCTTCCGAGGTGTAGAGATCGACGACCCAGGTACCGTTGACCAGAATTGCCACCTCACCATTTAGAAAGGCCTGCTGGCTGTCCGCATAGTTGAGCTGCGGGTTGGCAAGCTCAGCGTCAAACAGCTGCGTAACCGTCTCTATGGCCTTCTTGCCTGCATCGCTGTTGATAGTCGCGGTGCCGTCATCGCTGAAAATGTTGGCGTCTTGCTGCCACATCAGTGCGAGTACCATTCGAACACCAATGGGAAACTGGGCAAAGTCGGCAGCCAGGTAATCCTGCCCCGTCGCTTCCTTAAGCTTACGTGCGTGCACCAGCATCTCCTGCGGAGAACCCGGAAGCACAGGTTTGCCATCGACCACCAGCCCGGCTTTCTCCATCAAGTCCATGTTGATGTGCCAAAGATTGGCATGCAGGTCCATCGGCACCCCGTATATGCCATCTTTATAGCTGACTGCGGCTCGTGCACTGTCGGTCCAGTTAGTCGGATCGATGCCCACGGATTCCAGATCGCCAGAGATTTCGGCTAACGCACCGAACCCTGCAAATTCAGGTATCCGATGACGGTGCATGACATGGACGTCTGGCGGTGTGCCACCAGCGTAGGAGGCCTTCAATTGATCGTAATAGTTACCCCAATCTGTCGGGAGAGTATCGATGGTGACTCCCTCGATCTCCTCAGAAGCGGCATTGATGATCGACTGAATAATACAGGCCTCACCAACGGACGTTTTCGTGTCTGTTCCTGCATCTTCACAGGCGCCAAAAAAACGACCGAGCGTAAGCTCCTGAGCACTGATTCCGCTGGTGACAATCGTGGCAAGCACCGCGCTAACAACTGTGGTCTTCATGTAATTCTCCAGGATGTGTTTATAAGAAATGGGCTTGTCGCTAACCCTTGCTGCCGCCAACGGTCATGGCTTGCACCACGTAGCGTTGAAAGATAATGAACATAATCACCACCGGCAATGAGGCGATTACACCAGAGGCCATCACGCGACCAAGGCCTTCGGATTGTGCAAAGTTTGATTGAATGCTGGCGAGCCCAAGCGTGATGGTGAAGTACTCGAGTTTCTGAGCTGAAACCAACGGCCACAGGTAGTCGTTCCACGCGTATAAAAATGTCAGGATGGCAAGGGTCATCATCGCTGGTCGTGCCAGCGGCAACATGATATGCCAGAAGACCTGTAACCAGCCGATCCCATCAATTCTTGCCGCCTCTTCAATATCGCGAGGGATGCCTTTGAAGAATTGCATCATCAGGAAGACACCGATCGGCACTGCCATTCTCGGAATAATCAATGCGTGGTAGCTATTGTGCCAGCCCAGATCAGCGAACATTGAATACAGTGGAATGAACACCGCCTGTTCGGGCACCATCAGTCCTATCAGACATATCGCCAGAATTGTTCTCTTGAGGGGGAAGTTCAGCCTGGCCAGTGCGTAGCCTGCTGTCGTTGATACGAGCAGCACTCCCAGTGTCATACCCACCGCAACAATCACTGAGTTAAGAAACCACAAGGGCGTTTGTCCGTACGCAAACAGATCAGCGTAGTTCTGCAGAGTAAATGGAATGGGCACCAGACCCAAGGCGGTGCTGGACGTGGTTCGTGCCAGTACTTCGTTGGGCTGGAACGAGAGTGAGACCATCCAGATAGTGGGCACGAGCCACAGAAACGCGGGAATGGAAACCAGCGTGACCAGCCAGACGTAGCGACGAGTGATCATCAGTCTTCTTCCCTTCCGATGACAAACTGCAAGATCGAGAAGGCTCCCATGATGACGAACAAGAAGACGGCCATTGCAGAGGCCCTGCCAAGTTCGCTATCACGAAATGCGGTCTGGTAAATGTATCGAACCAGCACCTGAGTCGTATCGTTAGGCCCACCATTGGTCATCAGATGCGATTGGCCAAACACCTGAAAGTGCAGAATGATCTGCAGCACGATCACCAGCGTAATCGTGCGTTTCAGATTAGGCAGGGTGATGTACCAGAAAGCACGTACCCCAATAGCACTATCCAACTCCGCCGCTTCCTTCAAATCCTTGCTGATGTCCTGGAGTCCAGCGAGAAACAGGATCATGGCAATACCCAGTGACCACCACACAGTGGCGATCACGATCGCGGCCATGGCAAAGCGTTCGTCGGTCAGCCACACGACAGGGGAGCCACCAAAGAATTCGGTGATGTTCGCAATCAAGCCTTGCCGGGGCGAGAACATGATCTGCCAGATCAGCGTCACCACCGTCACGGATAGCACCTGGCTGATAAAGAACAAGGTGCGGAGAATGCCCATGGCTCGAGTCTCACGATCCAGTGCGGCGGCCAGTACCAGTGCGCTGAGGGTCACGCCCGGCACTGCCCACGCAACAAACAGTAGGGTATTGCCGACAGTTGGCCAGAAACGTGGGCTGAACCATCGTCCCTCGGGGCCCGGATGGAACCCGGGTGCAACGATCAACAGAATTCCAAAGATCGCCAGCGCGATGGCGGTAACGCGACTGAGCTGGAGACGCATAGCAAACCAGGCGGCCGCCAGCAATGCAATGACCCCCAGGAGCTGAGCCAGTGGGCTCGAGAACAGGCTCCACTCGATGTTCCTGCCCCACATCACCCGTTCGTAGTTGCTGAGACCGACAAACTGCTTGGCAGCCGGATTGAAGGCCACTTCCAGCAGATTCCAGTCATGCAGACTGATCCAGATGCCGCGGAAGAACGGGTAGACGAGAAACAGAGCGTAGACCGTGAGGAAGGGAAGCAGAAGCAGAAAAGCAGCCTGATTCTCACTGAGACTGCCGCGTTTTGTCGAATTTGGCTGGACCATAGTGAGCGTTTCCTGCCTGCAGGACTCTGATTGCTAATAATATTAGCAGTTGTCAATAAAGATGCGCAAGCACTGAATCGGTTTCACTGCTGTGGCTGTCTTCTCGTAAACTAGAGAAATGCCAAGCTCTCAAAAGAAAACATCATCACCACGCGTCACGATGCAGGACGTGGCGCATCGTGCCGGCGTATCGCAGGCGACTGTTTCCTTTGTGCTCAACGGCGTACCCAACACCCGAATCAGCGACGAAACACAAGCTCGAGTTGCGGAAGTTGCCGAGGTGCTCGGCTATCGACCTCGAGCTGCAGGCCGACCGCCTAAACTTGCCACACAGCGCATCATTGGCATGCTCATCGATGAAATGGCGACCAGCCCGTTCGGCGCTCTGTCAGTGGAGGGCTTGCAGGAAATGGCGTGGAAATCAGGGGCCATTGCAGAGGTCGCCATGACTGGCGGGGACCCAGCATATGAATCCGCCGTACTACGTCGTTGGGCGCAGGATAGAGTCGACGGTGTCGTCTACGCTTCTATCATTACTCGCGAAGTCGAACCACCAACCGCGCTGTTTCGCCATCGCGCAGTCATGCTCAATTGCCACGACCCGCAAGAGCGTCTGGCTTCCATTGTGCCGGCCGAGCGTCGTGGCGGCGAGGCTGCCACACAGGCACTTATCGCTGCAGGTCACCGTCGCATTGCCTTCGTGGAAGGAGAGCCCTGGATGGATGCTTCGAAGCAGCGATTTGAGGGCTTCCAGCGCTCCATGAGCAAACACGGCATGGAGGTTATTGAAACGCTGGTTAAGGAAGGTAATTTCCTGCCTAGTAGTGGTCATAAGGCAACGCATGCACTGATGTCGCAATCAATTCGTCCAGATGCAATTTTTTGTGCCAACGATGCTATGGCTGTCGGTTGCTACGAGGCTTTGAAGGAGCTTGGCGAGCGGGTCGGCGAGTCGGTCGCGGTGATGGGATACGACAATCAGGAAATCTCTCAGCATTTAGCGCCCTCATTGTCGACCGTCTTGTTGCCGCACCGGGAGATGGGTCAATGGTGTGCCAGACAGATACTGGCTGAGGGCGATATCAAGCCACGACAGGTACGCTTAAACTGCCCAGTGGTACTCCGCCAATCTCATCAGCGACGGCATTGATGTGCAAACACCGCAAGCAATAGGCCATGCTTAAGCCAATATCGATAAAAATTCAACGTGAATGAACTGAGGATCTGAAGGCAGATCTCGCCGATATTGGGTTCCGACTGAACTCAAACGACGGCCCTGTGAAAATGATCAGTTTTACAGAGTATGGAGAGTACGATCGCTGATTTTCGACCTTCGATTGACATTGAATACACATAATCATACACTGTAGGTGTATGTATTTGAGCTGACTGTAATGCCGCAACAAACCATTCGCACCAACATCGTGCTCGATAAGCAGCTGCTTGAAGAAGCTTTCAGGGAAACCGGATTGAAAACTCGCCGCGAACTTGTGGATCATGCGCTGAGGGAACTGCTTCGGCACAAGCACCAGCGCAAGCTTTTAGCTTTCAAGGGTTCTGTTGAATGGACTGGTGATCTTGACGCGATGCGGGAGGGAAGAGTGTTGTGACTCTGGTTGATACCAGTGTATGGATTGACTTCTTCAAAGGATCAGATCTACCGCATGTGGCGAGACTGGAGCGTCTGATTGATGAAGAGGACACGATTGCGCTGTGTGGTATCAACCTGACCGAAATCCTGCAAGGAATCGATGACGACCTGGTTCATCGTCGTGTCCACTCGCAATTACGCGAACTTGTGCTGGTACCATTGAGCGAGTCAACATTCGTCGCAGCTGCGGACATCTATCGAACGCTCAGGCGAGTTGGTGTCACGATTCGTAAGACAAACGATTGCATCATCGCTGCTGCTGCCATGGAAAGCGGATGTTCACTGTTACACAATGATCGCGATTTCTCGGTAATGGCGAAACTTATACCGCTTGAAGAACTAGCTCTAAACTAAGTTTCTGGTGCCGCTTCTTCCAGCAATTTCAGCAGGTAGGTACTACGTGTATATTCTCAGGCAACAACTAAATACACGTAGCTAGGGACGAATCCTGACACGCTCTTGTGCGGACGAAAGGATGGCGCGGAGATCGGGCAGCGGTTTTAGATCGCCCTTGGCAATCTCTTTGTACGTCTCGCCTTTACTTCGCTTGAATGCCTTCACCACGGCCGGCCTGATGCGATAATATTGACGAATTGCCACGAAATCAATCGTCTCTCCGGCAAGGGAATAGAAATCACGAAGAAATGCCTTCAGGCCAGGATAACCATTTCCAAGGAGAATGCCGCCTCTTCCCTCGTCGAGAGCGAAGGCATTACGGTACGAGCAGTCCCATCGAAACAAGGTCATGGCGAGGCGTACATCCACCGCAGTAAGATTGACACCTGTTAAAAACCGTTGCTTCGATAGCAGCTCATCGAGTTCTTCCAATTTATCGTAGACCGCTCGACGCGCCTCCAGTACAGCGTCTACCGCTCGCTCTTCATTTCTCATCAGACCGAGACCCGCTTTGTACACACCGTTCAGCAAATTCGAGTATATATCTGCATGCAGAGTTTCAATGTGGTTGGCACTCTCTTCACTGTCGGGTAGCAAAGTAGGGTGTCCTGCACGGTTGGCTGGAAGCACTTTCAAACTGTCCGATGAGGGTGTTCCCATCCCGGCAAAAGCGGTGGACAGAAACTTGATGATGGTCCAGGAGTCATTGGACACCACTCTGTTGGCTTTTGTATCCCACAATAATGGCACGGTAATTCTCGTCGTCACGAGAGGATCATGCAACTGGTAGACTTCGTGCAGCCAAAAGGCTCCTTCGCGCCCCCTCCACGGACTGCAACTGGCCCCATCGAGGAAGGTCCAGCCCGCACCCGATTGTCCGTCGGAAATATCTATTGAAATCACCTCCTGCAACCCTAGCAGATGCACGGATGTAATGACGGAGTTAGCCCAGGGACAAATTCCAGAAGCAAAGAGATGATACCTCCCAGCTTCAGCGGGGTGTTCTTCAGCCGTGAACCTGAATTCGGACGGGGACCTCACAAATCCCTCTCCGCTGCCACCAAGCTGCGCTTCGTCGGACCGCTGAATGATGAGATGATCCGGTACCAGCAGGCCATCTTCGAGCTTTACTCTTTCAAATGTTGGCCACTCCCTCGGGTCAGTATCCAACGTCCATTCCTGCCGACGCTGCTCGGGCATACCGGGCACGTCCCACCATTGGTAATGGCGCAACGGGCCGGCGATGCGAGTACTCCCCAGCTTCTTCGCAAAGACATCATCAAATTGACGCCACAAATCTTCGGTGAGATGGTTTTTCCAGTCGTAGATGCTGCCTTTCCTGAACAGGACAGATGTCGTATTGCCAACGCCACCCGACTTCATGGCACTGAAACCACATGCCTCGGCAACGGCATCACGCTTCTGAACTGTCAAAGGAGGCCTATCGAGGAAATTGTTGATCCTATCGAGCTGGGCAGGCAGGTTCTCCTTCAATGCCTCATAGTAAACCACCAGGACACGCTTCCTGGTTTGCTTTTCCAAAAGAGTCACGACCTTGTCCTGTTCCTTGGTCCAATCAAAGACGGATCCGAAGGCATTGGGACAGTCATCGGCCAGGAAACGATGGAACGATCCAGGTCCATGCTCGTTCCCTAACCATCCATCTACTGCCTCACCCATAAAGAAGTGATTTGACACCATCACCGATTTGAGATTTCGCATGACAATGATCAAACGGCCCTTCCCTCCTTCCTCCCGAAGCAGTTCCTGGGGAAGAAATTGTTCCCCGAACAAGTGAGTCGATATCAATCGAGGACTCGGCTGATCGCAAAGATCCTGAAATGTCCAATCACCGAAGTGTTCCTTCACGAACGTCGTTCGCCGGCGGAGCTCCTCCGACGAATCAGCCCCGATCAATTCCTCCTGCCGCTGACGAGTAACCGGCAATGCATCGGGATACACCTGCCCCGAGGCACCGACGTGGTTCTCGCGGTCACGTCCGGTTATGCTGTTGCCAGCATCGTCAATGTCATGAAGGATAGAGCGAAGAATTTTGTGCACCCACGTCGTTCCAGCTTTGACCATCGACGAAAGTAGTACGTCGTCCTCCTTCATCTGCATCGTCCGAAAGGCCGAGGCCGACTCGTCGTTGAACCAGAACGGCACCGGCACGTTCTTGTAGCGTCTCCCACTTGGCTGGGGCATCTTCTCTCCTGCTTATACTGGCTCTACTATCCGTGCCTCTGCTCTACACCAGAACTCCAGAGCGAAGCGATCTCAGGCTAGCATACCTTTCCAATGACGCTTTTCGTCAAACTGAACGGGAGGTTTTAGCCTGGTTTCCTGGACTTCAACGACAGGGTCGAGCCCAACCTGTTACACATGAGCTGACAACGCAAAGTATTCACAGGGCTAATTAATCTCGGTCACAATACACCGAGCCGACACTCATGAAAATACACCACCAGCCAGCTTAGCGACACGCTCATGCATTTTTTCTTTGTCATAGTCAGAAGTCGCCTGCTCGATCTGTGTACGAATCTGATCAACACGAGCGCGTTAAAACGGCTTTAGTGCCGGCACCGTCAATAATGGTAGTGTTATCTTTGTCAACCGTGACCCGTTTGGCCGAGCCCATTTCATCCAGGGTGACAAACACTGCCAGACCGGTTGCATGAGTGCCTTGCCATCCGTGGCTGATTTACAGTAATGTCGCGCGCGCTGGATGCCGCCGTTCAGCTAGCTGCTTCATATTCATCATGCAACCGCCACCATTGGTAGGGAGCTGTCTGGGGTGTGCCTTCCGGGGACTCTTCCCATGTTTCCTGTCGGCCAAGGGGTGTCAGATCAAGAAACGTCCACGCGGTGCCGAGCGATTCCACCCCACGCCCACTGGTAAAATAGGTACGGTAAATATCGCTGCCTTCATGATAGAACACGTTGATGCCGAAACCGTTCGTGACGCCGTGATCCGCATTGAAAGTATCCCTTGTCTCGAACCAGGGTATTTGCCAGTTCATGCGCTGTTTGAAGGGCTCGATGTCGCTGATCGGTGCGCGTGAGACGAAAACGAGTGACGTATTCCGAGCGTGGAGGTGGGCCAGATTGGGAATCTGATCGCCGACCATGCAACACCCGGCGCAAGGCGAGGAATCATTCGGTTTCAGCATGTGGTGATACACAATCAATTGGCGGCGTCCATCGAACAAATCCGCGAGTCTCACCTCGCCATTGGTCCCTGCGAATGTGTAACTCTTCTCGACTTTCGACCACGGGGCCCGGCGCCGCTCGGCGGCCAATTCGTCGTGCGCGGCCGTCAGCGCCTTTTCCTTCACCAGGAGTTTGTCGTGTTCGGCAAGCCATTTTTCCGGCGAGACAATGGATGGATGGGCATCTGTAGTGGGCATGATCCTCTCCGGTGGAATTATGCAGATAACGATTCAGACTGATCTAGCAAAGGTGTTGAAATACCGCGTTGGTACGCTGAGACGCTCTTCATTCCAGAAAATATCACACAGAATCCTGAAGCGCTTATCCGGCTGCCCGAGTTTCAACTCGTAGGCCGATTGCAGTTTCCGGGCAACGCTCAGCCCTTTGCGCTTTATACGCTTTCCCAGATTTTCCGCTCGAAGCTCGTCCACGAATTGTTCCCACATCTTCGGCCCCCTTCTTCCAATAGCTGTACGCGAATACTGAGCTCTTGCGATGCCGGTAGAATTCGCCTACCCCAGGCGCTCAGTTGGACAAATACAGGAACGAGTGAAATCGACATCTCCGTCAGACTATAGATGGTCTTTTGTTTATGAGACGGGGCATCAGACCTGGTTAACATTCCGCAGTCCATCAGCATCTTCAGCCGGTCGGCGAGGATGTTTGAGGAAATGCCCTCCATAGACTGATTGAGGAGTTGCCTGAAATGACGCTTCCGGCCGAAGATCATGTCCCTCAGAATGATGAGGCTCCACCGGTCCCCAATGATTTCAAGTGACAGGTTGATGGGACAGTGCTATCGATGTCCAACGGAGACAATGGCAGGTTTACACCCATCCAAATCAGACGCACCTGGCACACCACTTTAAGCGGTTTGCACGCCAATGTATTAGACCGACCGTGTGATTCCGCCGTCAACCCAGATGTTCTGACCAGTGATGTACGCACCACCTGGGGAGGCCAGAAAGGCGACAACGCTGGCAATCTCACCCAGTGATTTTCCATAGCGCCCCATCGGAATCATGGACCGGAATTCTTCCTTTTCAGGCAGGCTGTCGATAAAGCCCGGTAATACGTTATTCATACGGATATTCTCGGCCGCGTATTTATCCGCAAAGAGTTTGGTAAACGCAGCCAGCCCAGCACGCATGACTCCCGATGTCGGGAACACCGGATTCGGTTCAAACGCCGCGAAGGTTGAGATATTGATAATCGTGCCATTGCCTTGTGCCTGCATGATCGGTGTGACC
>JABDKO010000076.1 GCA_013002165.1 Rhodothermales bacterium | reverse complement strand
ATATCCAACAGAGCGGCGAGCATCGGGCCCGTCAGTCCAGCATCTGTATCCTGCGCCTGCTTGCCGCAAAGTATCACGTCGTAGTCTGTATTTTGAAAATGACCGGCGAGTATATCTGCGTACGTTCGTGAATCAAATTCCGCGTCGTCCGCTACAATGTGGGTCGCGTCGTCGGTCCCCATTGCGAGCGCCTTCCGAATTGTCTCCGAAGCCTTCTCCGGTCCGATTAACACAAGGTTGATTGAACCACCCACCTTGTCGCGGAGTACAAGCGCCTCCTCGACAGCCGATGCGTCGTATGCGTTCAGAACCATGCGTCCGGTATCAACAGATGCGTTGACATCGGGTACCTGCTTTATACAAATATGAACTTTCATTCGATCAGTGTTATGGCTTGAGCAACTTGCCTCCGATCCGTTGTCGTTTCGCGGTCGGATCGGTAACTTTCAACGCCGTGCTGGCGTGAAAAAGTACAAAACGGGGTTTCGTCAGTAAAACCATTTTTTTGAGAAGTAAATCGCGATTGTGCGACGGATTCTGGTCTTTTAGCATGAAGTTCAAACTACCCGGTCTCTATTCGGCAGGCCTCCTTGCTGTTTCACTATTATTGACATCTCCTTCCAGAGCGCAAGACATAGATCCCAGGTTTGGCTTCGGCTTCACCGGAATGATCTCGACAGCGGATGGCCTGGGCTTCGGTTTCCGGGGGAGAGCTTCGGCACCTGTCTCACCAGACCTGTCGTTCGCCATTGATCTGGGCACTACCGGTTTCTTCCTGAGCGGATTTGAGGGTTCAACATGGGTTTTTGATCCACAGCTTTCTGCCATTGTAACGCTTGATGGCATCACAAGGGCGCCTTACATAATCGCCGGCATCGGTGGATACATTCCTGTGGCGGACGGAAGCAGCGGCAAAGGCGGTCCGACACTGCACGGCGGATTCGGATATGTAAAACAACTCAATGAGACTTCGCTTTTCTATGAAGTAAACCCCGCGATCGTTATAGAAAAGTCCGAGATTGAACTCCTGATACCGTTTCGGATCGGTGTAATCTTCTAAATCCAGGTCAACTGAACACCTGATCCAAAACTTTCCTCATGGCCGGAATATACATCCACGTCCCGTTTTGTACTCAGCGATGTGTCTACTGTGACTTCTACTTCGTAACGACGGCTACCACGTATAGTCCCTACGTTGACGCTCTGGTAAACGAGATAGATCACTACGGGGCCAAGCACATTAGTGAGGAACCCATTCGTACTGTCTATTTCGGTGGCGGTACGCCGTCTCTACTGAAAGTCGCCGATGTTCAACGAATCCTCCTGGCAATAGAAAACTCATTTCAACTCGAACTCGAGGAGTTGACATTTGAAATGAATCCGGAAGATGGATCTCACGACTATTTGTCGGGACTCCGAGACGCGGGAATCGACCGACTTAGCATAGGTGTCCAGTCATTCTACGACAGAGATCTCGAGTTCATGAATCGAAGCCACAATGCCGAGCAAGCTGAAAGTGTCGTGGAGACTGTTCGTGCAGCAGGCTTCGACAACTTTTCCATTGATTTGATTTTTGGAATACCGGGTCAACCGCCTGAATACTGGGCAGCTAATCTGGAGAAAGCTGCTCGACTCGACGTGCCTCATGTGTCGACATACGGTCTTACGATCGAACCGGAAACTCCGCTGTTCAAGATGGTTCGTAATGGCAAGGTAACGGCAATCTCGGAAGAGGATCACGCGGATCAGTTCCGATTCACGATTGGATACATGGTTGATGCTGGATACGAGCATTATGAGATTTCGAGCTTTGCCAAACCCGGTCACAGGGCAGTTCACAACCACGCCTACTGGTCGCATACCAACTATCTGGGTTTCGGACCAAGTGCGCATTCCTTCTGGTGGCGCGGCCTGCCCGCCCGCAGATGGGTAAACGTCAAAAACCTGCGCCAATACGAAGGACTGTTGTCGGGTCGAACCACGCCGGTGGAAATGGAAGAGCACCTCGATCTTGACACGCTCGCCAATGAACATATCATGTTGCGTCTGCGAACCGAAGACGGGCTGGACATGAATTTCCTGGAGTCACAGTATGGGCTTGACCTCTACGAAGAACGGGTTGACGATCTTGCATGGCTTGAATCAGAAGGATTCATCGAGCCGATTCGAAACAATCGTGTCAAACTGACGCTAGATGGAAAGATCATGGCTGACATGGTCACTTCAAAATTGATGATTGGTTAGATGAGATACGCTACGCTTCTTCTCGTGCTGGCAGTACTTGCCGGGTGTAACAAGCAGCCAGACAATACTGTTGTAGGTCAAGCCGAATTTCGCAAAGATGGATCACTCGATTTTCTTCGGCCGGATGGCAATGTCATTACTACAATCGATATCGAGGTAGTTGGCGATCGTGAGTCGCAGGCTCGGGGACTCATGGGTCGACGATCACTTCCGTCACGAGGTGGCATGTTCTTCGTGTATGACGCGCCAAAGGATCAGAGCTTCTGGATGAAAAACACGCCTCTTCCCCTCGACATAATATTCATCGGGTCAGATTCGTCTGTAGTAAACATAGCCAAACGAACAAAGCCGCTATCCTCGGCGACAATCGAATCGATAAGCCCCGCCCAGTTTGTACTGGAGGTGCGTGGTGGATTTACTGATCGATTGGGCATCGACGATAGCACACGTTTTCGCTGGACCATAGATAGTTGATCCTGATATGCTCACACGAATTGTACTACTGGTCTCAATGATGTCCGTTGCAATCCTGTCTGGTTGCAATAGGCCTGGCGAGACCCCGACCCCGGATGCTATCGTGACGATTCCGTTCACGAAGCATGGAGATCTGGATTTTGTTCGAGGAACGGAAACACTCTCTACGATTGAAATTGAAATCGCAGACTCCGACTCATCGCGTTTGCGTGGATTGATGCAACGTACCTCTCTTCCCGAAAACTCGGGGATGCTGTTCATTTTCCCCGTTGAGGAAGAACAGGGCTTTTGGATGGGAAACACTCAGATGTCCCTGGATCTGATATATGTCAGTGCCGACTCGTCAATTGTAAGTATCGCGAAGTATGCGCAGCCGATGGCACTTGAAACCATTCCGTCAGGTGCTCCGGCCCAGTACGTCGTGGAGGTGCCTGCTGGTTATACAGACTCATACGGCATAATCGAAGGCGACATGATAGTATGGAGACGAGCCGGACAATAGTCGGAGGCTTGAATATTATTTTCCTCTCTCGGGATTCGGGGCGGCGAATTTCACCACTTTGGGTGATGATCACAAGGCAACCGTTCACTAGAATGTGAATCGTCCTCTGTAGCTTCCCGCCAACAGGCATAAAATTGTGATCCGACTTCCTCTATTCGTTTTTTTGTCTCTGTCCGCTCTGGTGCTGGCTTGTAGTGATTTTGATAGAGAGTCTTCAGCTGTGACCGAGCTCCCTGATAGTTCAGATACTGTATTGCCGATATCGCCTGACGACGTGAACCTACAGGAAGACCAATCGCTCAGGCAGCTCTTGCTCGATCAACGCCCCGAAATTCTCGAACAGTTAGAGTTCTTTGAAGGGTATTTGTGGTCAGTCGATTGGACGTCTGTCCCGTTCGATGTGTTCAGCGAGCCGGACTCCAACTCCAAAATGTTGATCTCCAAGCCGCGTGGCCAAATGGAAATGCTTGCAGACGGGAATTCAATCTGTTCATTTTCACCTGACTCTGCGGATTCATGTCTTCAATTTTTTGAGTCAAGCGACTCACAAGATTATCCGGTGGCCTACTCCATAGCTTTTGATGACATGCGCACGTATCCCGATAAAAACGCGATGTGGTACAAGATCACTTTTGCAAACATTTCGGGATGGGTGCATTCACCGTACATGTATTCCAGCGATGATGTCTACTTTTCGACAGCGCGAAGAAGTCTGTTCTCGCATCCGTTTGTTCTGTGGGAGCCAACTGGAGACAGCGTCCGTCTGTATATGGTCCCGCCGGGGCTCGAGAAAATAGATGAACCAATGGACCTTCAATCTCAGCCTCTTGCAGACCAGATGCTCTTTCATGAGCTGGAATTACACATTGAGCCTGATATCTTCTGGAGCGGGGACACGCCTTACTTCACGGCATACCTTGCATCGCCACAGGACTGGGAAACGTTTTGCCGACAACTTGAGCCTCCCGTGCCTTCTGTCCGAGGCCTGATTCCAATGTTGATCGGTGATGACATATTTTCGATCCAGGAAAAAGACCTTGGTGTCGGTTATTGCGATTGAGTTGACGTGCCGGCGGGTCAGCCGCCAGACAGCGGATAATGGTCGGCGTCTGTGTGAATGATTCTCCATTCAGCACTGCGCTTCAACCAGACAAAAGTGTTCGGTCCCCACGACTCTACAACCTCACCCGATTTCATGACGATGCGGTCCTTGAATATGAACGAACTTATGGCCGATGTCGACGACAGTGCTATAACTTCCAGTTCTGTCCAGACTGTCTCAAAAATTTCTACCTCTGACATGAAGGCGACAGATCCCGTGGCTACATCGCTGTAAGTAGATCGTGCTCCGTCCGCCAGAAGTGTGAATTCTGGCCAGAGCAGATCTACAACATTTTCCGCACTGCGCGATGTATCTGCTGCATGAAACTCCCATGTCCTGGCCTCAACGGTGCGTTCGATTTCATGCCGTTGATCTTCCGTCATCGGTTCGGCGCCATCGCCCAGACACCCGAACAAAGCCAGCGGTATCAGTAGGAAGATCGAGACTGAGGTTTGCCTGCTAATGATCGACATGAGACTTCTCCTGAATCAGATAGAATTACGTATCCTTAGACATCAACCACTCCGTAGGGCGACTCGCAGTTGATGATCGCTACCCCGATTATACTGGAAATATGTCTGATTTGAATAGTACTCTTTCGAACATCAGGCAGGAGATAATGCCTGTCCTCGGCACCGGCAGGGTCGCGGACTATATCGCACCCCTTGCAAGTGTGTCTACGGACCATTTTGGTATGTCAATCCGGACGGTTGATGGTCGCACAGCAGCAGCAGGAGATAGCGATGTCCAGTTCTCGGTTCAAAGCATCGCCAAGGTCCTGAGCTTGACGTTGGCCATGGACCTTGCCGGAGATGAAATCTGGAAGCGCGTCGGAAGAGAACCGTCAGGTACGCGCTTCAATTCACTGGTTCAGCTGGAATCTGAAAACGGTATTCCGAGGAACCCTATGATAAACGCGGGAGCCCTTGTAATACTCGATATTATCATCAGCCACCAGAAAGAAGGAGCTGATCTGCTATCAAGGTTCATTGAAAGCATATCGCCGTCCGGGCAAGCTCGATACGATGCCGTAGTGTGTGAGGCCGAACGGCAAACGGCGTATCGTAACCGGGCACTTGCCAACTATCTGAAGTCGTTCGGCAATTTGGAGAATGATCCGGATGAAGTCGTCGACTTGCACTGCAAACTTAGTTCGCTGTCAATGACGTGCGACGAGCTCTGCGCCGCGTTCGTGTATCTGGCAACTGGTGGATTTTCCCTGTCCGGCAAAGTAGTAACCTCACCTCGACAGGTCAAGCGCATCAATGCCGTGATGCTAACATGTGGTGTATATGACGAAGCGGGCGATTACGCATACCGTGTGGGCCTTCCTGCAAAAAGTGGCGTCGGTGGTGGAATCATCGCCGTCATGCCAGGTCAGTTTGTAACGACGGTCTGGTCACCGGCGCTCAACAAATCCGGCAACTCATATTGCGGAACTCGCGCTCTCGAACTTCTCACTACTAAACTGGGTACGTCGCTTTTCTAAAGGCCGAACGATTCACCGCAGGCACAGGTCCGTGCCGCCTGGGGGTTCTGGAAATGAAAACCTTGACCCTCCAATCCATCGGTAAAGTCGAGTTCGGTACCATCGATGTACACATCGCTTCGTGGATCCACCACAATTCGGATCTCACCAATCATGGTAACGACATCCGAATCCAGTACGGTCGTGTCCCATCCCAAATCATATGTCAGACCTGAGCAGCCACCGGGCTTGACCGCTACTCGCAGAACGGACGTTTCGGTATTAACGCCTTCCGAGCTAGCGACAGATTTCAATCTGTTTATCGCACGATCAGTGATGGATATAGACATATAGTTGAACCGTGATTATATAGTCGCAGAACGCCGGCAATAAGTACAGGTTTCGACATCGATTCAGGTGGTGAATTTGCGGTGTATCCGGGAGCCATAGTCGATTCTGAACGTAGACTGAATCTAAATAAGCGAAATAATCGCTACTTTAAGCTCGAAATAGACTTTTCCGCCTTACCTCCTTTTAACGATATGGATGAGACTAAATACCTGCAAAGTGTTGCTGATAGCGAATACGAGTATGGCTTTGTTACCGAGATAGATGCAGATACGGCTCCAAAGGGACTTTCCGAGGACACGGTACGCCTGATTTCGTCCAAAAAGGGAGAACCTGAATGGATGTTGGACTGGAGGCTTCGTGCGTTTCGGCACTGGCAGAAACTTGCCGAAAAAGAAGCGTATCCGCGTTGGGCACACCTTGATTATCCGGACATCGACTTCCAGGATGTAAGCTACTACTCGGCGCCCAACAGCAAGCCGAAGTATGAGAGCCTGGACGAAGTTGACCCTGAACTGCTACGTACGTTCGATCGGCTAGGTATTTCCCTCCAGGAGCAGAAGCGATTAACCGGCGTGGCGGTAGATATTGTGATGGATAGTGTCTCCGTTGCTACCACATTTAAAGATGAACTCGAGAAACAGGGCATCATTTTTTGCTCGTTCGGTGAAGCAATCGAGAAACATCCTGAGCTCGTCAAGAAGTACATCGGCAGCGTCGTCCCCTACTCGGACAATTTCTACGCGTGCCTGAACTCGGCCGTGTTCAGCGACGGCTCGTTCTGCTACATTCCTGAAGGCGTCCGGTGTCCGATGGAGCTTAGCACCTACTTCAGAATAAACGAAGCTGGAACGGGTCAGTTTGAGCGCACGTTGATCGTTGCTGAAAAAGGCAGCTATGTGAGTTATCTCGAGGGCTGTACTGCGCCAATGCGCGATGAGAATCAGCTGCATGCCGCGGTCGTTGAGATCATTGCCATGGAAGATGCGGAGGTCAAATACTCTACCATTCAAAATTGGTACCCGGGAGATAAAAACGGTAAAGGTGGCATCTACAACTTTGTCACCAAGCGCGGCATCTGTGAGGGTGACAACGCCAAGATCTCATGGACTCAGCTTGAAACGGGCAGTTCGATTACGTGGAAGTACCCGAGCGTCATCCTGAAAGGTGATAATACTACCGGCGAATTCTACTCAGTCGCATTCACTAAGAACAAGCAGCAGGCCGACACCGGAACGAAAATGATTCATCTCGGAAAGAATTCGAGTAGCACAATCATTTCAAAAGGTATCTCTGCCGGTGAAAGTAACAACAGTTACCGCGGCCTGGTCAAGATCAATAAGAAAGCTCAAGGAGCACGTAATTTTTCCCAGTGCGATTCCCTGCTCCTCGGCGATCGATGCGGTGCGCATACATTTCCGTACATCGAAATTGATAACTCAACTGCGCAGGTCGAGCATGAAGCAACGACCTCAAAAGTCGGTGAGGACCAGATATTCTATTGTAACTCGCGAGGTATAGGGGAGGCTGAAGCAGTCAAACTTATCGTGAACGGGTTCTGCAAAGAGATTCTTGCTGAACTGCCAATGGAGTTCGCTGTGGAGGCTCAGAAGCTTCTCGCGATAGAACTCGAAGGAAGCGTAGGATAGTCGTCGCCTGCGAGTGTGATTAATAACCAATCGATTCAAAAACACTAATGCTGTCTATTAAAAATCTGCACGTCCAGATTGAAGGAAACAAAATCCTCAATGGTCTTGATCTGGACGTCGAGCCCGGTATGATTCACGCCATAATGGGACCCAACGGTTCGGGCAAGAGTACGCTCGCATCTGTCCTGGCGGGTCGAGAAGAGTACGAAGTCCTTGAAGGAGAGATTACTTTCAAAGGCCAGGATCTTCTAGAGCTGGGACCGGATGAACGTGCCCGCGAAGGTTTATTTCTGGCATTTCAGTATCCGGTAGAACTTCCCGGAGTGAGTATGTCAAACTTCCTGAAAGAAGCTGTCAACTCAGTCCGTGAACACCGGGGCCTACCGCCACTCTCTTCCGCCGAATTCCTGAAGGATATGAAAGAGAAAGCGGCACTTGTCGACCTTAATCCCGACCTGAAAAGACGATCCGTTAACGAGGGATTCTCCGGAGGCGAAAAGAAACGTAATGAGATTTTCCAACTCGCAATGCTGGACCCGACCCTCGCGATCCTGGATGAAACGGACTCCGGTCTCGACATTGATGCGCTACGCATTGTAGCTGACGGCGTCAATAAATTACGGGATGAAAATCGCTCGTTTGTTGTGATCACACACTACCAGCGCCTGTTGAATTATATCGTACCTGACGTGGTCCACGTTCTTCTGAATGGGCGCATCGTTAAGTCGGGAACGAAGGACCTGGCACTCCAACTGGAGGAAAAAGGATACGACTGGCTGAAATCCGAAATTGAACTCTCGGAACCGACAACCGCTTAATAGTACTGTCTCAGGACTAACACATATGTCAGAAAAACTCTCAGAAACGGAAAGTGCTTTCGTCAGTCTGCACCGAACGATGGTCGGTCAGGCGTTGAACGGTAATAGTGCATCCCTTGTCGGTCTACGCCAAAATGCAATAAATACCTTTGCCAATGTCGGACTGCCTGCTCGAAAGTCCGAGGCGTGGAAGTACACCAATATTAATGCAGTTCTGACCAAAGAACTTGCTGCGCGATTGTCGTTCGACACTCACAAAGTCAAGCCTCGTCTTGTCAATGAATCGCTTATACCCGGACTGGACTCGCCCTTCGTCGTAGTGAACAACGGAGTGCTTGACCTGGATAGCTCTAATCTATCCAACCTTCCGAACGGGGTTGTTGTCACGACACTTCAGGACGCAGCCGAAAAACATAGGTCGGTTTTTGATTCTCATTTTGGCAAGTATGTAAACGAAACGGAGGGTCTTGCCGTTCTCAACACAGCATTTGTCCATGGCGGTCTGTTTGTGTTTGTGCCGAAAGGAATCGAGGTCGCGGAAACCCTCCAGGTTGTTCATGTTGTTTCTTCCACTGAATCGTCATTCATTCAACCAAGGACATTGTTCGTCGTTGAAGAGGCGGCATCGCTCAGTGTGATTGAACGCCTGGTGTCGGCCACGGACTCTGCTACTGTCTCGAACCGGGTAATAGAAACGTACACCGGTAAGAGCTCCCGTCTCTCGATAATTCGAGTGCAGGATGAGAATGTGGATTCCTCAACTGTCACCAGTCTGTATTCGGTCCAGGAACGAGACAGTTATGTTTACGATCTGACACTCTCCCTCTCTGGAAAACTTATTCGCAACAACCTCAATTTCAGACATCTAGATTCGCACTGCGAAACCCACCTGAATGGTTTCTTCATCGGGCGTGGTGACAATCAGATCGACAATCACAGCATTGTCGACCACGCCATGCCGGACTGCTACAGTAACGAGACATTCAAGGGCGTTTTATACGATAACTCGACCGGCGTATTTAACGGAAAAGTACTTGTCCGACGCGACGCACAGCGAACCAATGCTTATCAGTCGAACAGGAGCATTGTGGTTTCGGATTCAGCGCACATGTACTCGAAACCGGAACTGGAGATTTATGCTGATGATGTCAAGTGTAGTCACGGTGCGACCACCGGGCGTCTTGAGCCTGAGAGTATGTTCTATCTGCAGTCACGCGGCCTCAGTGAGGAACGTGCACGTGCACTACTTCTTGGCGCATTCGCGCGAGAGGTTGTTGAATCGGTAGCGAATCCTGTAGTGAGAGAATACTTGACGGACGAACTCAATCGAAGAGTCCTTTGAAATGTCGGAGTTACAAAATCCAACAATGGATCATGTCGTAAAAAGTAATATCTCTGAGTTATCAGACATCAACTATGATGTCGAGAGCGTGAGGAATGATTTCCCGATCCTCTCAAGGAAAATCCATGACCAGGATCTAGTCTATTTCGATAATGCCGCTACCACGCAAAAACCTGCGTCGGTAATTCAGACGTTGACTCGATTCTACTCTGAGCAGAACGCAAATGTCCATCGCGGTATCCATACTCTAAGCCAGGAGGCCTCCGACGCCTTCGAAGCGGCACGTGGGACCATCAAGAAGTTCATCAATGCGGCAAGCGAACAGGAGGTTGTTTTCACTACCGGCACGACCGGTGGAATTAACCTCGTCGCAACCGCACTTTCCCGGGGCATCCTGCGGCCGGGAGATGAGATCGTCATCTCCGGAATGGAACATCATTCAAACATCGTTCCCTGGCAGATGGCGTGCGAATACACGGGCGCAATTCTAAAAGTCATTGACGTTCTACCTGACGGCACGCTAGACCTTGAACATTACGAGTCTCTGTTAACCGAGAAGACACGGCTTGTGTCCATCGGTCATACCTCGAACGCGATAGGGACGATCCATCCTCTCAAAGCCATCATAGACCTCGCCCACAGTGCTGAAGCATTGGTTATGGTAGATGGAGCTCAGGCGGTCCCTCATGAATCCGTTGATGTCGTAGCACTCGATGCAGATTTCTTTGCCTTCTCAAGCCATAAGGTCTACGGGCCGACGGGATTCGGAGTACTCTACGGCAAGAAAGATCTGCTGGAGATGCTTCCGCCGTATCAGGGCGGCGGAGACATGATTGAAACAGTCTCGTTCGAGAAAACGACATACAATACGCTGCCGTTCAAGTTCGAAGCTGGGACACCAAACATTGCGGGTGCGATTGCGTTTGCCGCGGCCATTGATTATCTCAACGAAATCGGCATGGACGCGGTCCGCAAACACGAACAGGGGCTTATTGAGTACGGACTTGATGCCCTTGGATCGATACCTGGTATGCGGATTATTGGAGATGGCTGCCCGCGGGCCAGTGTTATCTCTTTTCTTGTTGGTGATATTCACCCATACGATGCAGGGACCTTCCTTGACAGGATGGGAATTGCTGTACGCACGGGCCACCATTGCGCAATGCCACTGATGAATCGCTTCAAGATACCGGGTACTATTCGCGCATCGTTCGGTATGTATAATACACGATCCGAGATTGATGCATTGGTTAAAGGAGTCGAAAGGGTCCGAGGGATTCTGGCATGACCGCGGTACAGAGCATTGCAGAAAGAGAGCGGGAAATCGTTGAGGAGTTCGCGCTTTTCGATGACTGGTTCGAGAGGTACGAGTATTTGATCGAACTTGGAGAATCGTTGAACAAAATCGAAGATGAGTACAAGACTGAAGCCTTCCGCATTCATGGCTGCCAGTCGCAGGTCTGGCTCAGACCTGACTATCGGAACGACAAAGTGTTTTTCAAGGCGGATAGTGATGCGGCGATTACACGAGGCCTTGTTGCGCTGGTAGTACGCGTCCTTGATGGATTGCAGAGATCCGAGATTCGGGACGCCAGGTTCGACTTTCTGGACGATATTGGAATGAACGAACACCTTTCTCCTACCCGGAAGAACGGCCTCAGCGCGATGGTCGAACAAGTTAAGAACTACGCACGTGAGGACGCATCATCATGATGGAAGTTGTCACAAACGAATCGGGACGGACCGAAATGGACGCCCTGGTGATGAACGCTATTCGGACCGTGTTCGACCCCGAAATCCCTGTCAACATAGTTGACCTCGGGCTGATCTACGAAGTAACCATCAACCCCGACTTCACAGTATATGTCCGGATGACGTTGACCGCGCCGAACTGCCCGGCAGCCGGGCAGCTTCCGGGAGATGTTCGAAACGCGATACTTGGAGTAGAGGATATTGTTGATGCAAACGTCGAAATAACTTTTGACCCTCCGTATACGATGGAGATGATGTCCGACGAAGCCAAGCTGGATCTCGGATTTCTGTAGAGCTACATGCGCTTGCGGATTCGGAGCCGGTTTGGCAACTCATCCGTGTCTCCGGGTGCTATTTCAACGCCATGACGCTCCAGCAGGTCTCCGCTAGCATCAATTCCGGCAACGATTCCGTCTGTCACGTTGCCGGTCTGAAATCCTGCAACAATCTTCTGCACGACCTCTGCCCATTCTTCCTGTTCGACAACGGAATTGATGCCTTCGTCTCCGACAACGCGAACACGACGCTCAAATGTAGACATGAAGATTAGAATACCGGTGCGATCAACAGTTTTGAATACTTCCTCCTCAACAAATGCTGTCATCGCTGAGAGGTAAACCATTCTGTCCAATACGTCGCGGCCAACAAACAGCCTTTTGAGTGCGGGAATCAACTCGACGGCCAGCACACCGGCAATGACGGCTATCGTCCCTACGACGGTCAGCCCAATTGCTGAGTATAACCAGCCAATGTCCCAACCTGAGTACAGGCTCTTTATTCCGTAGCAGATTGCCATCGACGCCATGAGAAATACCATTCCAGATCGCCATCGCGCAATCGAGTAGGCATCACTCGACGTAACCAGGTAGGGGACGATTTCCCCCGACGTGCGCGATTCAGCGCGTGCTACGCTCTCCTCTATTCGCTTATGATCTGACTCAGAAAAGACGTGGTTCATATCGTTCGGTTTGAACCGAATATACGAATCTGCAAATGTCGTTCTAGCTTTCTATTTGTCGGTACATGATCTGGTCGAAATTGTCTGCTCTCAAGATCAGGGTTTTATTGACTGATTCGAACGTGGAGATGCGCATCAGCAAATCGAAATAAGGGCCCTCGATAGATGTCGGAGGACATGCGATCTCAGTGGAAATCATATTCTCGATCGTAAGGTCATTGTCGCTACCCGAAAGGAAGTCGGCAGACCACAGATTGCAGTCGCTTCGACCAGAAACCGATTTTGTGCCAATTTCGAGATTGAAGTCACCCGGGCTTCCGGGGAATTCTGCCGTTGCAACAATCATCGATGTCATTTCCCACTGTGTCCCCGTCAGGTCGGAAAAGTCTCGCACTGTAGATTGAGAGCTACAGCCTGTCGCTACAATTAACAGGCCCAGGAGGAACACCGTTGCCACGAAAACCACTGGTCGTCGCGATCTGCTACCAACTACCTGACTCAGGTTTATCATGCTTGTACAGTTTTCTTGTGAGTAGTGCATACGCGGCGAGACTGGCAACAGAGATACCCACCGCGACGAGGGCCAATCGTATAGCCATACCTTGACCTTCCAAACGATTTAACTCGGTAAATATTGCGAGGGGAATCGTCCTGCTCACGCCGGGTATGTTGCCGGCTAGAACTATCGTTGCTCCGAATTCTCCAAGCGCCCTTGCAAATGCCAGGATGATGCCTGCTGCTACGCCGCGCCCGGCGAGAGGCAATGTAACCATTCTGAATACAGTCCACCTTGTACCGCCGTAAACGTAGCCTGCCTCTTCCCATTCGGGATCAATCTGTTCAAACGCTACACGCACCGGCTGAACCATTAGAGGAAATGCAACGATCGCTGCTGCAAGTGAGGCGGCGGTCTGCGTAAACGGCACAGTTAAACCCAGCAAGGCAAGAGGCCTTCCGAGGAAGCCGTCGGGGCTTAGAAGAAATAGCAGGAAAAAACCTGTCACGACGGGTGGCAGAACGAGTGGTAACTGGATCAGATTCTCAAAAAGAAATACTGGTCTTAACTTGTTCCGGGCCAATCCGTATGCGGTTAAAATACCCAGGGGGAGTATCGCCAGTGTAGCTACGAGAGCTACACGTATCGAGAGATATATTGTGCCCCACTCGGTCATTGTCTCTCAATAAAACCATAATGAGCCCAAACCGCCGCATCTCCCCTTCCAGCTAAATAATCATAAACTGCAAGAGTGAGAGCGCCTGACCGGCGACTGGCACCGATCGTGTAAGTTATATCCGGCTGACAATCGTGATCCATAGGCAACTGATCCAGATCGGTCGCCATACCGTCGGTGGAGTACACGATCCCGGCGTCAACCGAGCCATTACTGACAGCGACGATAACGGATCTGACATCCAGCATGGGAATCAAACGATCTTTGACCTCGGCCCACTTGTTCATACACGTCAATGATTCGCGGGCATAGATTCCTGCAGGCACGTGATCGGGATCGCCTACACCTAGACGCTCTGCACTGTCCAGAACCTCGGATGCTCCGTGAGTCGCGTCAAGATCGGTACCAACCAGTACCAGAGAATTCGTATACCGCAGCGTGTCAAATCTAAGAAGCATATTCTTCTGATCGAGCCTTGTCATCCATGATGAGTTGGCTGAAAGATAGATATCGAACTTTGCCCCCGATTCGATCTGGCGGGCGAGCAATGAGCTGCCGGCAACATGTACCGCAAAGTCAGTATCGGGATAGCGCACGGCGAGTCGCTGATGCAACGAGTCGGCGACATCCGTAAGTGACGAAGCGGCGAACAGAACAACCGACTCCTTATCAGGCGCCTGGCGACAAGAAACCGAAAGCGAAACCAGGAGAATTGTGACGCATGGCATCAGGAGTCGTGAGCAATGACTCGGTTCAGGGAGCATTTCCTTCTGAGCGTGACTCAATGAGTCGTATTGCTTCGGAGGCTCGCTGGTGCACAGGATGAGTTGGTTCAGGTTCCAATCGCATCACCTTTTTGAATTGCGTAACTGCATCCTCCATTCGGTTGATTTGCATCAGCATTATACCTCGATTGAAATTAGCCTGAAGATGCATCGAGTCAGCCTGAAGGACCTGATTGGTATTGATGATCGCCTGCATCGGATTGTCCGGATCAAAAAGGTAGGCAACGGCCATATCTGTCCGCACGTCAAGATTGTTTGGATTGATCGTCAAGGCTTCCTGGTATGACGTTATTGCTTTTTTTGCATAGTAGGACTTTCCGGGGCCCTGACGCGACTCCATCCAGTCGTAGTACAGATTGCCGGCCCTGACCCAGTCTATCTCCATCGATGATTCTGCAGCGATCTCAGTCTGTACGTCGCCTGCAAGATCGTACCGACCCTCCGTCTGATACAGGACCGCAAGTTCGCGAAGCTTGTCGAGGCGGGACGTGCCTGCACGTCGGTCTGCTTCGGCTCGTATCGTTGCAACCTGCTGGACAAGTTCGTCCCGTAGCGGTGGCACTTCCGGCTCAGGGGGCGGTGCCAGAGCGCCAACAGATGCCTGATCGGGAACCTCGGCAGGCTTGCTACCAGAGACGGAACTAATCAGATACAATCCTACAACCAGCAGAAGCCCTGCGAGAAGAACGATTGCGCCAATTCCGCTACTCCCCTCTGCTACACCCGTCTCCGGTTTCGTGGAGTCTGCATCGGCTGCCTCCACTGGCTTCGGAAGCTCCTGGAAAACGGCAGCAGCGGCAGGCAATTGCGCGGAATTTGCCTCAGGGCTGTTCTCCTCAGTATCGGCAGCACCGATACCAGCCGGCGCAATCACCTCGCCGCAAAGCTGGCATACTTTGTCTTCCTTTGAAAGGTGCGCCCCGCATGCCGGGCACACTCCAGTCCTGGTCGTCATACACTCGTTTCGTTTAAACTACCTGGATGCTTTGTCTACTGCGTCACGCAAATCTCGAGAGGGCTTAAAAACAGGGACGTATCGCTCGCCAATCTTTACCTCTACATTTGTACGCGGATTTCGGGCTGTTCGCGGAGCCCGGTGCTCCGATTTGAATGATCCAAAACCGCGGAGGTGTACCGTATCCCCTTCGATCAGGGCGTCCCGAACACTTTCCATAAAACCGTTAACTACGGCTTCCGTTTCGAGCTTGGTCAATCCAGTAGCCGACGCAATTCGATCAACAATGTCAGCTTTCGTCACTTCTGATCTGTATTTTGAGTTAATGTAAAATCTGCCATCTGGTCGACATCCATTGTAACGATCAATTCGATTTTGACGACCAAAACATCATAACGTATGCGGCAGACTATGTATTATACTCGTTTATCACTGTCGATGCCGGTGTCAGTTCCAACGCGCTGGAACTATTGAATTAATTCATGCTAACGAAGCCCTCACATAGAGGCTCCTGACAATGCTTGTCCTACGCAGCTTTTCCGTTCTTCTTGCTTTTTGGATTGTATTGCTAAGTTCGTGCCAACCGCCCGAGCCTACCGAGTCGTCCTTGATTGAACGCCTCACCGAACACCAGGGTAAACATCTCCTCGACAGAACTCACGTCAGCTTCAATTTTCGAGACAAGCATTTTGAGGTATGGCGATATGACGGCCTGTTCAGGTACAGCCGCGGCTTTGCCGACTCCACCGGCAGAGTTCTCGAAGTGCTGGACAATAGCGGTGTCTACCGATACGAAAATGGTAACCTGGTCGAGCAAGTTGAGAAGCGCAGGAACTCTATTGAAACGGACGTAAACTCGGTCGTTTATTTCGCCCTCCTTCCATACCAGCTTACCGATCCGGCAGTCATTCCGAAATATCTTGGTAGAACGACTGTTGATGGAGTGAGTTACGAGACTCTTGAAGTCACGTTCATGCAGGCTAACGGCGGTCGCGATTACGAGGATAGATTTGTCTACTGGATTCATCCAGAAGACGACACGATAGACTATCTGGCTTACTTCTATCACACCGATGGTGGTGGATCAAGATTTCGCAAGGCAGTGAATCGACGCCGAGTCGGCGGTGTGCTGTTTGCAGACTATCTGAACTATCGAGCTGAACCTGATTCCATCGGCAGCAACGTCCACCTGTTCTCGAGCCTTTTTAATGAAGGAGCCGTCGAACTCGTCAGTGAGGTGATTCTGGATTCGCTTCGAGTAGAAGTACCGGACTCGATGCCTAAAGTCCCGTGACCCGAACAAGTTCTTCGATCGAACTTTCGCCGGATAGTACGACAAGCTTGCCGACGTTTTTCAGGGTCATCATACCTTCCTCAATAGCCTGCTTGCGGATTGCGCCTTCGTCGATCATGTCCTTCGCCTGAAGGATGATTGAACGTACAGAATCCGAAAAATCAAGAGTTTCGGTAATTGCACGACGACCCCGGTAACCGCCTCCGCTGCATTCAGGGCACGTATTGTTCTGTGGCGCTGTAAACAGTTGTATGTTCCGATCCTCGTCTGTGAAACCCAGATACGCCATGAGCTGATCGTTGTATCTTCGCGGATCGGCTGGCACTTTGCATTTTGAGCACAACTTCCTCATCAGTCGCTGAGCAACCACCATATTGATGGCGTAGGCGATCAGGAATGGCTCGATTCCCATTTTGTAAAGCCTACTTACAGCACTTGGCGCATCGTTGGTATGCAATGTCGAGAACGTCACGTGACCCGTGTTCGCCAACTTGATTGCAAGTTCAGCCGTTTCCTTGTCACGCATCTCCCCGACCATAACAATATCCGGATCATGGCGAAGTAGCGATCGAAGTGCTCCACCCATGTCGAGATTGTGACTGAGCTTTACCTGACGCACACCTTTAATAAGGTATTCGACAGGATCTTCAATAGTCAGAACATTGACCTTCGGCGTAATGACCTGGTGCAAGGCTGCGACAAGTGTTGTGCTCTTGCCCGATCCAGTTGGCCCTGTCAGAATAATCATCCCGTAGGGCTGACGAATGGCGCGGTTGAATCGATCAAGATTGTTCTTTTGCATACCAACCTTGCTGATGTCCGTAAGCACTTTGCGATCATCCAGAACCCGGATGACTATGCTCTCAGCATTAATGCCCGCTGTGTGGGTGGCGATAGGGATCACCGAGACTCGAAACCTGATGACCGTATCAGCAACCTTTCTCTGGATGAAGCCGTCCTGTGCAGTGTCTCGCTCGAATCGATCCACGTTCATCGAGTTGTCCTTGACAACAGCAAGCATGGCTTCCGGATGAATACGTTCTTCCTTGTGCCACAGTACAAGCTCTCCATCTACCCGAAAGTGAATTTCGATTTTCGACTTGGCATTCGGAAAGATGTGAACATCGGAAGCACCGCGGTTAACCGCTTCGACCAGCGTTGCTTCGAACAGGTTGATAAGTGACGATCGATTGATCTCAGCATCCAGCTTTTCTTCATCGATCTCCGGCTCCTCGTACGTCATACCCAGATCGTAGACCAGCGGATCTGCGTTGAGTCGTTCCAGATATTCGTTTTTTGAAAGCAGGCCCTCGGTGACGAGACCCACAACGAACGCCTCCGGAGAGAACGTCAGTTCGAACCGCTTGATACGCATGTCCCGGAGCAGTTTGTGTACTTCGGGACGTGTCGGGTCGTGGGTCGTGAAGATCCACTTGCGTTCGCCGGTACGCGGGTCTGCTTCCTGGCTGATCGGGATCAGAAAATTCTGCACCATCTTGTCCAGAAATCGATCTTCGAAGGAGTCGGCTACGCGGGTCAGAAAGGTTAATGCATCTTGCTTGGATACGTTAGCCGGTTTGAAGGCATATACGCGTGCTGCCTCTTCGTAGATCAGTTCACGATCCAGGTCGGGATCCAGGGTAAGCACTCTCCAAAGGGAGATCCGGTATCCGTCTTCGCGCACGCGCTTCCATTCTTCCCAACTCTTGTATAGCTGGTTCTTGTCAATCAGGCCCTTGGTCAGGAGTTGGTTGACGACTCGATCCCGCACGTCGAGTCCGGTCCCACTGATGATGGCGCCGGCGTCTACATCGTCGAACTCGACAAATTCGTCGGCTTTGTCCTTCTCGGGATCTGATTCGTATGAATTCTGAAAATCGGCATCCGGGGATGCCGGGGCAGCCGGCGTCTCATCGACAGCTTCGGCCTCGAAGCCGTTTTCGTAATCGGTTACAGAATAGTCTGCTGGCTGATCGTCAACGATCGATTCAAAGAAGACGGGCTCATCATCGGTAGCATCGAATGACTGTGGCTGGTGCACACGACTCTCCGTCTCCTTCTGCTCATTGTTGTCGAAGAAAGTGTCAGGCTCAGTCAACTCTTGCGATCCTGCTTCGGTGTCGTCCAGAAGCTGGCTTATTCTGCTGATCTGATCTTTGAGCTTTGAGACGGTAGACTTTTTC
This sequence comes from Rhodothermales bacterium, assembly GCA_013002165.1. Classification (GTDB taxonomy): domain Bacteria; phylum Bacteroidota; class Rhodothermia; order Rhodothermales; family JABDKH01; genus JABDKO01. The sequence goes on along the minus strand of JABDKO010000076.1, from coordinate 50,397 downwards.
TTCATCTTGATCGAGTACGCAATTCGGACCTTTGCAGCGTGGATTTCCACTGCGTGAACGGGTAATGGCGGTATCGGCTACGAAATACTCGGGTTAAGCCGGTGAATTGCCCGATCGGCGCCAGATATCAAAGGCATTCAGCCACGGGTAGTTCTTAAGAATCAGGTCTTAATTTACTCGCGAATTGGTCGATATTTCATCAGTGTAGGCCCCGTCTCATAAACCCGTAAAACACCTCTTCCAATGGATTCCATCCTTGTCCTCATTGTTCTACAAATCCCGACCGTTGCGATCCTCTTCTTTTCGGTATACCTCTTTCGAGAAGTACAGCGTGACCGTGCGGCTCTTTTGTCCGCTCGAGAGACCCTGGAGAATGCGAGTCTGAATCCGGCAGAAGTTGGAGTCTCAAACGATGCGATCGAGAAGATCAGCTCTGAACTTGATGCTGTCCAGCGTCGCATTTCAATGATCGAATCGAACAGCTCAGCTGACCTGTCCGATGCTGATCGTGATCAGATTGCCAATCAGAAGCGGGCGCTAAAGGAGTTCGGACGGGTGTTGAGCAAAACGTCCGAGCAGACCTATACGGAAATGCAGGATCTCGATCAGAGAATCTCTGCGCTTCATCGGGCAATGGAAATCAACGGCTTTGAAATTCAGCGTGATGCTGCCTGACGGCGTTCGACGTCAATTCGACTGGCATCAAAGAGGTTTGCTTCCACGGGCTGAGAGCCCATGGCTAATTTCGCCAGGATCCGTCCGAACAGGAATCCTATGCTCATTCCGTGGCCTGTGAATCCAGCCGCCCAGTACTGATCGCCCACAAGACCCGGGACCCTGCCAATCGACGGCAGGCCGTCCGGAGAGAAGCCCATTACCCCTGACCACCTGCTTTCTACGGACTCATAGCCGTGATCCGGGAAGTAATATTGGATATATGCCTCGAGATCATTCTGCAACGCCCGGGTAGTCGTATCCTCGTAGCCTACCTCTTCCTGAACATGAAGGTGTCGGGCACCTCCGACGAGCAATTGTCCGCTTTGAGACTGGCGGATGTAAAAATATCCCTCGTGAGAATACACAGGATAGCCAAGCCGCGGTCCCGTCGAAGGGCTGGTCGCCAGCATCTGGGCCCTGACGGGCCTGACATACCTGGACAACTCGCTAAATAAATTGGGCAGATAAGCATTAAGGGCAACTGTTACTGTGGGTGCGGTTAATAATTCGGCTCCGGTATATACGAAGACATTGGCCCCCTGCATTTCCATTCCCTCTACGATACTGTTCTCCCTTATCGATGCGCCGCTTTCCAAGGCAATGTGGTTGACAAGACGAACAGGATCGACCTTGCCTCCCGTCGAGACTAGCAGTGCTCCAAGAAATTTTCTCGACGAAAGGCGACTGTTTACCTCGGAGGCAGACAGATGAACAGCCCGGCCTCCTGCGCTTCGAAGCGGTCCGATGCTTTCCTGCAGTCGCTTGTTCTCATCGGGAGTCGCAGCGGCAATAATTGACCCGGTTGGTTCAAAACGAATGGTATCCTTGTCGAGCTCGGATTCGATGAGGTTTCTGTTTTCAACAGTCAACCGGTACAACTTTCCAGCCCGGTTTTCGCCGTATTTTTCGATGTCGGTAAGAAAGTCTGTAGCAGTTCCCTGAAGAACGAAGCCCGCATTCCGACCACTCGCGCCCCGTGCCAGTGTCCTTGCCTCTACGATGGCGATGTGACTTCCCGGGTTTAACCGCGAATACCAGTATGCAGCAGACGTGCCAACAACACCGCCGCCAACGACGATATAATCGAATTTCTGCGGTTCAGAAGAGGCAGATTTTTGCCAGAACGAGACGGACATTGTTCTCAACTCCCCTGGATATTAACAACTACTCTACCCTTCACTTTCCCTGACGTAATTTCCTCAGCAACATTCGGGATGTCGTGCAGAGTAATCATGCGATTCATTTCGCCAAGCAAATCCGAATCCAGCAACGATGCTACACGATTCCAGGCTTCCACCCTTCGATCGTATGGACAATAGTTAGAGTCGATTCCCAGCAGGTTAACACCGCGTAAGATGAATGGGTAGACATTAGTATCCAGTCGATGGCTGGCGGCAAGTCCACATGCTGCTACGGCACCATGAAGTTTTATCTGCGTGAGAAGGGTCGCCAGCGTAGTACCTCCCACGGAGTCAATCGCCCCGACCCATTTTGCACTGTCGAGAGGCCGATACGGTCCGTCTGCAAGGACTGATCGATGAATGATTTCATCCGCTCCGATGCTCTTCAAGTAGTCGTCTTCGGTCTTTCCCGTACTCGCGACGACACGATACCCCAGCCTGTGAAGCATCGCTACCGACATGCTGCCGACGCCTCCGGTGGCGCCCGTAACAACTATATCGCCGTCGCCGGGCCGAACATCATTTTTTTCAAGGGCAACAATCGCCAGTGCCGCAGTAAAGCCTGCTGTGCCAACCACCATTGACTCCTCTGCCGACATACCATCGGGCAACGGTACCAGCCACTCAGCCCGTACGGTTTGGTACTGACTGTATCCACCCCAGTGGACCTCGCCGATCTGCCAACCAGTTCCAATTACGAGGTCACCGGGTACATATTTTGTCGAATGGCTCTCGAGCACTTCACCAACGAGGTCAATCCCGGGTACAAACGGATAATCGGCTCTGACGATCTTGCCCTTTCCTGTGACCGCAAGGCCGTCTTTGTAATTAACGCTGCTGTACAGAATCCTGATGAACACATCTCCCCGACCGGGATCGAAGCCGTTTGAGACCTCTCGAACCGATGCGGTTAGCACACCTTCCGTTTCGTCTAGAACCAGGGCCTTGTATTTTTTCTGAGCCAAGTTGCTGATCAGCTAATTGAATTTCCGTCCTGTTCGGTGGGCCCAACACCATCGCGCCGGGCGCAATTGCAATGTACTGGAGTAGCGTGTGACTGTCTAGCGGTAACTAGTCATTATCCGGACCGCTGGAACCGTTTGTACTGTCCGTTTCTGATGCTCCTTCGGTAGATTTTACGCCAAGCGGGTTCATTCGAACCGTGTCATCACGGAAACGGTCACGCCAGCGTCTCAAGGCCCTCGAATTGCCTGAAACGACGCGGAACGTGGGATCGGTTCCGTCCTCATTAACCTCCAACGTACCCTGAAGCGTATACCATCGCTCACGTATAAAACGACTTCGCCAGGACAGATCCATCTCTATGCTATATCTACTGGTCACTTTGATGTAGTTCCAACCGTTCAGATACGCGAATTCTTCAGTACCAATAGGAAATGTTCTCAGCCCGGAAAGAATACGTCTCGACGCTTCCTGCATGAACATGCCCGCCTCGAGTTCTCGGGTTTGCCGGGACTTCGTCTTGACAACTCTCGTTTCCGATGCAAGTATGGAATGCTGTCCCCGATTGGCCGCGTACATGTCAAAACGGATAGTTGCCGCGTTATAGTCGAGCAAGTGCGACAATAAGTAGTACCGGAAGTCACGGTAGTTGTCGTAGGTCGAAAGATTAAAACGGCCGTTGAGTCGCCGAAGCGGAATTCGAATCGCACCTCCCTCGGCGCTATCAATTGACGCAATCACGTATCGCGTAAACGAATCGGGTAGTTCAATTTGCTCCCACTCTTCCGTGCCAAACCTTAACCGATCAAGTTTGAAGATTGCACGGTATTCTCCCTTATCGTAGCCATTATCAGCCGGGTAGTCTATCTCTTGCTGTACCGAGTATTTCTTTCGCGACGCTGTAAACCCTGATTGTTCGCACAGCTCACCGCTATCGAAATCCGCACACAATTCGACAAGGACTTTTTCTTCGCTGCCCAGATCCCGATCCGGTACGATCAACTTGGTAGAGGATCCGCTGTGTAGCGTGTCAAACCGGGAGTCAAATAGTCGCACCGTGATCGACGGCGGGGCAACGGGTTCGTAACCACCGAACAGCCGCCTCTGACTGAAATCAGCTGAGACGGTCAGAGTGTCCCAACCCAGGCGTTCGACCTGAAGTTCAGAAACAACTACACGATCCCCGCAGGCCGTAAGTCCGATCATCGCCAGAACTAGTACTGGAAGAGCTATGAAAGGTGATTTTGTCAAATGGCGGAATGATATTTTATAAGTACAATTAACGGTTCATGAGAGGCAATATTGTTGCCATTTACTGATCGAGCCAACCCCGCAGTCGTGCCCATAGAATGGCCGTAATATGGATCCCGTGAATAAACCTGTTTTCATTGATAGCGGTGTCGAGCTCAGCAACAGGAAGCAGGCAGACTTGAATATCTTCAGATGCATCCGGTCGCGCAATGCCCTTTCGTTTGACGTTGCCACTGAAATAAAGGTGCGCAAAGTTGTTATGTTTTGCGGGCTCCGGGGCGCAGGTTCCAATAAGTCTCAGATCATCCGCAACATACCCGGTCTCCTCTTCCAGCTCGCGAACAGCCGCACTCTCGGGATTTTCGGCTCTGTCGATTCGACCGGCCGGCAGTTCAAGACTGACTGACTCAACACCGTGGCGGTACTGCTCTACGAGCACGACCTTCCGATCGTCGGTCACCGCAAGAACACTGACCCAATCCGGATATTCGACAACATGAAATTCCGGGAGTATCACGCCATTGGGCAGCCTCACTTCATCTTTCCGAACGTTCATCCAATCCCGCTTTATGAGATATGCCGTCTTCGTCGTAGTCCAGGGCTTAATCACAGGTACATCTATCTATTATGATCGAATATGGGCTTATCAAGCGTTCTTATAGTTAGCCAGATACCGGAACGAGTTGTTGGACGAAAGGTCTAATAACCTTCAGCCAGAGTCATTTAAAACCTACGAACGATGGATGATACGTCACTTGCTGTCCAGGCAGAGACAGACACCGCAGACGATTTCCTACCGATTAACGGTACGGACTACATTGAGTTCTATGTAGGCAACGCTCTTCAATCGGCCTATTTCTATCGTGCCGCCTTCGGTTTTAATATAACAGCCTATAGCGGACTGGAGACTGGCTCGCGAGACAGAACAAGCTACCTCCTGACGCAGGGCAAAGTGCGTTTCGTGTTGACTTCAGCACTCGCACCTGAGTCCCCTATCGCGGATCATGTTAAAGCGCATGGGGATGGAGTTCGAGATATCGCATTCTGGGTAGATGATGCAGAAGCCGCTTTTGACAACACGGTAGAGCGGGGTGCAACACCGGTTCACCGCCCGGAGAGGATCGAGGACGAGCACGGCCACATTACCCGTGCCTCCATCCGTACCTATGGAGATACGATCCACACGTTCGTAGACCGACACAATTACTCCGGACTTTTCATGCCCGGTTTCGAGGCGACGGATAGAATTGATTTTCCGTCTGAACCTGTTGGTCTGGAATACGTCGACCACTGCGTAGGTAATGTTGATCTGGGAGACATGAATAAATATGTCAAATTTTATGCTGACGTAATGGGGTTCAGACAGTTGGTGTCGTTCGACGATAAGGACATTTCGACAGAATACACTGCCCTTATGTCCAAGGTAATGGCCAACGGCAACGAGCGAATAAAATTTCCGATTAACGAGCCGGCGCAGGGCAAAAAGAAGAGCCAGATCGAAGAGTATCTTGATTTCTACCGCGGAGCCGGCGTACAACATATTGCGATCGCCACGAACGATATTTTGCATACTGTTTCGCTGCTCAGACAGAGAGGCATTCAGTTTCTGTCTGTGCCCGGATCGTATTACGACGTACTGCTGGAACGGGTTGGTGAGATTGATGAAGATGTCAGTATGCTCGCAGAACTAGGTGTCCTGGTTGACAGGGACGATGAGGGCTATCTGCTCCAGATATTTACGAAACCGGTGCAAGACCGGCCAACAGTTTTTTACGAGATCATTCAGCGAAAGGGCGCCCGTTCCTTTGGCAAGGGAAATTTCAAGGCGTTGTTTGAAGCGATTGAACGTGAACAGGCCCGACGCGGCACACTATAGAGAAGACTATTATGGCTCACTACTTTCGGCTGGGAAAGCTCCCGCACAAAAGGCACACGCAGTTTCGGAAACCTGACGGATCCTTGTACTCGGAAGAGGTAATTGGTGCCGAGGGGTTCAGCGGAATCTCCTCCATTGCGTACCATGTTCATCCACCGACTATCATTGACCGAATCGGTGACCCGATTCCTTACGACGTTGAATACGCGGACAAGGACTTTCTTGCCCACCGTCACATTCTTGGCTCGCAGGTTCCGTCATCCGGCGATTGGCTGACCGCGAGAAACTACGTTATGGGAAATGCGGACGTTCGATTGGCTCTTTGCTCGCCGACGGAGCCAATGGACTATTTCTACCGGAACGCTGTTGCAGATGAAGTTGTCTATGTTCACGATGGAAGCGGCGTCATGGAGAGTCCCTTCGGTTCGCTGTCGTTCTCTCAAGGAGATTACGTCCACATTCCCCGGACGATAACTCATCGCTGGAAGTTCGATGACGGACCTCGAAGATTACTTGTGATCGAGAGTTTCTCTGAAGTCAAGACTCCAAGACGATACCGCAACGAATTTGGCCAGCTGTTGGAGCACAGTCCTTACTGTGAACGAGATATCCGACCACCCTCGGAACTGGTCACACACGATGAAGAAGGTGAATTCGAAGTACGCATCGCAAAGCATGGACTGCTCCATCGTTTCTACTACCGTTACCATCCATTTGACTTCGTCGGTTGGGACGGATACATGTATCCATATGCATTCTCCATCCACGACTTCGAACCGATAACGGGTCGCGTCCATCAACCGCCTCCAGTCCACCAGACATTTGCGGGTCGCAATTTCGTCATATGCAGCTTTGTGCCCCGGTTATTTGACTACCATCCTGAAGGCATTCCGGCGCCATATAACCACTCTAACATCGACTCCGACGAAGTGCTGTACTACGCAGAGGGTGATTTCATGAGTCGCAAGGGAATTGACCGGGGATCGTTCACTCTGCACCCCGGCGGTATTGCGCATGGTCCGCATCCAGGTACTGTGGAAGCTTCAATCGGAAAGCCCGGCACGGATGAACTGGCCGTAATGGTTGATACATTCAAGCCGCTGAATCTCACCAAGGCAGCCCTTGAGGCCGAGCAGAAGGATTACATTCTGTCGTGGAAACCGGAATCTCACGGAGTATCCACGAACGGCCGCTAATTGACTGCGGGCTGCACGGTAGAAATACGATTGCCGATTGTGTCGTTCAGATTCGAGATGCGCCGAACTACGTCCCGGTCGCTACGTGGCGTTCGATAGTCGTCAGCAGAATACTCTGGACTGTAGCCAAACAATTCTGACTGGATTTTGAACGAAAGCCAGTTCGCAATTCCCCGATCATTGATGAGGTCTGCTATGACCTGCGCCTCACCGGATCGTGTTGTCACCACGATGTTATGCAGATACCCTGTTCCAGCGCGTGATCCGGTCACGACTTCAACTTCATCAACATCCCTGCCTGAAATGGTTTTCAAAGGACCCCTGCCGAAGGGTCCTCTTCGATACTCGATTCCGTCGCGCCTGACGGTTATCGTCGACTCGTAGGTCAGCATGACGATGGAACCATACAGCGCCAGCATCCCGCCGGCGGCACACAGAGCCGAAAACATCAGAGGTGCCTCGCGGACGAACAGCATCGCTGTCATGGTCCACCAGACGACCGTTATTAGTCCCACCAACACCGCAAGGGCCCGGTTTCGGGCACGCGCAAGGTGCAGGATTGTCGAGTCATCTCGTGTCGAGTCAACCTCGATGCCCGTACCGATTATCTCGGGCATCTGTTTTACCAGGTTGGGGGAATATCGGGCAGGAAGTTGCGATGGACAGTCAGCCCAATCAACAAAGCGAGCATCGAACCGATGATCCCGAAACACCGGCAGTGTAAAGGCGGAGAAATATTCACCGCGGCCGGTCTTGCCCGATATCTCGAGCTTCCAGGTTACGCGATTATTCGTCTGCATACTGGTCTCCGTACAGTCTTCTGGAAGACGAAAGTACAGCGGTATTACTACTTTGTCGGGATCTTCGAGATTGTTTGCACTTTTGAATCGCTGCTCGTCGCGCCAGAGCAAATACGAGCGCGTTGTGCGAGCCTTACGATCGATTCGCACCTTCTCGTTTATACATGATAGCGATACTCTGAAACCGTGTCTTGGTACATCGTCAGGGTGGATTTCTGTATATACGATTCCCTCTACCAGGTCGGCTGCAGGTACAGGAAGTGTTGCAAGAACAAACCTGCTTTCACCAAACCGTAACCAGCCCAGTACCGAACGGACTGCATATAGAGTCAGGACGACTCCGATGAAAGGTATAATAAGGACGGACCATTTGAACGGATCATCCTCGATAAGCCACTGTCGATAGAGGAGCAGGCCAAGGCCTATCATCGCACAGTTCCACAGTAGACACACAAGGACGGCACCTGATGGGAACTCTGAACCACTCCTGAGCAACTGTCTGGTCCAATCATCCCTCCAAAACCACGGCTCCTGTGGATGCGCCTCTTTCAAGTCCTCAAACCTGGTACCAGTGCGGGCAGTCCGTAATGCTATTACAGGTATCGCGACTCCGATTGCCACCAGCGCCATACCAAGCAGCATGTAGCTCAGAACAGAAATCCCATCGCCGTCAAATGCCTTACTTACGGCGACAATCTCAAGCCAAATCCCTCCGGCGAGAAAAGGTGCGCTCGTAGCAACCATCAAGGCAACAAAAAACTTGTATCGCGTCTTCATTGGAGTGATTGAGGGGTGTATCACTCCATTGTATCGTCTCTAACTATGCTACTTAAATGCGCTCCGGGTTATTCCATCTCTTTCAAGATGCATCGTCCGGATCTTCCTGTTCTTTTTCCTCGAAATCCAGGGACGCAGAATTGATACAGTATCGCAAACCTGTCGGGCGCGGCCCGTCTGGAAATACGTGTCCCAGGTGAGAACCACAGCTTTTGCATACCACTTCGGTTCTTACCATCCCATGAGAAGAATCGTCAGCCGTCGCCACACTGTCCGACTCGACAGGTTTGTAGAAACTCGGCCATCCCGAACCTGAATCGTACTTTGTTCCAGAGTCGAAAAGAGGTTCACCGCACACGACGCATGTGTACATCCCGTCTTCCTTGTGATCCCAGTAGTTGCCGGTGAAGGCCCTCTCGGTTCCCTTCTCCTGGGTTATCCGATACTGCTCATCGGTAAGACGCTCTTTCAAGTTTTCCGAATCGTTCGTCATGTTATAGATACGCGACCTGTTTGTAAGACGTTGGTTTTATAATAATAAAGCAGACCAGTATTCATATATTGCGACTGAATACTCCCGGTTCGCTTTGTCATTCGATGTGACCAACGCGGCTTCTCTGTTACGGTTTCTTGCGGAGTTTATTGTCATAGTAAGTACGACCCGTCTTGATGGTGAAGACGAATTGTCGCGTGTGCACCTTGAGGCACTTTTGAGTTGTCGACCCTAGCCAGCAACTGCTCGACAGGATTGAACTATGATCAACAAGTGGGAAAAAATAGTTTCCGGCGTTCACGTACCTTGGTACGTAGACGCCGTTCGAATTGCAACAGGTGCCGTCCTGGCTGCGGGCGGCGTTCAGTATATATTGTCGCAATCTTCTGCAATGAGAGTCCTCGAAGAGACCGGTTTAGATTTTATCTCTTCAACACTTCTCATACCTCTCTTTACGCTTGCTATACTTGTTGGCGGCATACTGCTTATTTTTGGTCTGCTGACCCGTCTTGCAGCATCGGTGCAAGTCCCCTTGTTTATTTTGTTCCTCTTCGGGCATGAGTTGCGTTCGGAAGTACCCGGTATTCATTATGCGGTATGGTTCGACGTAGCCCTTTTGGTCGCAATTGTGGTATGCGTAGTGTTTGGTTCAGGCCGGTTCTCGCTGGATGCCTACATGAGGGAGAAACAATTCAAGGCAGTCTCGGACGTTGTACTTCGCGAGGAAGAGCAGCCACCCACACAAGAACGAGTGTGACGAGTCGTTGTTGTATATTGAGGCACTCTGAGACCATGAAATCAACGTATGCAAAGTACATCATTTCCTTTTGGGCAGGAGCCCGTCTGGTTTCCTGATTCTGACCACAACCAGGACACGAACCTGCAGCACTTCATGAACCTGTATGGCATCGCGTCTATAGACGAGCTGCAGGAGCGTTCTGTAAATGATATTACGTGGTTTTGGAACGCTGTAATGAAGGATCTCGACATCCAGTTTTATACCGAGTACCAAAACGTAGTTGTGCCCGGAAGTGGACCAGAGTTCCCCCGCTGGTGTGTCGGTGGTGAAATGAACATCATCCATAACATGCTGGACAAATGGCAGAATACTTCCACCGGTAATCAGGTGGCCGTCAGGTATGAGTCCGAGGAGGGCTTCACTTCTTCTCTGTCCTACCGTGAGTTGAATGCAGAAGTCTGTCGTTGTGCAAATGCTCTGCGATCGGCGGGAATTGGAAAAGGCGATGCAGTTGGACTATACATGCCGATGGTGCCCGAGGTGGTCATCGCATTTCTCGCCACAATCAAGATAGGCGGCATAGTGTTGCCGTTGTTCAGCGGCTATGGTCCATCTGCGATCTCGATGCGCCTGAATGATGCCGGTGCCAAAGTCTTGTTTACCGCTGATGGTTTTTATCGCAGGGGCAACCCGGTCAACATGAAGGAGACAGCGGACGAGGCACTACATGATGTCCCCACAATTGAGCAGGTAGTCGTTGTCTCCCGGATCGGTCGTGAGGATTGCCCATGGACAAATGATCGAGACATTCGTTGGGATGATTTTGTTCGCAACACCTCCACTAAATCGAGGACCGAGGTAACTGAGGCAGAAGACACTCTAATGATCATCTACACGAGCGGCACGACTGGCCGCCCAAAGGGTGCCGTTCACACTCATTGCGGATTCCCGATCAAAAGTGCACAGGATATGCGTCACTGCATGGATGTCCGAAATGGAGACGTGGTTTACTGGATGAGTGATATGGGTTGGATGATGGGACCCTGGCTTGTGTTTGGGGCGCTGCTGAATGGAGCCGCGCTGGTTCTGTACGATGGAGCTCCCGACTATCCCGGCGTGGACCGACTATGGGAAATGGTTGACAGCCACGGCGTCACGTTTCTCGGCCTGTCCCCTGTCCTTGTTCGAGCGCTGAAGGTGCATGGAGCGGAGCCTGTTCGCAAACATGATGTCGGTTGCCTTCGAGCGATCGGATCAACCGGCAGCCCGTGGGATCCCGAATCCTGGATGTGGTTATATGAAAACGTTCTGGACAGTCAAAAACCTATCCTGAACTATTCAGGTGGTACGGAGATTAGCGGCGGTATCATCTGTGGAAATTTCTTCAAACCATTATCCCCCTGCTCATTTTCAGGACCCGTTCCGGGGATGGACGTTGATGTCGTCAACGAATCAGGCGCATCTGTCCGGGGTGAGGTGGGTGAACTTGTGATCCGGAAACCGTGGATAGGAATGACCCGTGGTTTCTGGAATGACCCGGAAAGATATGTAGAAAGCTACTGGTCGAAAATTCCGGGTGTCTGGGTTCACGGTGATTTTGCTGCTATCGATTCGCATGGATTATGGTACATCCTCGGTCGCAGTGATGACACCATTAAGGTCGCGGGAAAACGACTTGGACCGGCTGAAGTTGAGGCCGTTGTAAATGCGGTTGACCGCATTGCTGAAAGCGCCGCCATTGGTGTCCCGGACGATGCAAAAGGTCAGGCTCTCGTAGTCTTCTGTGTGCTCCGCGAAGATCTGGATTCGATTTCTGACCTTGACACCGAGCGTTCGAATGTAAGCGCACTCATAGCTGAACAACTGGGTAAGCCGCTGCGACCAAAAGCCGTGCTATTCGTAACCGCATTGCCAAAGACGCGCAATGCCAAGGTCATCCGACGACTGATCCGGAGCTGCTACCTTGACGAAGAGATTGGCAACACCACAGCACTGGAGGATGAATCTACGTTGGATGCAATCAGATCCGCCCGATAGAAGCTTCCCGCAGTGAACACTCCACTGGCCAATGCGTCTCACCATTTGGACGGCGCCAAGTGCCATACTAGTGCTTCCCGTCAAGCGATACCACATTAGGGCCGTTTCACGTTACGTCGGGGTAAAAATACATCCGTCGCCAAGTTTGGTACATTCTGTGCTAGACCAAACAATGTCTGACTATCTGCTTGAACTATGCGTCATTACCTTTCATACATCTTCTTTCTGCTTCTGGTTGGCGGCATTTACGAACCAGCGACCGCGCAAACAACCGCCGTTACCCTCAAAGGAAAAATTACCGACGCGGAAACTGGTGATGGCCTTCCCGGAGTGCACGTTTTTATCGCCTCTTCCACACGGGGGACAACAACCGATGTCGAGGGGTTCTATGAGCTCGCCGACCTTCCCGTAGGCGTACTTCATCTGTACGTGTCGAGTCTGGGTTATGAACCGCAGACAAGAGACATCCTTTTCCGTACGCCGGGAGAACGAACTATTGACCTTCAACTTGAGCCGGCGACTATCGGCCTCGGAGAAGTCATTGTGGAGGCCAAGGGAGACAAAAAATGGAAAAAACGTCTGGAGCGTTTTACAGCGCAGTTTATCGGCGAGACCCCGTATGCGGACTCAACGGTCATCGTCAATCCGGAGGTCCTTGACTTTTCATCCGACCGGGGAACGCTCGTAGCAACTGCCGCCGATCAGTTGATTATTGAAAATCGCGCGTTGGGTTATCGGGTACAATACTTCTTAAAAGATTTTGAGGCACAGATTAATCGTACCAAGTACGACGGTGAACCGTTGTTCGAGGAGATGGTGCCGACCGACGATCTCGAACGAGAGTCATGGCATGCGAACCGTAGAAAGGCTTTCGTTGGTTCATTTCACCACTTCATGCTGGCGTTGCTGGCAGAGCAGGTAAAGGAGCAAGGGTTTGAGACGTACGGAAGGACAGCCATGGCCTCCTCCAGTCAGGTTTCGGCGAGCCCCCAGATGGGTAACAGATTTCCCGTTGACCCATATTCAATCATCAAGCCCGGTGCTGACGCCACCGAATTCACGCTCGACTTCGATGGCTTTCTGGAGATCATCTTCAAAGGTGAAGAAGAGGACAAGGCCTATTTAAGCTGGAGTGGGCGCTCGAGAGGTAGTCGACCGAAGTTTCAGACTTCGTGGATCCGTTTAGAGAAAGGTCCCACAACTGTCGACTATAAGGGTGAAGTACTTGATCCGTATGGCGTGACGTTCTACGGTTACTATGCGTTCGAACGCGTCGCAGACGAGGTGCCGGTCGAGTACCGACCTGGACGCTAGTCCGCGTAGGCGTCAGAAGCATCAAACGCATTCTTGAAGTGAGAGATCTCCGGTTGACCACCTGAAAGGTCTATCGCTATGACGTCGAATCGAGACAACGCTCGCTCCATCTTGGACTCGTAAAGGTATGCTGCGGCGGCTTTGATTATGGACCTCTGCTTAGCTTCCGTAACTGAGTCCTCCGGTTTTCCGAAACTGGAAGTACGCCGAGATTTGACCTCAACAAAAACAATGTATCCGGGATGGCCGGGGCGCGGCTCATCAAAGCAAACCAGGTCAACCTCAGCTCGCTCGAATCTGTATCGTTGTTCAAGGATGCGGTAGCCGTTTCGTTCGAGATACTCTACCGCGATTTCTTCTCCCTTGAGACCTTTCTGGTAAGTGTTACTCATTCATTTGTTACCTGTTGTCTGACGGGCGCGACAGAGTCGCTTTCATCGACTCGGCAAACTGCACCAGCTGCTGAATCAATGCCATATTTTCTTTTTGAACGAATGGAATCAGCGACTCGGTTACATTTTGAAACACCGTCATCAGTTCGCTAAGGTTCTCAATCCGTTGCAGAAAGACGTTCTCACCGGCAGTACGTTCGACATCAGAGGAATTGAACATCTCGCTGAATCCGTCCAGTTTGTCCACTATCGGGGCGACTTCCTGCTGCTGCCTGTTCTTGATGATCTGAGCCATAATCGTCCAAACATCTTTCTCTGCGACGAAGTGGTCCCTTCTAGACCCACTGACCGGCTCTTTCATAACGAGCTCCCAGCGTAGAAGCGAATGAAGATTCATGTTTGCGTTGCCCCTGCTGATGCCCAGTCGGCTCATTATCATCTCGGTATCCAATGGACCTTCCGTGACGTAAAGCAAGGCGTGTATCTGGGCCATGGTGCGATTGATACCCCAGTGCGTAGCCATCTCCGCCCAGAATTCTATAAACTGGTTTGTTGCCTCGGATTGGCGCTCGGTTAGACGTTCGACTTCCATCGCGGCCACGTTCACTCTGTTCTCACGGGATACATGATAATCGTTTATTAACTTGCCGGTTCCAATCCTGCCGACAGGATTGATTGTGTACCCTGCCAGACCGCTGCGTAATCATCAATGGACAAGCCGCTTATCACTCTGACGACCGATTTCGGGACCAGTGACGGATATGTTGCTGCCATGAAAGCAACAATCCTGAGCATCGCGGGTGACGTTCCGATTGTGGATATCTCACACTCGATTGCACCGCAGGATGTTATGGAAGCGGCATTCGTTCTTCAAAGCAGCGCTCCCTACTTCCCTGCCGGCACGGTTCATATAGTAGTTGTGGATCCTGGTGTCGGCACGAGCAGGAAAAGTGTCGGTGTGTCCGCGGACGGTCAATATTATGTGGGTCCCGACAACGGTATTTTTACACTCGCCCTGAATGGCAGCCGAAAAACTGTCGTTGAACTGGACCAGACCAGGTTCTGGCGAACACACAATCCATCTAACACGTTTCACGGACGAGACATCTTTTCCGCTGTGGCCGCACACCTCGCCAATGGTATTCAGTTAGACGAGGTGGGCACGCCGATCGAAGAGTTGAAGCCCATGCACTGGGCTCTACCGATTTCTGACGACGAAGGCATTCAAGGATGGGTAGTTCATGTGGATCACTACGGGAACTGCATTACAAACATTTCCAGAAAGGTCCTGTCTGAGTCCCGTCGAGATCGTCGGGTGAAGTGCTACGTTGGCAATCACATCGTAGAAGGAATCCATTCCACGTACGGCGGCGTTGCAACCAGTGAACCGGTAGTTCTGTTCAACAGCGTCGATTTTCTGGAGATTGCAGTCAATTGCGGAAATGCATCAGAACTAATGGGACTCGCAAAAGGGTCGACAATCAGTTTATTGTTTCAATCCGAACGGCAGGAATAGCCTGAAAGCCAACTTTTGACTCGACTTGACAACATAGACCGACTTTTTGCCGCAGTGCAGCTGTTGTTACCCGATGACACTGATTCCGGCAAGTTGTTCAAAGAAGCATTTGACGGTTCGCTGCCCGACTACGAGGTTACCGGTGACTCTGATCGATTACGGCGCTCGTTCTACGCAAAGCTCATATCAATCTTACAACATGCGACACCACCGGACGGCCAGGCGCCTGCAGAAGTTCAATCTGACTTGAAGTATCGCATTCATCGAAAACTGTTTGATGAAGCCTTTCCGTATGCATTTGTGCAGTTGAAGCCTGGAGAGCAGTTATTGCTCTTTCTCACCTCGGTTGAAGGTTACGAACCGGATTCGATTGCAGAAATAACAGGTTTTGAGACGGATCATGCGACCCGCCAGATCGAGACGGTATTCCATAAGCTCGAGAATATTATCGCCGGGTCAGCAGTGAGACTCGAATCAATCCAAACAGAGGCTGGCGTCCCGAGGACGTGGATTACCGACAACCTCAAGACGTTCAGTTCCAGCTACCTTGAAAAGACTCCGGACACTATCCATCGTTTCGTTGAGTCCCGCTTCAGTCCCGGTGAAAGACCGGTCACTGCGCCGTCTATATCCGCAGCAAGGCGTGAAAAGAAAGCGGTGGCAAAAAATGGAAAAGCGCTAAAGCTAGTCGCCACTGTGTTTACCATATTTTTTACCGGACTGGCTGCAATCGTTGCGGCACAATATTTTGCAGTGCCCGAACCTACTACTCCCAGTGTTTACGAGCTTTCAGTAGAAAAAGCTTCTAATGTCCGACCAGTGCTTCCCACGACAGATGCGGCCCAGGCGGAACAGTTTATTCTGACGCACTTCGGGCGCGTGATCATGGTACCGGCTCTACGATCAGCGACCCTTGCTGGAATCGGATCATCTGAAGTAATGAGCGGACGCAGAGTTCCAACGATTATATACGAGGACGCAGGCAGCGACGAGAGTATTGTTGTTTTCGGTTACTCTTACGCGATTCTCAAAGAGTTGTCCGCAGTGACACTTGTCGGCGAAAGCCTCCTGCGATCGCTGGAAGAACCTGCGGTCCCGATCATAGAAACAATCCGCGGACACCCCGTTGTTGTCTGGCGCGTGGCAGACGATATCCTCTTTGCTGTGCTCCCGGAGGGACACGAGAACCCCGGTGGGATACTCTAGGCCGTCCCGGGTCCAAACGGAGCCTGTGAGACATGGTTCATTGGGCTGTATTATCGTGAGAAGCGATGGGCGAGAACACGACCCTGTCCGATTTTGGTATCGCCAAACTCTCCGGGCAAAAGGAACAATAAAGGTATCGATTTAAGTGGTCAAGCATAGATGCAATCTGTGAATCCCTTATGCACTTGAAACGACATCTTGTACAATATGGGGCCTGGATGATGCTGGCCTGTTTTGTAGCAGGCGGTGTTGTTATGCCCGGGGTACACAGACTGCACCATTCGTATCTCGAGTCTCAGAACGAAGTCGACTCCAAGTGTGATCACGATGGGCATGATGCTGCCTTTGAAGAAGGCCATGCTGAGATCGTGCCCGACCACTGTACTCTATGCACTGCGGCAGCATCTTATCATTTGATGGACGCCGATGCACAATGGGGCATCATTGAAGTAGAGTATCAGTTCGGTTTTGACCATTCGATTCCTGAGCTCTCCCCATCTCTTACGCTGACAATCCGCGGACCACCTTCCGCATTCCTCGTATAGTCGTCCCTTTTCAAGGGATCGGCGGTGTGTACCCTCTCTAAGTCATACCACAGGAATCGTGTTTTCTAATGTCAGCAATACAATCGTGTCGGCTGCTGCTCGCGGCGCTGATACTAATTTCAGTAACTCCAGCTAATGCGCAGAAACTTGACGGTGTCGTAACGGATGCCGTTGGGGAGTCTATTCCGGGAGTTCAGATTTTCCTGCAGGGAACCAGCATTGGTACCGTCACGGACAAGGCCGGTCGGTTCGAGTTTAACACACTTGAACTCTCCAGCTATACGGTAGTGTTCAAATTCATTGGTTTTCGCACGGCCAGCCATCGGGTTGACCTGACGAAAGGCGACATTACGTTGAACATAGCGTTGGTTCAGGAGGCTATTGAAATAGCTGAAGTCACTGTAACCGCTGAGGGGACGACCCAATCGTTTCTGACTAGAGCGCCGGTTGCGGTTTCGACACTTAGCCCGGAAGAGCTTTCGGATGTTCGCGGACAGTCGCTCGGTGAAACACTGGCGCACTTGCCAGGCATTACGACACTGACTACCGGTCCGACAATTTCCAAGCCGGTGGTACGTGGACTGCATTCGGACCGCCTTGTTATCATGAATGCAGGCGTACGTCAGGAAGGTCAACAATGGGGTGGTGAGCATGCGCCGGAAATCGATCCGTTTTCGCCCGACCGAATAGAGGTCGTTCGAGGAGCAGCCGGAGTAGAATACGGTGTCGGCGCCATTGGCGGTGTTATCCGTATTGAACCTCGTGAGCTTCCTGACCGTCCCGGCTATGGTGGCCAATTACTGATAAATGGTTTCTCCAACAGTGGTCAGGGAAGTGGATCGCTTCATGTCGAAGGGAGCCCACAGAGCATCCAGGGGCTTGGATGGAGAGTGCAGACCAGCGGACGTGCTGCGGGCGATGCACACACACCGGACTATGTTCTCGGAAACACAGCATTTCGGGAGCTTAACGGTTCGGGAGCTGTCGGATTCCACAACAGTCGCTTTGGTGTCGAATCGTTCGTAAGCCACTTCTCTACCGAGTTGGGCATTTTTCGCGGATCTCACATCAACACAATTGAAGGACTGCTGGCTGCTATTGAGCTCGGCAGGCCTGCGGTTGCCTACGATTTCGGGTATGACATTGACGTACCAAAACAGGAAGTGGCTCACACCGTGCTTGCGCTTAAGGGGCATTGGCAGCCTGGTGCCGCCGGCAGCGTGCTTGAAGTCAAGTACGGACTCCAGCGAAACTCGAGGAAGGAGTACGATGCGCACAGAATCGGAGGCAGACCGTCGGATCGGCCCGCTTTTGACTTAACGCTTTTATCTCAGTCGGTGGATGTTAAGTATCGTACCAACCCGACGGGTAATGCGTTTGCTGTCTTCGGAGCGAGTGGTCTTACCCAGGGTAACGAGAATGGAAGTCTTGGGTATCTGATCCCTAATTTCCGCGCATTGACAGGTGGCTTGTTTGCCCGAGGACTATGGTCCAAGGGCACGGTCAATCTTGAAGCCGGAACCAGGTTCGACTATCGATGGATGCGAGCTTTCCCCAGGGAGTTTCAGGGCACCGGCTCATTCGAAAAGGATGTCCGGCGTTTTAATAGCCTGTCTGGTGTCGCAAGTGCCATATGGCAGTTCCTTCCTTCATGGTCTGCCGCCGTTAACCTTGGAACGGCCTGGCGTCCGCCGAACATGAGCGAGCTGTACAGCTTCGGTCTGCACCACGGGACGGCTCAATTTGAGATCGGAGATCGTGCGCTGGGTGCGGAGAGGTCGATGAGCATCGATGGAACTCTCCGGCATGCTA
The DNA here is from genome assembly GCA_013002165.1 of Rhodothermales bacterium. Lineage (GTDB taxonomy): Bacteria > Bacteroidota > Rhodothermia > Rhodothermales > JABDKH01 > JABDKO01. Next base: position 31,582 of record JABDKO010000076.1, on the reverse strand, counting down.
GTGGCCGTGCCAACCTCGAGGTGGGCATCTATGTGAATCGATTCGCCGATTTCATCTACCTGTTCCCCGAGGCAGAACCAACGATCACTATTCGGGGAGTTTTCCCAACGTTCAGTTACCGACAGACAGATGCACGGCTAGCCGGAATTGATGGGCTGGTTGAATATTCGCTGACGAAGTTCTTGAAAGCGGGAGTTAGCGGCAGCATGGTTCGCGCCCGAGATACGGGTAACGATATTGACCTGATAAACATGCCCGCTGATCGACTGCACCTGCATGCTGCCTTCCAACTTCCGGACAGAGGTGCTTTCAATTCCAGTGAGGTTGAACTTGGGTCGCTTCATGTCACGAAACAGACGCGATTCCCTGCGGGAGTTGATTATGCCGACCCGCCAGACGGGTACAACTTGATCGAGATCGACCTCAGAACCAGTATAAATGTTGGTACAACGCACGTAGACGTTGGTCTCTCTGTCAAAAATATTTTCAACACATCGTACCGCGACTATCTAAGCCGGTACCGCTATTTCGTGGACGAGCCGGGGCGCACTGCAATATTGCGAGTGCGACTTCCGCTCGGGACGTATAACGACCGGTAGCTTCGACGGATGCGATGACCTGTAATTATTTACCTAAACGATAGTAAATCTAAAAAAATGAAAAACGATAGCAAGCTGAATTATTTCACAACCCTTGCGAAGCACGCAATCCTGTTTTCTCTAGCAATCGGCTTGATAGTGCTATCGGGTTGCGACTCTAATGAGCCAGACCCCGACGCCGGAGAGCAAGAGGTAATTACCGATATCATCATGACGCTGACTAATGAAACCACTGGCTCGGTAACATCCGCACGTGCCGAATTCGACGAAGCCGGTGTTTTGCAGAGTGTTGAAACGGTATCGATTCAGGCTGGAACCACGCACTCGGTCTCTATGGAATTTCTGAACGAAATTGAGGGCGACGACATAACCGAGGAAATCGAGGAAGAGGACGAGTTCCATCAGCTTGTATACGCTGTAGGAGGAAGTGCCGCCGCGCGCACAACAATTACAAACCGGGACACTGATGGCAACGGTAATCCGCTCGGCCTGTCGTTCACGTTAACTGACACTGGTGCCACTGCTTCCAGTGGAACTATTAACGTAACGCTCCGACATTATGAGGAAGACGCTCAGTTGCCGGACGACAAAGTGAATGATGACGGCGGAAGCGAAATTCCTGGCATCGTTGAGAATGATGTCGATGTTACCTTTCCACTGTCAATCACTGTCTAGTGACAGCCTGTACTTTCGAGCTCGGATCGTCATATCCCGCAAGGCTATGACGATCCGGGCAGGATACTTTGGCTATTTAGTCGGCTGGAATCGCTATCCGGAACGTTGTTCCATGGTCGAGACGGGACTGGATGAGCGTTAGAGAACCTTTGTGATAGTCCTCGATAATGCGCTTTGCAAGGCTGAGCCCCAGACCCCAGCCGCGTTTCTTCGTGCTGTATCCGGGTCGGAATATGTTCTTCCAGTTTCGCCGGTCGATTCCTTTTCCGTTGTCTCGAACATCAATAAGGAACTCGCCACCTGACCTGGTCGCGTTGATCGATATTTCACTCGGCTTTCCTTCAATCGCGTCGAGCGCATTTTTTATCAAGTTCTCGATTACCCATTCAAACAACTCGGGATTAAGACTGGCATAGTAATCATCCGGTATTTCAATTAGCAGCGATCCGGAGTCGCGCCCACTTGGCATCCGTGCACGCATGTACTCTGCTGTCTGATTGACAATTTTCAACAGATTGACGCGTTCAAGCTTCGGCATCGAACCGATATCCGAAAATCGGTGCGCGACGCGTTCAAGCCTCTCGACATCTTTCTCAATTTCGAACACCGCTGTCTGCAGCGTCTCTTCTTTTACATCGGGCAACTTGAGCATCTCGGTCCACCCCATGAGACTCGAGATCGGGGTTCCCAGCTGATGTGCCGCTTCCTTGGCCATGCCGACCCAGAGACTACGCTGCTCGCTTCGCCGTACGTATGAGAAGCCCAGGTATCCGAGTCCCACAAAGATGGCAATGAAGAGTAGCTGCAAATACGGATAAAGTCGCAACTCACGAATAAGCTGGGACTCTCCATAGTAGACCAACTGATCGAGTTGTGACCCCGGATCACCCGGAAATGTGAGCGAAATCTGTATCGGTTCGTGCTGCGCCTCCATTCTACCCCTGATCGTGCGCAGGTCGGCCATGACGGATTGTATTTCAGCCTCGGAGCTGCCCGCAAGTGTGGAGTCTGTTGCAACGTTTCTCCATGCCTGAGGTGAGTCGGTACCCGTATCCCACACTATGGCAGGAATATCAAATCGGTCGGGAATGATCAGGTCGTCCATGATAAAACTGAGCTCACTGGCTGGCGGCATGGACTGAGCCCATCGTATTGCATCGCGATACGCCGCGAGTACTGAGTCGTCACCCTGGATGGTGCCCTCATCCAGTGCACGCACCATTGCCGCAAATTCCTGCTGATGGGGATTGATGGACTGCAGACCCGCCTTGGGAATCTGCTCGAGGGCACCTGCCCAGAGTTGAACAATTGACTGTTCGCGATCACGCAGTTTGTCGACTACACGCTGTGTGTAAACAAGCGATAGAGCAGCTATTCCCAGAGCAAAAAGGATCAGGGCTAGCTTGAGATTGATCGAATGCTGGTATGCTTTCATATCTCACATGTATAAAAAAACAGGCGCAGCGAGTCGCTGCGCCTGTTTAGACACGACAATTGAATATCGGTTCTGTTATCAGGCAACCATGGGCGTGCCCATGCTGCTTAATGTTTGATCTCGCTTGGGGCCGGTCGAGACAATACAGATAGGGACCTCCATGAAGTTCGAGACAAACGTCAGGTATTTTCGAGCCGCCGATGGCAGGTCTTCGAAAGCACGTGCTTCGCGCGGATCTTCAGTCCAACCGTCGAAGGACTCGTATATCGGCACCACTTTTTCAAGCGTAGTAATATCATTCGGGAATCGGTCGAGTCGCTTGCCGTCGAGTTCATAGCCAACACAGGCTTTTACAACTGGCATGCCCGTCATTACGTCGAGCTTCGTTATTGCGAGATCTGTAAAGCCGTTGATCATTGAAGTGTAATTCAGAGCCATCAAGTCCAGCCAGCCGCAGCGCCGCGGCCTGCCTGTCGTTGCGCCAAATTCGTGGCCAACCTTTCGCAATGTTTCGCCGTCTGCGTCGTCCAGCTCTGTCGGGAAGGGCCCGTTTCCAACGCGCGTAGAGTAAGCCTTGACGATCCCGACTACGCGATCGACTCGTGTCGGAGGGATGCCAAGTCCAGTGCATGCACCGCCGGCAGTTGGATGACTCGACGTCACGAACGGATATGTCCCGAAATCAATATCCAGAAGTGAACCCTGTGCGCCCTCGGCGAGCACACGTTTGCCCGCCTTTAGCGCGTTGTTCAGATAGGCTGATGTGTCGGTGACATACGGATCAATTAGCTTGTCGAACTCGACATACTCATCAATCATGGCCTCAACGTCGAGCTTCTCTGCACCATAGATGGACGAGAGAATCGCATTCTTCTCATCGATCGACTCTTTGAGCTTTTTCCGCAGGACGTCTCTGTCGAGAAGGTCGACGAGACGAATTCCTGTCCGTGCGTATTTGTCGGTATACGCCGGTCCGATACCGCGTCCCGTCGTACCAATTGCACCTGCATCGCGGGCACGTTCACGTGCCTCCTCAATCTTCTTGTGGTACGGCATGATGAGATGAGCATTATGCGACATCAAGAGGCGTCCTTCCACTTCATAGCCGAGACTGCGGATTGTCTTGATCTCTTCGAGCACTGCGACCGGGTCAATGACTACACCATTACCGATAACGCATGTCACATCTTTGTTAAAAATCCCACTCGGAACGAGATGCAAGACGACCTCGGTGTCGCCCCATGCAATGGTGTGCCCGGCGTTGGCACCACCCTGATAACGAGCTACGACATCGACATCAGCACTCAGGAGGTCTACGATTTTACCCTTTCCTTCGTCGCCCCACTGGCTACCTATTATTATCGTTACAGACATTCGATATTTGTACTAGAATTAGACCCCTCGTCGGAGTCGTTGTGTCAAAAAGAAAGGCGGCGAGGAAACCCTCGCCACCTTGTAATAAGGAAGACAGGCGGTAGAACTAACGACCGCCTGTCCAAAGTCTTTACTAGCTAGCTTCGGTTCCCTCTTCCTCGAAGCTGGACACTGCCTCATCAACGGAATTGTAATGCTTGAAAACCGTAATCAACTTCGTGATAACCAGAAGCGACTGGATGCGATCTGCAACATTGGCAAGGCGAAGATCCCCTCCTGCATTCCTCATTGTGGTCATCGCGCTGATCAGCATGCCCAGTCCGCTCGAGTTCATGAACTTGGCCTTGGACAAGTCGACGACGACATTGACCTGTCCTTTTTCTTTGAGCTCGTGGAGAGTGCTATGCAGCTTCGATCCGTCAGGACCACCCATCACATTGCCTTTCAGTGTAATCACTACGGCGTTGTAGCGCTCATCTAAATTATAGTTCATTCTTTCTTACAGCTTGATAATCTGATACTAGTTTGCGCGGGCTTTAAGCTCTACCACGATTGGAGAGGCGACGAAGATCGAAGAGTAGGTACCAATGATGACTCCGATAATCAACGCGAAAGCGAAACCTCTCAAAACCTCGCCACCGAATATAAAGAGAGTGGCAACTACGAGCAAGGTCGTACCGGAAGTAACAACCGTCCTGGAAAGGGTCCGGTTGATCGACCGATTTACCACCGAGTTGTAATCCTGTGTCTTAAACAGCGTCGCATACTCACGAATTCGGTCAAAAATGACCACTGTATCGTTTAGAGAGTAGCCCACAATAGTCAGGAAGGCCGCAATAATCGCCTGATCTATCTGTAGTGAGAACGGCAGCCATCCGTGGAGGAAAGAAAAAAGCCCGAGAGTAATGGTCACATCATGAAACAACGCTGCGACTGCTCCGACGCTGAACTTCCATTCAAACCGGATGAGAATGTACAGGAAGATGACCAGAAGGGATCCAAAGACGGAATATATGGCTCCACGCTTTAGGTCGTCTGCAAAGCGTGGACCGACGATATCGCGCTTCTCAACCCGAGGGTTGGAGCCTTCAAATGACGACTGAATAGTCGAAACGATTGTCGACTGAAGAACGTCCGCGTCGGGTGTATCTTCCTCTGACGTCGTCCGCACCAAGAGCGCGTCTGAGCCAAAAGACTTCACCTCAACAGATTGGCCGAGTGCATTCGATACGGCATCTCTGACGGCCGTAACCTCAGGCGAACCATCAACACCTATGACAAACTCCTGACCACCCTTGAAGTCGATGCCAAGCTCCAGACCACGTGTGGCAAGAGATATGATACTTAGTACAAGCAATACACCTGATATGACATACCCTACTCGTCTTCTGTCAACGAATGGGAAATCCAGGCTTTCAAAAACTCTCATGATTATATCCTAATTGTGCAGCATGTCGCCGCGACGAAAAACAATTACCCGAAGTTGATGCCGAGGCGCTTTCCAACGACCATGTAGTCGATGACAATGCGCGTAATAATTATGGCGCTGAACATGGAGGCCAGAATACCGGCCATCAGTGTTACAGCGAATCCCTGAATCGGACCCACTCCAAATGAGTACAGGATTGCTCCAACAAAGAACGTTGTGATGTTCGCATCGAATATCGCGCTGAGCGCTTTTGCGTAGCCTCCCTCTATCGAGGCTTTCAACGTTTTTCCGGTCGCCTGTTCTTCCCTGATTCGTTCGAAGATGAGGACATTGGCGTCTACCGCCATACCGATTGTAAGCACAATTCCTGCGATGCCGGGCAGAGTGATGGTCGCCTTGAATCCTGCGAGTATTCCCAGAATAAAGAGAATATTCAGAATCAGCGCGAGATCGGCAACGATTCCGCCGGTCCGGTAATAGACAATCATGAAAATTGCAACGATTAAAAGTCCGACAACTACGGATCGAAACCCTGACCGGATGGAGGCTGCGCCGAGACTTGGCCCTACCGTCCTTTCTTCTATTATGTCAACCGGAGCAGGTAGTGCACCGGACTTCAGTATCGTTACAATGTCGCTAGCCTCTTCCTGCGAATCGAGCCCTTCGATCGAGGAACGTCCACCGACGATTCTCTCATTCACGACCGGATACGAGTAGACGACTCCGTCCAGAACGATGGCAATCTGCTTGCCAACATTCGCACCCGTGATTCGTGCCCACGTACGCGAGCCGACACCGTCCATCGTCATTGAAACCTGCGCTGCATTTGTCATCTGATCGAACTGGACCGAAGAGTCTTCAATAACATCGCCGGTCATTTCTATCTGGTCACGCACGCCCAGGAGATAGTAAATTTCTCTTCCTGTCTCGTCGACACCTATTGGGCTCGACGTATACATGAGAGTGGTATTGGGCGGCAAAAGCTGAGCCACAGCCGGCTCACGAAGCAATGCATTTGCTGCGCTCGAGTCTGTTATCGAGACCATTCCGAAGACGGTTCCCTGGCCAACAGGACTGACGACGTCCAGAAACGGGTTAGCAGGTGCGTCGATACCGTCATCCAGAAGGAAATCACCGGTAGAGTCTGCAGCAGCTGAATCAGCAGTGGCTGTAGAATCCGCAACCTCTTCTTCGTAATACTCAATGATGTTCTGAAGGGACCGAACAATTTCTTCAGGCTCGGCCATCAATCTAAACTCGAGACGAGCCGTACCCTTTAGAAGATTTCTCACGCGTTCCGCATCGTCGACACCCGGTAGCTCGACGATCACACGACGTGTGCCCTGCTTCTGAATTGACGGCTCGGTGACACCATAACGGTCAACGCGATCTCTGATGATCTCGATAGCCCGGTTAACGGCATCATTAGCTTCAGCTTGTAGATAGGCCGCGACATCCGAATTGCTCGAGCGACGGGTAATACCATCGTCTTCGCTGCGGAAGTATCGCGACAAGAGTGCATTGGGATCGCGTGCTTCGAACTCGTCCACAAAGGCATCGATAAACGATTCATTTCCTGTACGAACACGATCTCTTGCCGCGAGCATGACATCGTCGAAAACCTCGTCGATATCCGTAGCCAGCTCTCTGATCAGCGCTTCTACCTGCACTTCAAGCGTGACGTGCATCCCGCCCTGGAGGTCCAGGCCGAGATTGAGCGATCGCTCCTTCAGAGAAGCGAGTTTTGTAAAATTCTCTTGTGTGTACTCGGCCAGTTCCGTCTCGTCCATGCCGTCCATCTGTCGGCTGTAGTACATATTCTGGAACGACGGCCAGAGATAGTAGGCGGACAGCACGAGAAAGAATGCTGTCAGTCCAATTTTTAATCCGTTGTCTTGCATTGATACGTAAGATTGAGTCCTAAACGACGATCGCACCGGCCGGACGTTGCGGCTCGTGCGCGTGAAAAGATTAAAGAGCTGCGTGGATCCGGTCCTACGGGCCCTGAGGATTGACAGGCGTAAGTACCGAGCGAAGATGTACCGCACCCTTCCAAAGTGCTGTTGACGTCCAGACCTCTCGCAAAGCAGATTTGTCTCCGCTCGATCGTATCGCCGACGCTGGCAACTGTGTAGTCGAAGAAAGTACCGTCGATTTCAACCCTGATGACAGAGTAGCAGCTATCCCCCACGGATCAATATTGAGACTGATTCCTTCCAGGATAGCCCAAAGGACATGTGTGTCTTGCGGAAGCGATCCTGCTTCGATCCCATTCGAACGTTCATAGGATCCTACGAATGCCTCAACGAAACCTTTGAGTGTGGGTGCGTCGCTGTTAAGAGCGGTCTGCCAGGAACTGAGAAATACGCCGTCAACCGGTATATCAAGCGACTGCCCAAACAACTGTAGAGCAGCCCGGTCCTTCGCTGTGATTTCGATGCCCGACAGGGGCACCACCACGGACAATAGCAGCGTGCCGGACACGATTATGCCCGTCAGTCGCTGTATCAACTCACTGCGAAAATAATTCACGGATCTGCTTTGTTCGGGTCAGGTCCAGGTTTGTCTGTCGCCACTTGCGACTGGGACGTCAATTTACACAAATTGCAGTCGACGAACCGAAAATTGGATTAATCTGCAGACCTGACCGGGCGTCTTCAAGCGTATTTAATGGAACAGCGACACAGACCTCCTGTTTCTTCAACCGGCCACAGCCGATTTTGCACAATTCCTCAGACCCTGCGTCGAACAGCTTTTTTTGAAAAGAGGTTTACAATACCCTGCAGCATACCGGCGGAGAATGCTTTTCTACGCATTCACGGCAGTGTGCACATTACTTTTGATGGGTTGGGGTGCGTTCGTCACCAGTATCAATGCCGGCCTCGCCGTTCCTGACTGGCCCAAGTCCTTTGACTCGTGGGACATGCTTAATCCCTGGCCCGAATGGTGGACGATGACACCGGTTCTTGCTGAACATGGTCATCGACTACTCGGCACACTGGTCGGGATGCTCACAATCGGTATCGCCGTCTGGACGTTTTTTGCTGACAGCAGGAAATGGATGCGCTGGCTCGGGGCGGGAGCGCTCTTCCTTGTCATATTCCAGGGAGTTCTGGGTGGTCTGAGAGTCACCCTGGTTTCCCTCGACCTTGCCGTTGTTCATGCGTGCGTGGCACAGATTTTCTTCGCCACTATCGTCTCGTTAGCACTCTTCACATCGAAAACGTGGTTTGTTGGATCACGTGCGCCGGGCGGAGCGGATTCTGTAAAACTAAGGGGACTCGTGGCATTCTCGACAACTGCCGTCTTCATCCAGATCGTTTTTGGAGCGCTGCTTCGACATCCGGGTACCGGTATTGATACGTTCCTTGCCACAACTCATATCATCTGGGCCTTTGTCGTAGCGATACTGATTGTAGCCACGATAGTGCAGGTTCATCTGAATTATGGCGAGCATGTTGCTCTTAAGAAGATCATAAACTTTGCAGGCGGACTTCTGGCAGTGCAAATCGTTCTCGGGTTCACGGCATTTTTTGTGCTACTCGATGAAGCCGGTCTACTCCAACCCAGCAATCTTCAGGTAGTGATCAATAGCAGCCACATGCTGACAGGAGCGTTGCTCATGAGTACGATGGTTTGCTGCGCTCTCCTTATACTGCGACGATCACAGCGACTTCCGGAAACTGAAAAGCGTACGAGAGACCGTGTGAGTAACTCCATTCCAGAGACGAGCATCATTCAGTGAATAGACCCCCGCACACTGAACAATCGCTAGACGCCACCCTCGAGAGCAGTCTCGGCATGGCGCCAGACACAATCGCATCGTGGCGGCACTACGTTACACTTGCCAAGCCCGAAATAACATTTCTGGTCACCATCTCCGCACTCGCAGGCTACCTGGTTGGTTCGTCCGGCGGTATCGACGCGTTGAATGTGACGGTTACCATGGTAGGTATTGCGTTGTGCTCTGCCTGCGCCTCTGCGTTGAATCATGCTGCGGAGTCCCGCTTCGATGCTCTAATGGATCGGACATCCGGACGGCCGGTACCATCGGGAATTATATCACCTTCACGCGCTCGATGGTTCGGGTATTTGACAGGTGCTGCGGGCCTCGGTTTGCTTTGTCCGTTAGTGAATCCACTAACAGCTATTCTCGCGAGTGTGACGATCGTGCTTTACGTATTCGTGTATACACCCCTGAAGCGTAAGACAACACTGAACACACTGGTTGGCACTCTGCCGGGAGCAATTCCCGTCATTGGTGGCTACGCGGCAGCGACCGGTAGAATTGACCTGGCGGCACTTCCGTTATTCGCAGTCCTCCTGTTCTGGCAAATGCCGCACTTCTTGTCCCTCGCCTGGATGTATCGCGATGATTATGCTCGCGGCGGCTTCCAGATGCTGCCATCAGTGGAGGAAGATGGTGTGCGTACAGGCAGACAATCGCTGATCTTCGCATTAGCAACACTCGGCGCCAGCCTTACTCTTATCCTTGTGAGTGATGTCACTATCGTATATCCGATCGCAGCGATCATACTGGGCGGTTATTTTTGCTATAAGGCACTATCGTTTCATCTGGACCGCAACAGGCACACGGCGAAACAATTGTTCAAGGCATCAATCTGGTACGTCCCTGCGATGCTTGTGCTGATGCTGTTCGAGCACTTCGCGTAAGCAATCGCAAAGATTGACATCTCCATGGATCAATCTCCGCTTGACCTGAAGACTCTTACCCTACCAGAGCTGGTCTCTCTTGTCGAATCCCTTGGTGAGCCCTCCTTCCGCGCTAAGCAGATCTTTCGATGGCTGCACAAGGGTGGAGTAGCAGCATTTGACGAAATGACGAATGTACCGGCTCGACTTCGTACGTTGCTGAGAGATCGTTCACGCATTGGCACAGCGCGCCTTATCAAAGAGGTACAAAGCAGCGACGGCACGGTCAAGTTCCTTTTTGAACTTGAATCAGGAAACCGGTTCGAGACTGTTCTCATTCCAGATTTCGATTCTGATGGAGTTGCGAAACGACTGACCGTATGCGTTTCAAGTCAGGTCGGTTGCGCAATGGGCTGCACTTTCTGTGCGACCGGGACAATGGGGTTCAAAGAGAATCTGTCAGCAGGTGTGATTGTTGATCAGGTTCGCTTTGTAGATCAGCGTGCACGAGGCCAATATGGTCGGGGCGTAACAAATGTTGTGTTCATGGGAATGGGTGAACCGCTATTGAACTATGATCAGGTACTGCTCGCCTGTCAGCTACTCAACAATCCTGACATCTTCGGGTTGTCATACAAGCGCGTTACGGTCTCCACGGTCGGATTGGCAAAGCAGATCGAGCGACTGGCTGATGATGGTATTCCTGCCAGTCTCGCAGTATCGCTGCACGCGCCTGATGACACGAAGCGAAGTTCTATCATGCCGGTAAATCGCAGTGAACGGACCGACCTGACCGCCCTTCGAATTGCTATCCAGCACTACGTTCGAGTTACCGGAAAGAGGGTAACCTATGAGTACTGTATGTTTGATGGTTTCAATGACTCCGTCACGGACGCTGTCAATCTAGCTCGAGTTGCATCGTGGGCTCCGAGCAAAGTCAATTTGATCATGTACAATCCTGTTCTGGGCAAGGATTTCCAACCAACGCCTGAAGAACGTCTGAATCAATTCATTCAGGTTCTGGTCGACAACGAAGTCACCGTTACAGTACGACGCAGCCGCGGTCAAGACATCGACGCCGCATGTGGTCAGCTGGCAGCGTCTGCGGGTTAGCTCGCTTTCAGGTCGGTGGCGGATTTCAACGAGCGGCAAATAGTCATTGCAGCTGCCTGAGAGGCTGACGATCATGCTGGTTTGAACGGAAGTCAGTCGTCCCGGGAGCTCGACCTGTGATCCTTTCAAACCAATTTCTACGTTGTTGTAGGTGGTAGCAAGTTTTTAGTCTAACCGATGCCAGTTATGACCCCCTCAAATGACTGCTCTCATCCCCCTTTCCGCGTAAAGGTACGACCGCTTCATGGCCCAGGATTCAGAATTTCTTTTGTATTGATTCTGTTGACTCTGGTCACTTCGCCCGTGCTCGCACAGTCGTACGGACCTGACGACAACGCTCTGAAAGTCGGAACTGCTCACAGCTCGACAGCTGACATCTCGGCAGCAATCCAAACAGTGATTGACGAGGAGGCTATTCTCGTCGCTAGTGATCGTGTGGCCGGAGAAAATTTTGGAATTTCTGTTTCGCTCTCCGGTGACCGGGCACTAATCGGGGCATTTTACGACGACGATTTCGGATTCAGAAGTGGTTCCGCTTACGTCTTTGTCCGAAATGGAACATCGTGGACCGAGGAGGCCAAGCTCCTGGCAAACGACGCGTCAGCAAATGATCACTTCGGGTCTGCCGTCTCACTACAAGGTGACCGCGCGCTTATAGGTGCATTCGGAGGGACCGGCCCAACAGCAGGACCCGGCGCGGCATATGTGTTTGAGAGAGTTCAGGGGGTATGGACACAAGTTGAAGTGTTGACCGCCAGCGACGGCGCTGGTGGCGATGCCTTCGGAGCAGCCGTTTCGCTAAACGGCGACCGGGCCCTCGTCGGAGCATATTCAGATGGCGTTGGCGAAGGATCGGCATACGTATTTCGATTTACGGGAAGTGCCTGGGTTCAGGAAGCCAAACTCGAGCCCGACGATGGCGCAACGAATCAGCAGTTTGGCACATCAGTAGCATTATCGGATGATCGGGCGATAATCGGGGCGGAGAACGATAGCAGCGTGAATTTCGAACAAGGGTCGGCGTACGTTTTCGTTCGCTCGGAAGAGACCTGGATGCAGGAAATCGAACTGGCGCCCGACGATGGCGAAAGCGGTGATAATTTCGGATTCTCCGTCGGAATCTCGGATGATCGAGTTATTGTCGGCTCGCAGAGACATGACGGGGCAGGTACAAACGCCGGTGCCGCATATGTCTATCTGTTGTCGGGCGCGTCCTGGATACAGGAACAAAAACTTACGGCCAGCGACGGTGAGTTGGAAGACCAATTTGGGTTTTCGGTCGCAATCTCAGGCTCCCGCGCGCTAGTCGGATCGATCCGCGACGATGACGCTGGATCAGCGAGCGGATCAGCATATATGTTCTTACGAGACGGTGGAACGTGGGCAGAGGATGCCAAGCTCACGGCCAGCGATGCAGCAAGCAATAACAGTTTCGGCAGTTCCGTGTCCATAGATGGAGAACGCGCACTTGTAGGAGCGAGCGGAATAGCGTCAAGCTCTGACCCGGGAGGTGCGTCGTACGTTTTCTCCGGCGTTACCACGGTTTCCAACGAACCACTGGCCATCCCTCCGGATCTTCGATTCGAAATAGCACCGAATCCGGTGCGATCTTTCGCGACGATCTATCTTACGCTGGATGAGCCACGGGAGGCGTCGATCATTACCTACAACCTCCTCGGTCAGGAGATACTGCGATCGTTTTCCAATACTTTACCGGCAGGTAGCCACAGGCTTCCCTTGGACACATCACGACTGGCGTCCGGTGTCTACCTGGTAAGAGTGGAAATGGAGGGCGCTGCCCAAACGCGCAAGCTGACGGTCCTCCCATAATGAGTCGGGTACTGTTTGCACTTTGATCACATGCGTTCCAGATGTGGTCAGGATGCGCCGGAAACGCAGCAATCGTGACGTTAAACGGCGGCTGGTCGCGGCCGATACTATCGTACGTAGATCTTTTGGCACTGACGCTCCCAATCAGTGTAGAATGGACGATTTGCCGTGATCACGATCCTCTAGTGCAGATATATCCTGGCTTCCGGCCACATTTCGCGTATGAGAATGAATTCCGTTCGATGGAATATCGGGCTCGGCATGTTCGTGCTGATGACCCTCATTTCGTTTGGCGTGTATCAGACCCTGACACTCGGTCCTTCGACCGATGTGAGTGAATTGTATCAAACCCGTTTTCAGGGCCAGGCTTCAGTGCTGGCATCTGCTCTTAATTCCAGCATTGCTGCCGAAGACATCGGAATGCTATCTGATCGTCTCGATCAACTTATTAACGGAGCAGATCTCGAGTACGCTATTGTCGCTTCGGAAAACGGTGTTGTTTCTACGTACACTCGCACGGGGTCAAATATCGATGACGTGAAGGCAATGACTGCATTGCCAGGCGTCTCTTCGGATGGGCAGCTGTATCGAGTGAGCATACCCGTAGAATCTGAATCATCGTTGCAGCTCTACGCCGGCTTTTCGACAGAGTCTGCACGAGAGTCGATCAAGGCAGAAAAACTTGAAGCAGCGATTCTAGCGTTCGCTGTATTGATATTCGGGCTGGCGGGCTCCTTGATACTAGCGTCGGTCATTACTCGTCCGCTCAAGCGCCTTGTCGATGCCGCGAGGTTGGTCGAATCAGGCGATTCGGGAGCTCCAATCCATGACGTCCGTGACGACGAGATCGGCGCCGTTACCAGGACGTTCAACACAATGACAACTCGGGTGAACCGATTGTCGGAACAGCTTGACGAGGCGAATGAAGACATGGCTCTTTACACGAGCGAGGTCGCGGCTCTGAAGACTGAAAGGGTAAAATTCGAGACAGCACTGAAGGCGAGTGAGAGGCGCTTTCGCACAATCGTTGAGAATACGAATGACATATTCATTGTTATAGACGATGAGCTGAAGATCAAGTGGATTTCAGCGACATACACGCGTGCCGCCGGTCGGTCCGGATCGAGTGTTGCAGGTCAGTCCGTCACCGATATGATTCATCCCGATGACATTGAAGCGATCCATGCTTTCTTCGGATCGGACGATGAAAGTATTCCTGCGCTCGAAGCCCGATTCAGAATAAACGATGAGGGCTGGCACGACGTGCTAATCAACATCAAGGATTTGCGGACTGCATCCGGCGTTGGCGGAGTCCTGCTGACTCTAACCAACATCTCTGAGACTAAGAATACCCAGCGTGAACTGGAAAATGCCAAGGAGACCGCCGAGGAGATGATACGATTGAAAGACTCCTTCCTGGCAAATATGAGTCACGAGATTCGTACTCCACTGACAGGAATTCTGGGCTTTGCCCAGGTGCTTCAGGAAGAACTGGCTGGCGAACAACTTCAGCTTGTTAAATACATCCGGGATGGAGGCGACCGCCTGTTGAAAACCCTCAATGCATTCCTCGATCTTGCGCAACTGGAGTCCAACTCTGTCAACTTCAATGCCGAGCGCCTTGATCTTGTCGTCGAAACCAATAATGTAGTTCTGCAGTTTGGGCCCGAAGCACATAACCGGGGAATTGCTCTCGATGTAACGAATGATCATGATGTCCTTTTTGCACGAATCGATCGATCGATTTATGCAAGCGTACTCCAGAATCTGTTGCACAACGCATTCAAATTTACTTCAGAAGGTTCGATTTCGGTCCACGTGGCCTCCGAAGACGATTGGGTTCGTGTAGATGTATCGGATACGGGTGTCGGCATTGCCGAAGAATTCCTTCCGCTCATTTTCAAGGAGTTTCATCAAGAGTCATCCGGTCTTACCAGAAAGCACGAAGGCGCTGGTTTAGGCCTGGCGATTACCAAGAGGATGCTCGATGTGATGAAAGGAAGTATTTCTGTAAAAAGCGTCAAGGGTCAGGGCTCAACATTTTCGTTTCGGGTTCCGGGCGCTACTCAGGTTCGCCAAGCCAGTTCAAAGAAAAGTCCAGGAGAAAATCTCGTTATGTCTGAATTACCCTCGATTCTACTGGTTGAAGACAACAAGGATACCCAGCTGCTAGTGAGCCGCTTGATCCGCCAGTACTATGACGTTACGATTGCATCGTCGGGAAATGCAGCTGTTGAGCTAGCCATGAACAACAAGTTCGATCTCATCATTATGGATATTAATCTGGGAGAGGGACTGAACGGCGTCGAATCTCTTAACGAAATACGTCGACTTGGCAACACGTCCGTGCCTGTGGTTGCCGTTACGGCCTACGCACTTCCCGGAGACGAGGCAAAGTTCATCCGCAGCGGCTTCAATGATTATCTTAGTAAACCCTTCGGCCGTGATGAATTGCTGGACATGATCAAGCGAAACATTGCAGTCAAATCGAATCGACTTGCGTCGTAGATTACGTCCAGCCTGATTTCACCGTGTTGACCGGGTATCGAAGCGGCTCGTACCTTGGGAGTACTTCTAGTATCCTCCCTTGTCAGATGAACGGTCAAATTTTCAATACGATTCCGGGTGTGTGGCGGTTGGCCCCTGTCCTTCTCCTGCTTGCGTCCTGTCAACCTCTCGTAACAGAGCGACTGCAAGGGTCCGACGTTTGCGTCGAGAATGTTCAGCAGGACAACGATCCCGCACTCGCCGGCTTTGCAGAGCAGGATCTTGCTCGAATCGATAGCGTCATTCTTACCGCAATTGCTGACTCGGCTTTCCCGGGGGCATCTGTTTCGATCGGAACACCTACCACCGTCGCGTATTCCCGGGGATACGGAACGTTGTCCTATTCTGACCCGGATTCAGTACACGAGACAACGGTGTACGACCTCGCGTCCATGACGAAGGTGGTAGCAACTACGACTTCGGCTATGCTTCTATACGAAGCAGGTGCCCTCGACCTCGACGCCCGGGTGACAGAGTATCTGCCCGAATTCGGGGAGAGCGGCAAGGACGATGTTCGCGTTATTCATCTGCTAACGCACACTTCAGGACTCATTCCGTTCAGACCGTACCATCTGCTTGGTTTACATGAGCGCAGCGAGATCCTCGGTGCAATAATGAGTGATTCACTACAGTTTGAACCCGGCACCAGGGTTTCCTACTCGGATCTGGGCATGATAACAATGGGTCGCGTGATTGAGGAAATTGCCGGGATGACTCTCGACTCCTTTTCGACCCGGTATATTTTCAATCCGTTGGGAATGTGTTCAACTGCGTTCCGAAGCAGCAACCAGGTTGATGTCGAAAACATTGCGCCAACCGAGGTCGATACGCTGTTTCGCAAGTCGCTCGTACACGGTGTCGTGCACGATGAAACAGCATATATTCTTGGCGGAACGGCCGGACATGCCGGCCTGTTTGCGACCGCTGCCGATCTCTCAAAATTCGCAACGATGATGCTGACGGGAAACACGATCGACGGCAAACCCTTTCTTGCGCGGGAGACGATTTCCAGATTTACATCGCGACCAGCAGGACCCGGGCAACAAGAACGGGCAATCGGGTGGGATCTACGAAGCCTTGAGGGGTATACGTCAGCCGGTGAGTACTTTAGTCGCGACAGTTTTGGACATACCGGATATACCGGGACTTCCATCTGGATTGATCCTGAACTAGATGTTTATGCGATATTGTTGACGAACCGGGTACATCCAACGCGAGCCAATCGTAAAATATCAGCAGTAAGGCCCGCATTCGCTTCCGCTGTCGGCTTGCCACTCGTTTCCAAAAACCGTTCAAATTGACATGGCGTGCCGTTCGGAACATTATTTGTCCGAACTCTTAGACGACGCCTATCAGTTGATAAAACACGCCTATCCATGCCTACCTACGTTTACAAGAGAGAAGACGGCAGCACGTTCGAACTAGAGCAGCGCATTAGTGAGGATGCTCTGACGACCTGTCCGACAACGGGCCAGAAGGTCTCTCGTGTCATATCTGGAGGCACCGGACTGATCTTCAAGGGAAGCGGCTTCTATCTGACCGACTATGCTCGTGCGAAGAAAGGGAAGCAAGACGCATCAGAATCGCGGGGCACTAAATCAGAATCTGCTCCGTCGGCGGCTGCCAAAACTGAAAACAAATCATCGACGGAATCCTCGAAGAAAGAGTCCTCGAAGACAAGCGGCTCATCCAGCGAATCCAAAAGCGACTGAGGTTGCCTAATCCGTTGAAACGTCAACGGCTGCCCGGACTATTGCGTCGAATTGATCAGCGACCAGACTGGCGCCTCCGATCAAACCACCGTTAACATCGGTTTGTTGGAGTAGGTCTGCTGCGTTGGCAGGTTTCATACTGCCCCCGTAAAGGATTCGCACGTCCTTGCCCGCATCACCAAAGTGCTCCACAAGGAGTTTCCGAATCAGTGCATGGATTTCCTGCGCCTGCTCGGGACTTGCGGTTCGTCCCGTGCCGATTGCCCAGACTGGCTCGTATGCCAGGACCAATTCGTCGGCTGCTGATATCTTGACGTCAGCTAATCCTGCATTGACCTGCCGCGTAACAACGTCGCTTGCCCGACCCGAATCTCGCTCACTCAGTTTCTCACCAACGCAGACGATTGGAACGAGGCCGTGTGCTACGGCTTGTTTGACTTTCGCGTTAACCGACTCATCTGTTTCGCAAAAGTACTCGCGGCGCTCCGAGTGTCCAACAATTACGTATCGGCACCCGACAGATTTCAGCATCTCGACCGAGACCTCGCCAGTAAATGCTCCCGAATCTGCTGAATGAACGTTCTGCGCACCCATTTTGACTGACGTTCCGTGTATCTCACCAAATACGGCGTCGAGACTGATGGCAGGTGGACAGATCACGACGTCAACTTCGGAGACACCTCCGCTTGCTTCGACAACTCCAGCGGCAAGGACAGCGGCGGCGTGTCGATCCGTATTCATCTTCCAGTTTCCGGCAATAAGAAATCTCATGAAACGTGTTTCCTTTAAATTTATTTTTGCTAGTCGAGCAACGATAGAATGTCCTGGCGGATTCCGGCAACAGATGTCCCGCCATACTTCGCAAATATCCGACCTTCATGGATCAGGAATCGCTTAGGAACAGACTTAACATTGTACGCTCTGGCGATCTCGCTGTCGACTCCAAGGCGTGGCACAATATACGCCTCCACCGTCGTCCTGTTTTCAAGATAGATCTCGTTGGCGATTCGGTCCCGATTCAGAGATATTGTGATGACCTGAAGATTTGTGCCGTCAGACAGTTTAAGTAAATCGGTTCGTGCTCTCTGATTAACGACTGCCGCCAGATCGGATGGATCTATGAACTCAAGAAGTACGGTTGTGTCGAAAAAGAAATTCAGGTCAAGTTCGCGACCGGCAAGATCAGTAAAGTTCGCGTTGGGCGCAGCCATTCCCGGCATGAGATTATCCATCTCGTACATGGCCGACGTCGCCCACGAGTCCCATTTGTCCGAATCGGATTTCGATTCCAGTTGTTTAGCAGCTGCGCGGGCGGCGGTCACGTCCATGCTGTCGAGATGCGCAAGTACGATCTCTGCCCGAACAGCACTGGCAATTTCCGGATCACTGATCCCCGACAAGCGACTCTCAAGCGAGTCCACAGCAGCGGCAACCCCGAACTGACGGGCGGTCGATCTCCTAAGTGCCTGCACACTATTTATGAATCCGGCGTCTGTTGGTTCGATCATATAAGAACGGGCCGTGACCAGGGAATCATCCCACCCCTCAAGCATCATGATCGACTCTGTCATTGCGAGTTCAGCACCAATCGTCCCGGGGTATGATTCATTCAGGGACCACATGATCTCACTGGCCTGCAGCACTGCTGCGCGCAGATCATCGAGAGTCGCACTTGACGATGCTGAGAGATCCGCCAGCCGCTGATTGTGTAATGCGCGCGTATTACGATATGCCATCCACGCTCCGTTCTCTACCGATCTGAACATCAGGAAGGATCGTTTCATCGGAAACTCTTGCCGTATTGTCGCCGAGTCATTTTCTGCAAGCGCAAATTGATCGCGAATCAGGAGTCGATCATTACGTCGAATTTCTACTGGAAAGATGCCGCGCTCATCAGAACGAAGCGCCATTTCGAATGTCCCGTCTGTATTCGTAATAGCATATCCGAGTGTGTCTAGATCGTCTTCAGTGTTGGCGCTCAACACGGCCACCTCGAAACCCGAATAGTCTCCCGTGCTGTCGGCATCCGCGGACACTGTAAGGGTCCCGGACAGATAGGACTGGACTGTTGCCGAAGGTTTACTACGACAGCCGGTTAGAGAAACGGCAATGAATATTGAAACCGCGCAAAAGTACACTAACGAGTCATTGCGGGAACCGGGGTAATGCGTCATTCGAAAGGTTGATTAGTTGATTGCCTGGCGAGCGTTCGCTACTAAAACGGCCGGTCGGAAGATATCAGTTAGATCTGATTAAAGTCGGATTTATGATCGCGAGAGGGTCGGGTGTTTCAATTTGTCGCCCTTCGTTCGAGCTCTTCCTGTAACAGGCCGCGAACAACCTGCGGATCAGGTGATCCATCGAACATGCGCATGACATTACCGATGAAATACCCTATCAATGTCTCCTTACCTGAAAGGTACTGCTCCACCTGCTTTGGATTATCATCGATGACCTGACGGACTAATGGAATCAGTAAATCTTCCGACGTTACGCTGAGCAGATTCTGCTGCACCGCGATTTCGTGCGCACTCATGTTTGAATCCAGCATGATCTCAATAATTCTCTGAGCTGCCGAGGATGAGACCTCTGATGCAACACGCAGGACAACGAGGCCTGCCAGCTGTTCGGGGTCAATCGGAAACGATTCGATCTCCAGTGAGTGCTCGTTCGCGATTCGGCGCACATCCGACATTACCAGATTGGCTGCGTTTTTTGTTGAGACCTGATCCAATGAATTGTCACGATCAAGCGCAGCGAGAACTCGCTCAAAGTACTCTGCGGTCTCACGCTCTTCGGTCAGCACATCTGCATCGTAGTCAGATAGTCCAAGCTGCTCGACAAACCTGGTTGCTTTCGTGGTCGGCAGCTCCGGTAAACTAACCTTTATTCGTTCCAACCATTCCGGGTTTAGAACAAGTGGTGGAAGATCGGGATCGCGAAAATAGCGATAGTCGTGAGAATCTTCCTTGGACCGCATAGACCTTGTAATCTGCCGATCGACATCCCAGAGAAGCGTTTCCTGGATTATTTCCGTTCCGTTCCGCAGGGCGTCAATTTGTCTTTCGAATTCGTACCCGAGGGCTGCTTCTACATGGCGGAAAGAATTCATGTTCTTTATCTCGGTCTTGACACCCAGAGCAGTTGACCCTTTGGGTCGGATGGAGATGTTGGCATCGCACCGAAGTGAACCTTCCTGCATATTGCCGTCCGAAACGCCGAGGTATCGGACCAGCTGACGCATGTACTTCAGAAATACAAAGGCCTGGTGTGGAGTTCGAATATCCGGTTCAGTGACGAGTTCTGCCAGAGGTACTCCTGCGCGATTGTAATCCAGCAATGTAGACGTGTCGCTGCCGTCGTGGATCGATTTACCGGCGTCCTCTTCCAGATGGATCCTGGTTATTCTAACTACAAACTCTGGCTCATCCTTTGATGCCGGTATTTCGATCCTGCCTTCGTAGCATATCGGGTCCTCGAACTGTGATATCTGATATCCCTTCGGAAGGTCCGGATAGAAGTAGTGCTTCCGGGCGAAATGGGAAACGGGCCTGATAGAACATCCCGTGGCAAGTCCAAGCCGTGCGACATATTCTATTGCTTTTTCGTTAGGTACTGGAAGACTGCCAGGGTGACCCAGAACTACGGGATCGACGTGGACGTTAGGATCCTCACAGAATTCCGCAGACACCGGGCTGAACATCTTTGATCGTGTCTTTAGCTGACAATGTACCTCCAGCCCGACGACCAATTCATATTCTGCTTGAGTCATGCGGCTTAGTCTGATAGTCCAAACTTCTTCAGGATCTCTGCGGCGTGATCGGCTGTTTTGGGGCGCTTGATAACGTGGACCACTTCACCACTCTCGTCGACCAGAAAAGTTGTTCGCTTTATCCCAATTCTTTTAATGCCGTACATATTCTTTTCGCCCCATGCTCCGTAGCGGCTAAGCATTTTCTTTTCCGGATCCGAAATCAGCGGGAAAGGGAGATCGTACTTGCTTGCAAATTTGTCGTGGGATTTTACAGAGTCTGCCGATACGCCTACGATTGCAACACCATGTTTTTTCAAGGACGACCAGTTATCTCGAAGGTTGCATGCTTGTTTGGTACAACCGGGTGTGTTGTCTTTCGGATAAAAATAGATTGCCAGTTTCTGGCCTGAAAAATCCTTCAACGCAACCGTGTTACCGTCCTGATCCTTCCCTGAAAATGCGGGAGCCTTTTCTCCAACTTCAACCATCGTACAGACCTCTGTTAATACTCAATAATGTTATCAATAGCTTGCGACAGACCTTTACGCGCGGAGAAGATTTCTTGCTCCAGGTTTATCGAAAAAGGAACGGGAAGATCTTCTGCGGCTACGCGAGCCGGTGGCGCATCAAGGTACTCAAATGCAGCCTCGATAACCCTGGAAATAATCTCACCGCCGAAGCCTCCGGTCAGAGTGGCTTCGTGAAGAACGATCAACCGACCGGTCTTTCTTACAGACGTGACTATAGCGTCGATATCCAGCGGCACCAGAGTCCTGAGATCTATAACCTCGATTGAAACACCCGATGGCAGCCTGGCTGCGGCCTCCTGCAGTGCCCACTCCACGCCGAGTCCATAGGTGACAATTGTTATTGATTCCCCTCTCGCTGCAACGCGGGCCTTGCCCAGGGGGATCTCGTAATATCCTCCCGGAACGGGCCCTTTCAACGCGCGGTAGAGAAACTTGTGCTCAAAAAACAGCACCGGATTAGGATCTTTTATAGCTGCACAAAGCAATCCTTTCGCATCCTCCGGTGATCCAGGAATGACGACCTTCAGTCCTGGAACGTGGCAGAACCAGGCTTCGACGGATTGTGAATGAAACGGACCAGCGCCGAGGTTGCCGCCAAACGGAGCGCGTATTGTGACATTGACCCCTGTCCCCCATCGATAGCGAGTCGTCGCGAGATTATTCACGATCTGATTGAAGGCGCATGTGATGAAGTCGGCGTACTGCATTTCGACGACCGGTACCAGACCTTCAATAGCCAGACCCAGCGCAGCACCAACAATCCCACTTTCGATTATCGGCGTATTTCTGACCCGGTCCGGTCCAAACTCCTCTGAAAAACCCTGGGTAACCTTGAATACACCGCCATAGCCAGCGATGTCCTGACCCATGGTTACAATTCTGTCATCTTCTTGCATAGCAAGTCGCAGACCATCCGTAATCGCATCGATGAATCTCATTTCCGTCGTCTCGGGCGACCTGCGGTCCACAATTGACGGCGCCTTTGAGAAGACATCCCCCAACTCGTTCACCGCCGAGGATGCCACCATTGGTTGACTGAGAGCGTACTCTGCAGCGTCGTCTACCATGGCATCCAGTTCGGATCTGACCTGGTCCATTTCGTCCCGAGTCATGTCTCCTTCGCTGAGCAGTTTGTCGCTGAAGAGAGCAACAGGATCTTTCTTTGACCACTCTTCTATGAGATCGGCGGCGACGTATTTGGTGCCGGATGCTTCTTCATGCCCGCGTACTCTAAACGTTTTCATTTCAAGCAGAGTCGGGCCTTTTCCTGAACGGGCCCGTTCTGCCGCGAGCCCGACCGCATCCATTACTGCTGCGATATCGTTGCCCTCTACAATTTGCCCGGGCAGCCCGTAGCCTGCCGCAGCATCGGCCAGATCCTCCACGACCATCGCTTCACGTGTGGGTGTCGATAGTCCGTAGCCGTTGTTCTCCAGAACGAAGATCACGGGGAGTTTCCATGCCGCCGCGAGGTTGAGCGCTTCGTGAAAGTCGCCTTCTCGAGATGCTCCGTCACCACAGAATGCGAGGGCAAGGAATGTATCTTTACGATATTGTGCTGCCTGCGCGAGGCCGCATGCTACCGGCAGCATTGCTGCCATGTGTGAGATCATTCCAATGATCCGCTTGTCCGGCAGTCCAAAATGGAATGTGCGATCTCGGCCCTTGGTATACCCGCCATCTTTTCCCATCAACTGACAGAATAGAGGTTTGAGCGGGACACCCCTTGTTGTCCAAACACCAAGGTTACGGTGCGTGGGCAGGATGTAGTCATCGCTGCGCAGAGCCAGGGCGCACCCCACCGCAATTGCTTCCTGCCCGTAGCCGCTAAACCATTTCGAAATCCGGTTCTGGCGGATGAGCCTCAGCATCTTGTCTTCGATTGCACGAGGCAACAGCAAGGATCGATAAATTGCCTTTACGTCCGGCTTTTCTGTGATCAATGGAGTGGCGTGTTTTCCTGCGGAAATGCTATCGACCCTGCGCGGTGACCGAAGTTCTAAGGGTTCTGAAAAGAATCTTGAAATCCATCCGCAGGCTCATGTTCTCGATGTAAAATAGATCATATTTGACCTTCTGCCTAACATCGGCGAGGCTTGCATCATATTTCCATTTAACCTGAGCCCAACCGGTTATACCAGGTTTCACACGGTGACGCCGGTTATACAGTGGAATTTCTTGAGACAATTCTTCAACGAAGAACGGGCGTTCCGGTCTCGGTCCTACCAGGCTCATTTCACCCTTTAGCACATTTACGAATTGCGGAATCTCGTCTACACGAGTACGTCGTAACCATCGACCGACGCGGGTATGGCGGGGATCATTTTCAACTGCCCATACGGGACCAGTTTCTGCTTCCGCGTCATTGCTCATAGTCCTGAATTTCAACATAGTAAACGTGCGCCCGTATTGCCCGACTCGTTCCTGTTTATAGATTATCGGACCCGGAGACGTCATCTTGATAAGTATAGAAATGAAAGCCCACAGCGGGAAGCCGAGGCCGAGCACAAGAATGGATGCACCTATGTCCAGGCCTCGCTTTGTGGTCTCCTCCCATGCCGGCATCGGAATCGGGAGCACCTCGATTAACGGAATTCCATACATATGCTCCGTACGAGACATCCCTCCGATGATATCATAGAAGTCGGGTACCAATTTCAGCTTGACAGGTTTGCCGTCGCACAATCGAAGAACTTCCATCAGACGTTCGTGGTCGTCAGGGCCCAGTGCGATAAGTACATCCTGAACACCAAGGTCGTCAATCACAGAAGGCAATGTTGCTATCGAGTCCAACGACACCTGCGGTGGAGCAGGCTCAACATATACGCCGACTGCTGGTTCGATCTCCCCGTGAAAGTCTCCGAAATCGGATTCATCTCTGTTGGGTCGCTCCAACCGAATGGCGCCTACTATATCGAAGCCCGCTTCAGGGTAGGATCCTACTTCCGCATAAATCTGTTCTACACGATCGCTCCAGCCGATGATGAGCGTTTTGTGTGTACCGTATCCGCGGAGAAGGAGTGCCTTTTGAACCGACCGGACACCCACTCGACCCGCTGCCACACAGCTGAAAACCGACATCCAGTAGAACAGAATCGCAAGCCGCGTGCTTCCCGGACTCAGGGCATCCAGGTATTTCGCGAAGACAAGAATGAGAATTCCAATGGTGACGATTTTCAGAAGAGACACGAGCTCGTCGAAACGGCTGTCGGCGAATCTCTCTCGATACTGTCCGAAAAAGAAAAACAGAACGAGCCAGAATGCAGCCATGGTGATGGCTGCCGCCCAGATCACGGCTGGATATGCTTCAGGACTACCAAACCATTGCCATTGGAATCTGGCTTTGAACTGCAGAAAGTATGCGACAACGAGGGCAACCGCGTCTACAAGAAGCAAGAATATGAGTTCAGTCCTTCGGGACACCAGATTCGGCCAGTGGTCTTGATAACTGAAAGTTGATGATACAAACTGAGAAAGTCCCGCCGATTTCAGCCTGTTGGCCTATCTTCGGGCAAGAATATCCGTGCTCCAATCTACCTGCCTTGAAATATCGCCTCGCGAGCATGTTTCGAAAACTACTCCTTTTATCTCTTTTCTTCTTCAATACTGCGGTTTCAGGCCAGGATCATAGAATTCTGGATCTGGATGACCACAGATACACGCATATTCAGCGGCTCCAGGAGCGCGGTCATCTGCTGGACCTCAACCCGACAGCGCTTCCATACACATACGGAGAGGTCGCTGCAGCAGCTGAATCTGTGGATTCGAATGCATTGAGCCCGGCCGAAAGGCGATGGCTGTCGCTAATACTTGATGATTCCAAAGATTCGGTTCCCGAAGATCATGTACTCCTCTTTGGTGAAGCTGGCGGTGGCCTGAATCTTACAAACTCGAAGCGGCTGGATGTCGTGCGTCCCGTTGACGACGACCTTGAAGCTTTCCAACGACTTTATGTCAAGGCAGCGGCTGTACGAGGACGGTGGGTGGGTCAGGTTGGACTGGTTCATGACGGTTACTACGACCGTGATCCGGACGGGCTCGACTCGGCGCTCAGAGCACAGAGTAGAGCAGAAAACGGGTACCTCGGATTTCAGATGGATCCGGTTGCAATATATCTGGGCCGTTTCTCGAATCACTGGGGTACGGCAGCTCAGAACGGTCTGGCAGTCAGCAACAACGCAAGAGCATATGATCAAATCAATCTGCGATTCGGCGGGTCAAAATATTCCTTTCGATCCTTCTACGCAGAGTTGGATGCTATCACCGGCGACGGCCGATTCACGGGGACTGCCGGTGCAGATTCTGTCAGCTCCGGCCTCGAACGAAGATTCCTGTTTGCCCATCGCTTCGATATTCGACCAAATGAGAATTTGACGTTATCGATAATGGAGTCGATTCTGATTTCCGGAGCCAGCACCGGTTTCTCGCTGCGATTTCTGAATCCGTTCACTGCTGTCGGACTGGAAAACGACAACGTTCCAAAGAACGACGAGAACAATGCGTTACTCGGGCTGATGTTGTGGGCGCGCATCGGCACCACAACAATTCATTCACAGGTTATAATGGACGATCTTGATGTCCTGAACCTTGGCAGTGAACGAACGTCTGTGGCGGGCACAGCTTACCTTCGGCACGCGTTTCGGGCTCGACCTCTGGACATCGGGCTTAGCTCCACGGTTGTCGCATCGCGCACCTACAATACCCACCAGCCAGAGGGACAATACGTTTACCTTCTCCGTGGCCTGGCGCTGCAATACAATGACTTCGCACACATTTCCGCAGAGTTAAACTGGTTCGCCGACTCAGTCCTTCCGGGACTGGTGGTATCGCCACGTCTGCATCTGCTGAAGCAAGGCGAACAGCGGATCACCGCTACGTTTCCAAAATCGGGAGACAATGTAGAGACGCTTCTGTCAGGTATTGTTGAAACAACCAGGCGAGCCTCGCTTGTTGTGGAATTTCAACCGAACCGATACTGGTGGATCTCGGTGGATGCCGGGATGAATTCGGTCGGCAATGCGGGGCATATTGAGGGAGCCACCGACTCGAGGTTCTCCGGGCTGATGAGCTTTGGTATACGGATACCTATCCGGGGAAGCGACGTTCTTGACCTATAACGCAGTCACGTAAAGTAATTCGCTACCGTGAGCGTCGCTTGCCGCCGCCCTTACCACTACCCTTTCGGCCGCTCGTTTCGCTTTTGTGGTCAGAACCTTCGTTGCTGGATGAACCCCTTTCGACCGGGTTGTCACGCTTGCCGTGCATGCTTTCATGGTAGAATTTATCTACAAGCATAGCTAGAATCTCTGGCTCCTCTTCGGCTAGTTCCTCGGTGAGAGTCATGAATCGCTGCAGGCGTTCCCGCTGCACACCGGTTTTCTTTCGGTAGGCCTCTTCGAGCAGAACCGTGATTCTTTCGGATACTTTTTCTTCGATCATTTCCTTCGTGGGTAATTCTCTATTCTCAAGTGTGACACCGTATCTCTTGGCGATGGACTTCAGCGCGTTGTGCTCAAGCTGCGTTGCAATCACGACGATCGTGCCACTCTTTCCAGCTCTGGCCGTGCGCCCGGAACGATGTATGTAGTACTCCGGATTTTGCGGGACATCGTACATAAAAACATAATCGAGGTCCGAAACGTCGATACCCCTTGCCGCGACATCGGTGGCTACGAGGAACCGGAGGTCACCCGATTTCAGACGATTCAGAACAGAGTCCCGGTCGCGCTGCGACAGATCCCCGGAGATTCCGTCGCAATCATGACCGTAGTTTTTCAGAAACGCCGTAAGGTATTCGACATCCTTTTTCGTATTCGCGAAGATTATTGCAGAGTCCGGATTATCCATCTCCATAATGGATACAAGAGCGCGGTCTCTTTTCATGGGTTCGACGAGGTAGTACCGGTGTTCGCTGGTATCCACTGATTCGTCGCCGGTACTCAACCCGAGGAACGATGGTTCGGTGAGGAACAACCGGGCCAGGTTCTGCACTTTGACCGGCATCGTCGCCGAGAACATTACGGACTGGCGTACATCGGGCACGTACTTCTTGATCTCCCGCATCGCAGGATAGAAACCCATCGAAAGCATCTCATCGGCTTCGTCAAGGACAAGAACCTTCAAAACAGACAGGTCGAGTTTTCGTTGTTCGAGCAGATCAATTATTCGTCCCGGCGTTCCGACAACGATCTGGGCTCCATCTTTGATCGCGCTAACCTGAGGACCATAGCGAACTCCTCCGTGGACCAGCGCCGAGCGAAAACTTGTATACTCCTCATCGCCGGCCATGCGACAAAACTCTTCGTTCACCTGCCTCGCGAGTTCACGTGTTGGGGCAAGGACGAGCGCCTGAACTGCCCGGTACTCCGGATCGAGAAGACTGAACATTGGAAGCATGAACGCTCCGGTCTTGCCGGATCCGGTTCGCGCTTGAACGATCAGGTCCCGCCCCTCCAGCATGTACGGTATTGCCTGCTGTTGTACGGGTGTCAGCGACGACCATCCCGCCGCAGCAACTGCATCGCGTGACGGCTCCGGAAGCTCGGGAAGCTCAATGGCCGGAAGTTCGTCACCCGAAGACTCAAGCGCTTGCTTGGCTGATCGAGCGCGTTCGGTGGCCAGAGCCCGCTCCGATATATCGACCGTTTTTACGTAGCGAGACTGTTTTGTTTGATCAGAATCCATTCCTGCACAAGTAACGATTTGTTTAATCGTATTAGAACAACAATGATACGCTAATTGGTCCAACGAGAAGCAATTAACCACAAGATTCACGGTAATTGAGATATTGCAAATCCACATTGCGAGACAAGTGGGATGACGGCCCGTCATTGCCGTTAAGAGTCGAATTAGAGATATTATTGCTCCATGTCATCTTGCTTCAATCCCAACTTCATCATGACTCGTGTTTTAATAGTCGCGTTTGCCCTCGTTACTGCCTGTAGTACGTCATATGCACAGGACTCTACCAAGTGGGATGTTACCGCAGCGCATGGCCCGACAAAGGACGTCACGTTCGCGACCAGTGAAGGCACCTGGATGAGCGTCGACGTTAGTCCTGATGGACAGACTATTCTCTTCGATTTGATGGGTGACCTGTATCTACTGCCGATCGGCGGCGGAACTGCCAGGCGCCTGACCAGCGGCCCAGCCTATGACGTTCAACCTCGATTCAGTCCGGATGGAAACAAGATTGCTTTTACCAGCGACCGGGGCGGCGGTGACAATCTCTGGATCATAGGTACTGATGGCAGCGATCCGGTACAGGTTACTGATGAAAAATTTCGACTCGTGAATGGCCCTGCCTGGACGCGTGATGGAAGCTATCTCCTGGGACGGAAACACTTCACCTCAACGCGCTCTCTAGGTGCTGGCGAAGTGTGGATGTACCATGTCTCCGGCGGTGCAGGCTTGCAGTTGACCAAGCGCAAAAACGATCAGCAGGATCAGGGAAACGAGATCGCTCTAAGCCCGGACGATCGCTATGTCTACTTCAGTGAGGACGTAAGCGGCGGAAGCACGTTCCAGTACAATAAGGATCCTAACGGGCAGATCTATGTGATCAAGCGGCTTGATCGCGAATCCGGAAGAATTGTAAATCTGATTACCGGAAACGGTGGTTCGGTGCGACCTGTCCCGTCACCGGATGGAAAAAGTATCGCCTTCGTTCGACGTGTAGCATCCAAATCTGTTCTTCACGTCTACGATATCGAGTCGGGTCTGGTAAGACCAGTGTACGACGGACTCGATCATGACCAGCAGGAAGCCTGGGCAATTTTCGGTGTTTATCCAAATTTTGCATGGACACCAAATTCCAGCGACATCATCCTGTCGGCCGGCGGCGGTATTCATCGAATAAATGTCGGCTCGGGAACTGTAGCCAGCATCCCCTTCGAGGCTGACGTACAGTTGACTATCACCGATGCAGTTCGCTTCGCCAAGACTGTGAGTACACCTACTTTCGAAGCCAGGATGATCCGTGATGCTGTGACATCACCGGACGGAAATATGCTGGTATTTCACGCAGTCGGGCACTTGTGGAAAAAGTCGCTTCCCGACGGCAAGCCGCAACGATTGACCGGCGATTCACACTTCGAATATGAACCCTCGTTCAGTAGCGATGGCAAATGGATTGTCTATACCACGTGGGACGATGAAAACCTTGGCGGGATATCCAGGATTCCTGCGTCGGGCGGCACACCCGTTAAACTGAACCAGCGCAAAGGTCATTTTCGAAGTCCTCGTTTCTCGCCTGATGGTACGACGATCGTGTATAGACGAGTTTCGGGGTCATCGCTGCTTGGTAACGCATATGGCACCGACATCGGTATTTATACGATGCAGTCTTCAGGAGGGAAACCCACCCTTGTGCGGAATGACGGTAGGGACGCACGGTTTGACCCCGATGGCAATAGAATTTATTTCATGTCCGGCGGAGGATTAGCCAAGAAGTATCAAAGCGTACGCAGGGATGGCGGTGACGAGCGTATTCACTTCGATCTGAAATACGTCAATGCAATTGTGCCATCGCCCGATTTCGAATGGATCGCTTTCACCGAGCTCCACAATGCGTACATCGCACCGTTCCCTAAAACGGGCACTGCCGTCACGTTGGACAAGGATACGAAAGCAGTTCCTGTCAAGCAGGTTTCCCGCGACGCCGGTACATACATCCACTGGTCCGGCGATAGTCAATCGTTACACTGGATGCTTGGACCCGAGTATTTCAGCCGAGATCTGAAAGATAGCTTCGCCTTCGTAGATGGAGCACCGGATTCATTGCCGGTGGTTGATTCAACTGGAGTACCGGTTGGTCTGACGATCGCCACGGACATCCCATCCGGGAGAATTGCGTTCACGAATGCACGAATAATTACGATGGACGGCGACGAGGTTATAGAAGATGGGACACTCGTTGTTCGTGGTAACAGGATTGAAACCGTAGGACGCGCTGCTACTACTTCAGTACCAGAAGGAGCCTATGTAGTTGATGCGACTGGAAAGACCATTATGCCGGGATTGGTCGATGCTCATGCCCACGTCAGTCATTTCGGCAGTGGTCCATCGGCGCAGCAGAACTGGCCGTACTACGCCAACCTTGCTTATGGTGTAACGACTGCTCATGACCCGTCTGCTACGACTGCCTTCGTCTTTTCCCAGTCCGAATTGGTAAAAGCTGGCAAACTGGTCGGTCCCCGAATTTTTTCTACGGGCACGATCCTGTATGGAGCGGACGGTGACTTCAAGGCAGTCGTGAATAACCTTGAGGACGCCAGATCCCATGTGAGGCGCATGAAAGCCGTGGGCGCCTTCTCAGTCAAGAGCTATAATCAACCCAGGCGCGACCAAAGACAGCAAATTCTCCAAGCCGCGCGTGAACATGAAATGATGGTCGTTCCTGAGGGCGGCTCGACCTTTTTTGCAAACATGACTATGATTATCGACGGCCACACAGGCATCGAACACAACGTGCCCGTTGCGCCACTCTATAACGATGTGTTGTCGGTGTGGCAGGAAAATCCTGTTGGATACACCCCCACATTGGTCGTGAATTACGCGGGTCCGTCAGGTGAGGCATTCTGGTACCAGACCTCAAATGTCTGGGAGCAGGAGCGACTACTTCGCTTTCATCCACCGGCACCATTGCTTGCTGCGTCCCGAAGGAGAACGCTGATTCCAGAAGACGAATACTTCCATATTGAGGTCGCCCGCTCCGCGAAAGCGCTGGTCGACCGGGGTGGCAAAGTTCAACTCGGTGCTCACGGCCAGCGTCAAGGCCTCGCGGCGCACTGGGAGCTGTGGATGTTTGCTCAGGGAGGTATGACCAACCACGAGGCGTTACGCTCTGCAACATTGTCGGGCGCCGAGTACCTTGGATTGGATGGAGATATTGGATCCATCGCGGAGGGTAAACTAGCCGACATTCTTGTGC
>JABDKO010000075.1 GCA_013002165.1 Rhodothermales bacterium | reverse complement strand
GATAGTACGGGTCGACCGGGATACAGTGGCCTCCAATTCCGGGGCCGGGTGTAAACGGCATATACCCGAAGGGTTTTGTAGCAGCCGCCTCGACGACTTCCCATATTGAAATACCGCCCATCCGGTCACACAGTCGAGCAAGTTCATTAACCAGAGCAATGTTTACGGAGCGGAAGATATTCTCCAGCAGCTTTTCCATCTCGGCAACCTTCGGGCTTGAAACGGGATTAACCAGGTTCACAACCTGTGTCATAGCCATGCAGGCCAGTTCAGTACACGCCTTCGTGACGCCGCCTACAACGACGGGTGTATTTGCAGTGGTGAACTGTTCGTTGCCCGGGTCAATACGCTCCGGGCTGAATGCGAGGAAGTAGTCTCGTCCGAGCATGAGGCCCTTCTCTTCAGCAGCCTTTTTCAGGATTGGCTGAAGGAGGCCTTCGGTAGTGTCGGGATACGTCGTACTCTTCAGGATAATCAGTTGTCCTGCACGAATGTGTTTTGCGATCTCGGCGGAGGCCGCTTCGATGTAAGATGTATCCGGATCTTTATTCGGAGAAACCGGGGTCGGCACGCAGATGAAGAAGACATCTATGTCTGCACATGCAGCAAAATCATCGTGTGCACTGAAGAGTCCTTTCTCTACGGCTTCGGTAAGGTTGGAGGTTTCTACATCCTGGATGTAGTTCTGCCCGGCATTGAGCCTTAGAACTCGTTCCTGGTTCAGGTCTATTCCGGTTGTGCTAAAACCCTTTCCGGCATATTCGACCGCTAGTGGGAGTCCAACGTAACCGAGGCCGACAACCCCGATGCGTGCTTCCTTGGTGTGCAGTTTGTCCCACAGCGCCCTGGCGGTTCCGGTCAGCGATGTGTCGTCACGTGTGAACGTGTTTGTG
Organism: Rhodothermales bacterium; assembly: GCA_013002165.1. Classification (GTDB taxonomy): domain Bacteria; phylum Bacteroidota; class Rhodothermia; order Rhodothermales; family JABDKH01; genus JABDKO01. The sequence goes on along the minus strand of JABDKO010000075.1, from coordinate 1,545 downwards.
GCAGTGTTAACAGACATTATTCGTTTATCGTTTGGGTGGGATAAAACGGGAGTCAGGATGCTTTTGATACCCGATGTTCGACGAACATTGGATACGTTTTCGCTCCCTCTTCCGAGTCAAAACTAATATTCAGTGATCGACATTTTACACGATGCTCGTAGCACCGGGCATATATGTCTTCTATCTGGGTGTCAGACAACAGGAATGTCGAGATTATTACTTCTTCTGCACCTACTCGATCACAAGCATTCTCGAGATGTTCGCCAGTAGACAGTACGGGCAATCCCTGAATGATCCTTCCGACGTTACTTTCGCTGTCGTCGATAAATCCGACGGCATTCAGACCGAGTCCGCTGTTGTTGCGAATTTCCATAAGCGCAAGCACGCCTCCGCTGCCTGCACCGTAGAGCAAAACCTTGCGGCCGGTTGACTTCTGGGCAAGCAGATACTGGGGAAGTGCTCGGAATCCAAATCGTAAACCTGCAACAGCAATAGTTACGATCATCCAGTCAATAACTATGACTCCCTGTGATACGCGTGGGAAACCAAAGGTCAAACCGAGTACAACATACGCTGACAGTGATGCGAAAATTGTTGCCGTGAAAATGCGGATCAGCTCAGACGTTCCGGCGTAGCGCCACACACTCCGATAAAGACCGGAGAGGTAGAACATCGGAAGCTTAATTGCGATAACGATCGGAAGTGCCCGGTTGATAAACTCATTGTGAACGTCAGTCAGACCCGATTCAAATCGCAGGTAGAACGCAAGCATGAAGGCTGCTACAACTAGGGCTAGATCAGCAAATACAGCAAATATGGCCTTCCATCCGGTGCCAAGCGTTCTGTTGATCAGCTCCATCCCCTTTGCCAGAACACGCGACTCTTTCACGTTGGTAGACGGGGAGGAATCGTAGACATCGGCATCAGCAAGGAAGACCCCCAGCGATACCAGTGCAACTACCATGAAAATTAATAATGCATAGAAGAGGTGTGTATCGGAAACGTAGAACGCAAGTCCGACAGCGCCGGATACGATAGATATTCCATAGAGAAAAAGTACGGCGCGTTGTTCCGTCAGCCCAAGGAAAACAAGGCGGTGTGACGTGTGGTCCCGGCCTCCCTGTGATACCGAACGGCCAGCGGCCGGGCGCATCATGGTGACCAGCGTCGTATCAAAAATCGGGACGGCAAGAATCGCAGCCGACACGAGATAAACTGCAAAGCCTTGCGATGCCGGAATGTCTTTCTGAATGACAATGGACAGGGCGGCAATCATATAGCCAAGGAACAGACTCCCGCTGTCACCCATGAAGATCTTTGCTGGTTTGAAATTGAATACCAGAAATCCTGATGCCGCTCCGGTTATGGTGAGTGCTGTTGCGGTAGCAACCGGGTTACCGGCCAGATAGGAAATCCATGCCAGGAAGGCACCGGCTATTGCAGCGATTCCTGCGGCAAGGCCGTCCATGTTGTCAAGCAGGTTGAGCGCATTGGTTATCCCGATGACCCAGAAGAATGTAAGTGGAACTGAGAACCACGCCGGAA
>JABDKO010000318.1 GCA_013002165.1 Rhodothermales bacterium | reverse complement strand
ACGCAGCATCTGGCGCAGTTCACTTCGCGTGTTGGTGGAGCCTGCGGTCGTTTTCGCTTTGTTGGGCGCAGTGAATACCAGGTACCCGTCCTGATCAAGGTAGAAAAAATCCGGATGAGAATAATCGTGCATTGAGCCGACCTTGATTTCGTCGACTTTGCCGTCGTTGTTCTCATCCAGGGGCAGCGTGAGCTTCCAGAATCCCAGGTCGAACCTGTCAGCGGGCTTCTCTGCGTAAGTCACCGGTGAAATCAGTAGAAACGACGCTAAACTTGCCGACAAAAAACGCATGGAATAATCCTCTCAAACCAGCGGTGCTGAACATCAGGCGATGCTCAGCACCTTGCCCATCACAACTCCGGGCAGTATTAACGCGCTTCGGATGAGCCGCTTAAATCTCCGCTATCTAGAACTTGGCCTTTACACCGAGGAAATAGCGCGGTCCATAGGAAAGAGCATTAATTACATTACCCTTAACGGCGCGATAGTCGATACGTGGTTCATCTGTAACGTTCTTGGCTTCCAGGTTCAGGTCAACATTGTCGAACAGTTTGTAACGCACTTTGAAATCCAGCGTTGAATTGTCATCGGTGTAGCGAATCCGGCCATCCGTGTCTCGCGTGTACTGCTGAAAGTAATCAGAACGCGTCTTGTAGAGCACCTGGACGTCCCATTTATTGCTGTCCCAGTACAGTTGCGTCGAAGACACATGCTTGGACAAACCAAAGAGATTGGCGGGTGGGAGAATACCAATTAAGGGAGTCCGGGTGACCTCCCCTGTATCCTGATCTACCTCTACCTCCACACCATCACCACCGTGCTGGTCTTCAAACTCAAAGTTGGAATCCGCATAGTTGTAGCTCAACTTTCCGCCGAACCCGCTCCAAAAACCGGGCAGGTAATCAAACGAGTGTGTCAACGTAAGCTCGACGCCCTTGATCGTACTGTCGTCATCGCTTATCTGCGTGGTTTCGATCAAGCCCTGCACTGGCTCGCCAGCAATATTGAAGGTCTCGCTTTGGGCAATGTTCTCAAACGCGCCGTTAAATTCCTTCCAATAGAGGGCACCTGCAATCATGGTATTTTGGTTCGGGTACCATTCCAGACCCAGATCAAGGTTTGTCGACATGATGGGTTTCAGATTAGGGTTACCCGTAGCGTCTATGCCATTGACAGCTTCAGCCAGCGTAAGGTACGGCTCATTGTCATCGGCGTCCTCAGAGTTAGTCGCGAGCGTACGGCCGTTACCGTAGGCATTAGGATCCGGACGAGACATCCCTCTAAAGAGCCCGCCTCTCAGGATCAAATCATCAGCAAGATCCACAATTACCGTTACGCTGGGAAGAATCTCCTGGTAGTCGCTTTTTTGTGTTTCGATTACAAAACCATCCGCAGCGGAACCTTCTGAAAGTATAAACCCTTCGTCGGTCTCTTCTACGGTAATGGGTGTTCGGTAACCTACTGAGGTGATATCGGTATCGACAACCCGTACCCCAAAATTACCTCTTACCGGGTAGCCGGAGAATTCCGTTTGAAAGTCCGCTTGAATATAAAACGCCAGCGTGTCTTCTGTTACATCGTTGGTGCCGGGAGAAATACCGTTTTGATACTGTAATCCGGCCAGACCACCGTAATTTGCTAACCAGGCGTTAGCAGCACATTCAAAGTTAAAGGTTGCAAACGTACTTACTGCCGTACCGCTGCTGGCGTTGGTTATGAGTTGCCCGTCCCTGACGTTCGACAGGAAGCTTGATTCCGGGAAGCTTCGATCCGCACAAGTCAGGACGTTGGCAAGAATTGCATCTGTCACCGCATTGTTGGCACCGAGAGGGTTTTCGGGTACTTCCAGATCCTCGTCCTCAAACAGATCTATACCATGGTCTTCTCTCGGAAAATTCCCCCATGTGAAATACTCCAGACTGGATGATCGCAAACCTGCTTTTACCGTGTGTATTGCTGAATTACGACTCCATTCCAGGTCTGCACGAAAGGCATCCAGTGCATTGTCACGAATAATCTGGCGTGATCGGAGTCGGGCGCGGTCCCTTGCGTTGAAATAACTGGGGTCAGTAACTTCGAAACCGTTGCCACCATTGTCAAGAATAGTGGCAATTGCAGCACCTGAACCCTGGTTTACGTCCAGCCGAACGGGGAAATCATCGCGGTTACCGCCAGTAACATTGTCAAAGGTCGTTCCCAGCCGAAGATCCACTTCAGTCTCGGTTCGATCGGTATCGGATTTGGCATAGTCAAGGCGCAGAATCAGATTATCGGTCAGACTGTAGTCAAGATTGATACCGTAGCCTTCGTATTTTTCAAGGCGCTGAAAATCAGTTGTAAAAGAATTGATATCGGTTAAAGAAACTGAAGAATAGACTACGCCGGTTGTCGGATCGGAGGTTAGCGCGGACAGATCTTCCTGCGTGGTTCCGAATTGCAGATCCTTGCGAAGTTCGCGTTGATCACGTTCAGAATATTGGAAGTCCAGAGTGATATCCAGGCGATCATTGGGTTGCAACTGAAAACTGCCAAAAATTGCCTCTCGCTCATCGTCCGTTGTGTTGTGACGATAGCGGTGATCCCGCGGAATGTAGGCGAAAGGAATATCGGCAACCGAGTTATAGTTGGGCTCAGAGTCAATCAATCCCTGGATCTCGTCGTTACTTATACCTCTTAAACCATCATGACAGCGGCCAGCGGTGTCAGTTGGCAACGCGTTGGTATCAAAAGAGGTCAGTTCGCAGGCTTCCAGGCGATCGGAACCCGACGTCGTTTGATACTCCTGCTCCGGGTTCGTTTCATCCCTGACTTGTGCGCCCAGAGAAAGGCCAAAACGGACGCCATTATCAAATTCAAACTGATCGATGTACGCCAACGTAGCGCGTGATCCGTAATCCTGACCACCCTCAATGTTTGACTCATCGGGGCTATACGCCAGCTTTACATTTGCCTGCGCCAGGCGCTTGCCATAGACCAGTGGCTTTTTGGTGTCGAGGTGTATCTGGCCACTGACGGCCCCCTCGATATATTCGGCTGACTGGGTTTTGTGAATTGCGACCTTGTTGAACAGCTCAGAAGGAAAGATGCTGAAGTTTACCGCGCGGTTACCACCACCGTTCGTCGCTTCCCGGCCATTGACCACAGTTGTTCCCAGAAACGGTCCCAACCCCCTGACAGAAATTTCTGTTGCGCCGCCATTTTCGCGATGTGAAGTGGCGCCGGTGACCAGTTCAAGTGCCTCACCTATCGATAACGCAGGAATGTCACCGATTTCGTCGGCGGACAATCCATCCACAATTTGCGTGGACGTACGCTTGAGTTCGATCGAGCGTTGCACAGTCGCCCTGGTCCCAACCACCTCGATCTCTTCAATCACGTCGGATGAACTACTGGATTGATCAGTCTCCTGTGCAGAAATCGCTGCGCTTGCGATCAAAGCCAGGCTCGCAGTCAACGTTGCACTCGCTTTAGAAGCTTTCCGCGAGGGCTTAGGGCACATGACCTGTGTTGCTTCAAGCATGTTAAATCTCACATTTTTTATTTTGATAAAAATTGATTCTGTAAGTTTTCTATATGCCAGACTCATGCTATTGCCCTCCGAGAGATTCAACGACAACCTCATTGCTGGATGAGTTGTATGGCGTGCCGGGCTCGATAGTGGGATCAACCGTTTCCGGCGGTATAGCTACCGCGTTGGGATCGAGTGAGTTACCTATGGTGTAGCCCGTAAAGTCATCGGCGAACACGGAGGTCGTCCCGGCCGTATCGCTGAACACTTCCCAACGCTCAATCGCAAAGGTATCGACCGGGTCGGATACATTGCCGTTAGAGCCAAACCGGAACTGAACTCGCTCAACGCCTCCCAGCGCGTTAGCGCCGGAAGTAAATGACCCGCCGCCATCGACGACATTTACACCGTCAACCGTAACCGTCACTGTCGGCGGTGTTACATCATCCGGGGCCGTCCATTCGATCACTACGGTCTGTAGCGTTCCTGGTGTCGGCACAACGCCTGCGGCAACAACAAAAGATTGATCGCGGAATTCGAACGCGTCGTCCTTTATGCGCATGTCAATAATTGAACGCTCAGAGCTCGTGCTACCGGTCGAGT
>JABDKO010000317.1 GCA_013002165.1 Rhodothermales bacterium | reverse complement strand
ATCATTCTCGGCGTGGTCGGAGCGCTGTACACAATCCCAGCGCTCGCTCTGCTCGTCTTTATGATTCCCCTGCTTGGAATCGGAGCAATACCTGCCATCGTTGCACTGTTTCTCTACAGCCTGTTGCCCATAGTTCGCAATACGCACGCGGGAATACACAGCATTCCGTCCCAACTCAGGGAGTCCGCTCTAGCTATGGGGCTTACGGGGAAGACTCGATTATTCCGAATTGATCTCCCCCTGGCATCGCGCTCGATTCTCGCAGGTATCAAGACCGCTGCCGTAATCAATATTGGCACGGCCACACTTGGAGCATTGATCGGAGCCGGGGGTCTCGGTCAACCAATTCTGACTGGCATCCGACTAAACGATACTGCGCTTATCCTCGAAGGTGCAATCCCCGCTGCCCTGCTTGCACTCGTTGCGCAGTCACTGTTCGACCTGTCCGAAAAATGGCTGGTTCCGAAAGGGCTGAGACTAGGGAGTCGAGGAACAGAGAATGTGGCTGTGTGAGATCCTTCGCTGACGCTCAGGATGACAGTTGGTCGCCTTTAATGACCACAAATGCCCAATGCCCAGTGCCCAATGACAGCGAGGGCGAAGCCCGAGCCCTGACCACGAGGGCGAAGCCCGAGCCTCTACTCATATCTCAGTGCGTCAATCGGATCAAGGACAGACGCTTTGCGAGCCGGATACAATCCGAAGAAAATACCAACGGCGGCTGAAAAACCGAGAGCGACAAATATAGTTGCCGGCTGAATTGTCGTACTCCATCCGGTGGCTTCGCCAAGAATATAACTACCTCCGAATCCTATCATAATTCCGATAGCCCCGCCGAGAATGCTCATCACGATGCTCTCCACGAGGAACTGGGTGAGTACATCTGACCCCCGGGCACCGATAGCCAACCTGATGCCGATCTCTCGCGTACGTTCTGTCACCGATACAAGCATGATATTCATGATGCCGATTCCTCCGACGAGCAACGAAATTGATGCAATGGCCAGCAGAAGCATTGTCATGACTTCTGTGGTCCCCTGCGCTGTTTCAGCAAGGTCGGACTGATTTCGGACGGTAAAATCATCGTCCTCCCATTGTGCAAGACCGTGCGATTCGCGCATGATTGCCTTGATCTCTTCCTGCGCTGCTTCGATATCGCTAGGTATCGCAGTGCTTGCAAGGATCTGCGGGACAAACTGCCTCCCGCTCAAGCGTGTCTGAACCGTCGTGTATGGAGCAAGAATGACATCGTCCTGGTCCGTACCACTCGCGGTCTGTCCCTTTTCGGCAAGCACTCCAATTATGTCGAACGGAACGTTTCGCAGCTGTATGCGCTGACCGACTGGATCTTCACCCGGAAACAGATTATCCGCAACGGTCATGCCGAGCACAGCAACCTTCCTGTTCGACCGCATGTCAGACTGGTCGAAAAACCGGCCACTTATCACGTCCCAATCTCGAATGAACTGGTAGTCCGTAGAAACGCCATTAATCGTCGCCCGCCAGTTTCCCTGACCCCCGATTACCTGACCACGAGTTGCTATCTCGGGGGAGACTCCGGAAAGAAAAATGCTCTCGTTTCGAAGTTTGTCTGCATCATCGACCGTAAGTCGGTTGTACGTACCAGCACCGCCACTCACTCCACCCGAGTTGCTTGATCCCGGCGAAATAACAATAAGGTTTGTGCCCAGCGAATTGATCTGTTGCTGAATCATCGATTGAGCTCCCTGACCAATCGCAACCATGACAATGACGGCGCCCACACCGATGATAATTCCCAGCATCGTGAGCAGGCTCCTCATCTTGTTCTTGAGGATGCTCTGTGTTGCAATCTTAATCAAGCGTGATGATTTCATCTTAAACCTCTACCTCTACCGCTACCGGTGTAAATGTTTCGAGATCGACTGCAGCTCGACGATGATCCGCGACCTGCTCATCCCTGATGATGTAGCCGTCCCGGAGTTCAACAATGCGTTTTGCGTATTTCGAAATATCCTCCTCATGCGTGACCAGAATGATTGTAATCCCCTGATCGTTCAACTCCTGAAATAGCGCAAGTACCTCTACCGATGTCCGGCTATCCAGATTACCTGTTGGTTCGTCCGCGAGAATAAGGGATGGATCTGTTACCAGAGCCCGCGCAATTGCTACCCGCTGCTGCTGCCCGCCTGACAACTCACTTGGTTCGTGGTCAAGCCGGTCACCAAGACCCACCTTCGCCAGCGCCTGCGACGCCAGCTTGCGGGTATTAATTTTTTCTCCCGACCTGTCGTAAAGCAGGGGTAACTCGACGTTCGCAACGGCTGACGTCCTCGGTAACAAGTTGAAACCCTGGAAAACGAATCCGATTTTTTGATTCCGGATATCAGCAAGCTGATTTCTTGATAGGGTTTCAACGCGTACACCATCGAGGAAATACGACCCTGCGGTTGGCAGGTCCAGGCAGCCGAGTATGTTCATCAAAGTTGACTTACCCGACCCGGATGCGCCCATGATCGCTACCATCTCTCCCTGCTCGACAGTGAAGTCAACTCCAGCGAGGGCTCTGACACGAGTCTTGCCCATGTCGTACACCTTCTCCGCTCCTACGGTCCGAATAACCGCTGTTTTCTGATCTTCCATGGTGTGTTTGGCCTGTCGCTTAAAATCCACGGCGAAAGCCACCGGACTGTTGTTGCTGCTGAAAAGGATTCGTGTCTTCCGACGAAGAACTGACCTCTGTGACTCCGGCTATGATTTGCATGCCTTCTTCCAGCCGCCTGCCGGTAATCTGAGTCGATTGTCCGTCGGTGATCCCCGTTCGCGCCCGAGCCATATTTAGTTGTCCATCCTCATCCAGGTACCAGAAGGTGGTCACGTCGGCTTGTCGCGCCTGAACTCCGGCTTCGCCAGTAAATGCTCCCGGCACTCCCTGTCCATTGCCAGATTGACCGGCGGTGTCACGCGCAGTTGCACGTTGCCCACCTGTTGATGTAGAATCCGATGTTGCCTCGCGCATGGCCGTCATGCGATCACGAAACTCCGTGATCATGTCTTGCGTGGGCCGAAATCGAAGCGCCGCATTCTGAATCATCAAAACATCATCGACAGTTTCGATGAGAAAGTCTACAGTTGCTGTCATACCGGGCAAGAGCCTTCCGTCGTCGTTCGTAACATCAACAACGACCGTATAGTTGACAACATTTTCCGTTGACGTAGACTGCAGCCGGACCTGCCGAACGGTACCCATAAATTCCTCGTCAGGGTAAGCCTGAACAGTAAATCTCCCCGCCATTCCTTCCTTGATGGCTCCGATGTCACTTTCATCTACGGATGCGAGAATTTGCATCTTCGAAAGGTCGTTTGCGATCAGGAATAGCTGCGGTGCCGACAGACTGGCGGCAACGGTTTGACCGACATCTACATTACGTTCGATTACCTTGCCGGCCATAGGCGCATAGATCGTCGCGTACTCCAGATTCTGCTGAGCCCGCTTCATGTTGATCTCCGCCGACTTCAAATTGGCAACGGCTACTTCATAAGTATACTTTGCAGCATTGTGCTCAATTTCCGTCACAACCTGATTGGCAAAGAGCCGTTCCGTCCGTTCGAATTCCAGCTGAGCCTGGTTTAGTTGAGCCTCGTTCCGTGCGATGGTGGCTTGAGCATCCTCAACGGCACTGCTTAACAAAGAAGTATCCAGTTGGGCGATTATCTGACCCTTGCGAACATTGTCGTTGAAGTCCACATAAATCTTGTTGATTATGCCGGATACCTGGGTTCCAACCTGCACAGTCGTGACTGCCTCAAGTGTACCGGTGCTGGATACGACTGACTCCAGATTGCCTCGTTCAACCGTGACAAATCGAAATGATCGGGTCTCAGATTCGCCGTCACTTAGAAAATACCACGCGGAAGCGCCTCCCAGAAGCAAAATTGCACCGATCCAGATCGCTTTTTTCATTTTCAAATTTTGTCTTTAAAGGAATTGTGGGGTAGCCAACATTGGACGTTTACACGGCGGCTTACATTCCATTCGATTTCAGATACAGGTAATCCGGACCCTGATCCCCTCGCTGGCGCCTGAATACGCTAATAAAGTTCACGTGTAGTAGATATCACGTTGCGTGGTACGTTATAGAGGGAAGATTGAACAGCGATCGAGACGTTAACCCGCAGGGTCATCCTGTCGATCATAATACTGGTTGCAGCTGACAGAGAGTGACTTTCCCCCCACTCGCAGCTTGAATCCACCCATTCACGACTATTAAGTGAAACATACACTCGCTTGGTAGTAAAATAGCCCGATTTGAAAATCGATCATTAGTGACCGTCTCGATACTACGGCCGGTATTGATCCTAAATGTGCTTGTATGAAATCCCCGAGTTTACGCTTTCTCCTGCCGTCCCTTTTACTGATTGTATTCCAGACCAATGCGGTCGCCCAGACTTCGAGTTCAGCTCAGGTGGGCCAGTCTATCGAATGCATTAATGGTGATGCTGCCGGCTATCCTTGCTCGAACATCGAACTACTATCATTTCTGCCGCGTGCGCAGATGGCAGGCCCGGACGTCAGCGAGGTCTGGGGGTGGTACGACCCTGTCGATGGTCACGAGTACGCCATCGTCGGTCACCGGACCGGAACCAATTTTGTAGACGTTACCGATCCATCAAATCCGATCTATCTCGGGAATCTTCCCATACCAACAGGAAGCAACGGTAATTCGTGGCGCGACATGAAGACCTATCAGGGTTATCTTTACGTGGTCGGCGACAACGCAGGTCCGCATGGAGTCCAGATCTTCGATCTGAATACGCTTCGATCGGTCGTGAGTCCCCCGGTCACGTTTGCCATGACAGCGCACTACACGACTGATGTCGCAAGCGCACATAATATCGCAATCAACGAAGAGACTGGATTCGCGTATGTAGTTGGAGACTCCGGGGCGTGCGGTAACGGTCTTTACATGATGGACCTGTCATCGCCGGAAGCACCGGTGTTTGTCGGATGCCATAATGATGGCGGCATCACGGGGTTGTCATCCGCGGGATATGTACACGATGCGCAGTGTGTCGTTTATCGTGGACCAGATACCGATCATGCCAATAAGGAGATATGTTTTACAGCGTCGGAATCCGATATCGCTATTGTCGACGTGAATGACAAAGGCAATCCGGAGCTGCTGGCGAACGCATCGTATCCAACGTCCCGCTATGTTCACCAGGGTTGGCTCACTGAGGATCATCGGTACTTTATCCAGGGTGACGAGCTAGACGAATTAAATGGGACGACGACCAATACACGCACAATCATCTGGGATGTAGCTGATCTCGACGATCCGATCCTGTTCAAGGAGTACCTTGCTTCAACAACGGCTATTGATCACAACTTGTACGTTCTTGGCAACCTCGTGTACCAGGCTAACTACACGAGTGGTATGCGGATTCTGGATATCAGTGATATCAATGACCCGATAGAAGTCGGCTTCTTTGATACCGTTCCCGGGCCTGCAAGTGCGTTTGACGGGGCGTGGGGAGCATACCCGTTTCTACCGAGCGGCAATGTCATCGTCTCGAGCGGTAATGAGGGACTGTTTGTGCTCAGGCCAACCGGAACCGTGCTGGCGAATGAGGATGGACCCGCAGCGTCGGAAACGAATATCGAGATCTTTCCGAATCCTGTATCGCAAACGGCAACTATTCGGTATACCAACGATTCTCCCGGAGACGTCAGAGTCGAGTTGTTCGATGTTACGGGACGCTCGGTCGAGATTATTTTTGATGGCCGACTACCGGGCGGAGAATCACTTTTTAAAGTTGACGCAATTGATCTTTCCGCGGGAACGTATGTCGCGCGGATATCAAGGGATGGCGCAACCAGCACCCTTAAAGTCACGGTTGTTCGTTAGGTACAGGGAGCGAGCACGGGAATGCAACACAAATACTTTGTAGCATTTTCCGCATTGGCGATAGCAGCGCTTATGGTCACCCTTCCGGGCCAAGCAGCGGTGCAGGTCCTGCCAGAACCCACCATCGATCCGGATCTTCAGGCAGTCGTTGACTCGGTCGTACGAGGTTTTCGCGGCGAAGTCGGCGTCTACGTCCAGCATATCCCGTCAGGCAGATCCGCTGAGGTGCGAGCTGACGTTGTGTTTCCTTCGGCGAGCCTGATCAAGGTGCCGATACTCATCAATACTGTACGTCAGATAGAAAAGGGTGTGCTCGACATTGACGCCGCCTTCCCTTTTCGTGACACATTGCGAACTGCCGGGTCCGGTCTGCTTGCCGGTTTTCGAGATGGCGAAATGGTGACTATCCGCGAGATGATGCTACTCATGTCATCGGCCAGCGACAATACCGCAGCCCTGTGGCTGCAGCAACTCGGTGGCTCAGGCGCTGTGATCAACAGCTGGCTTGATGACCACGGGTACGAAAAAACCAAAGTCAATGCCGGAACACCCGGCAGGAAAAGGCAATGGAAACAGTACAACTGGGGTCAAACGACTCCCCGGGAAATTGCGCGCCTGTTTATCGGCATAAGCGAGGGTAACGTTGTCGGCCCCGAGGGAAGTAGAATGATTCATAATATGCTTTCCCGAAGCTTCCTTGATTCGGAAGGGCTGTCACCTCTTCCTCAATGGGTCAAATCAATCTCGAAGCAGGGCAGCGTCGAGCGCTCCCGCTCCGAAGTGATCCTTGTGTATTCTCCATCAGGTCCGTATGTGTTTGCTGTTTTGACAAAGAATATCAAGGACCTTTCCTGGAGTGCTGACAATGAAGCATTCACCTTGTTGCGGTCGTTGTCGGCGGAGCTATGGCAATTCTTTGAAGTCGGGGATTGAAGCGCTCTGTCTGCGAGGAAGACGCTTGACAGACAAACAACTGATCTAATCAGCCCATTCCCGCCAGTGAATTTGACAGGTCGCTTATAAGATCATCGGGGTGCTCCAGGCCGATCGAGATACGCATCAGCCCCAGACTGATTCCCAGTTGATCAAACTGCTCCGGTGTAAACTCTTTCAGGTAACTGATGGCCGGAGCATATATCAAGCTTTCGTGGCCACCCCAGCTTACTCCGATCTGAAAGAGCTCCAGGCTATTGAAGAATTTCTTGATGGCGTTCAGATCAGATGCAGCCAGTTCAAAAGCCATCAACCCCGTGAACCCTGACATCTGTCTTTTGGCCAGCTCGTGCTGGGGGTGCGATTCGAGTCCCGGATAGTAGACGCGGGTAATGCCCGGATGACCCTCAAGAAATCGGGCTATCTTGAATGCGTTTTCCTGATGAGCCTTCAGGCGAAGGAGCAGCGTGCGCATGCTTCGATTAATCAACCATGCGGTTTGTGGAGAGCAAACAGCACCCAGCAATTCGCCCTCAGTTGAGGCAATAGATGTCATATCCCTGCCTGTACCAATGACGACACCTGCAATGATATCGCTGTGACCACCCAGATACTTCGAGCATGTGTGCACTTCAAGATCAATACCCATCGTAAGTGGCTTCTGGTACAGTGGTGTGGCCCACGTGTTGTCGATCACTGTTTTGATTCCCCTCGACTGTGCAATAGAGGCGATCGCCGGCAAATCCTGAATCGAGAAGACAGCGGTAGATGGACTCTCGAGATAGTACAGCCTCGTTCGGTCAGTAGTGGCCCTGGCGAAATCCATGGGATCCGATCCCTCAACAAATGACACCTCGATACCCATTTTCTTTTTGAGATATCTCGACAGGAGATTGTTGGCGGGGCCATATATGTTTTTCACAGCGACAACGTGATCACCAGTGTCGATACACGCCATGATTGCTGCCAGTATCGCAGCCATTCCTGATCCGAAGAGTTTAGCCTTTTCGCCGCGTGCTAGGTGTGCGATTTTCTTCTCGGCGACGACAACCGTCGGATTGACTCCCCGGGAATAAATGGGTTGTTCGGTCCTGTTGCTAAATGCCTCATCAATCGCGTCCCAGGATTCGAAAGTAAAAAGCGAGTTCTGAAAAATTGGCGGTACCACTGCGCCCTGGTGGTCCTCGCGATTCTCACCCAGATGTGATAGTTGTGTCTCGTCCCTGTAGTGATCAGACATGTTGTTTCGACTGCTTGTTGAACATGCCGATACCCAGCAAGACTAGCACGGGCGCGACAATAAGGTTTACAAGAGAAAGAAGCTGCCACTGGAAATAGTCGGCAAAGGGCACGCCGAGGGTCGCCACCATGAACAGCGCGGTAACGGTCCACGGGACAATACTCTCGACCATAGTCCCGTAATCTTCAATAGACCTTGAAAGGACCTTCCGATTGATTCCGAGAGCATCATACTTGACTTTAAATGCGTCTCCCACAATAAAACTCGTGGCATATTGATTCGATGTCATCGCGTTAGTGACCGCAGTCAAAGCAAGCGAAACCAGAATCGTTACGCGGCGCGTCTTCGCAAACCGGAACACCCTCTCGACGACAATGGGCATGGCACGGATGTGCCCGATTGCTCCGATATAAACAAACACGGTGAAGGCGATCACAATGGCGTCGATTAGTGCATACAGGCCTCCCCTGTTCAGCAATTCGGCAACTCCCGGCGCCAGCACCATTGACGAATCGATCATATCGGTGTTGAAGCCCTTGTTTAGAGTTACGGCCAGTTGCCCCAGAGAAAACGGTTGAAAGATCAGTGCCAGAATACTGGCGACAGCAGCTGAACCCAATAGCGTTGGTACACTCGGTTTGCGCATGACGGACCCGACAAGAACAATCACTGCCGGCAACAACAAAACCACATTGAACTCGAAAACATCTTCGAGTGACTGCAGGAAGAGTGCAACAGAGTCAAGGTTGACATTCGCGATCTGTGGCGGGTTGACGAACCCTACGATGGTATAAATAGTCGTTGCAATTATTGCGGAGGGAACTGTTGTATATAACATCGAATGGATGTGCTCAAACAAGTCTACATCTGCAGCTATTGCGGCGATATTTGTTGAGTCTGAAAGCGGAGACAATTTGTCACCGAAGTATGCCCCTCCGATGATGGCACCTGCCGCGATACCCAGGTCCCCTCCTACGGCCTGGGTTACACCGATCAAAACAACACCAATGGTTCCTGCCGAGCCGTAAGATGTACCTGTAAGCGTTGAGAACACGGCCGGTACAAGAAAGCATAGCATATAAAGGTACGTCGGGTTGACGATCTTGATACCATAGTACACCAGCATCGGAATCGTCCCGCTGATCACCCAGCTTGAGATGATGATCCCGATGGAGAAGAGAATAAAAAAGGCCGGCAGAGCGGCCATGAACTTGTTGACGATCGAATTCTGGATATCAAGCCAGCCGTGACCCTGCCGTACCAACATTACGACGGCGATGATAGCTGCCGGAATAAAGATCATTTCGAGGGGTAGCGCTTCGACACCCAGAAACTGCGGGCGCACGATAAGTCCGTACACAACTAGTCCAAGCAATACCAGGATCGGAGAAAGGGCTTGAGCAAAGGAGGCTTCGCTCGAAGATGTTGATGTGTCAGGGGATTCGGCCATTTGGTAAGTTATAGAAGTTGCAAACAAATACGCTACGCCCCAAACAAAAAAGGAGCACTGAGTTATTCAGTGCTCCTTTCAAGTCGTTAGACACGAGAATACTTATTGACCTGGCATTCCGCCCGGCATTCCGCTTGGCATTCCAGACTGGAAAGGGTCCTGGTATTCAATTAGCGAATAGTTACCGGGTGCATCAAGTAGCCCAAGGTTGAACGGATCCGTAGACAGATCGCCAATGACAGAAGCGACTTTCATCATAGTTTTCTGTTCGGTCACAGGACCTTCCTGTGAAAAGTCACCCAGGACACCCTGTAGCACTTTGTCCAGGTCAAGAGTAGCATCCTTTGGCGCCTGGACAATGTAGGTATCAGACATCACCGGCAGTCCCCCTCCCATCTTACGGAGTTCCGCCAACGCATCGTTCATCTGATTCGACATTTCAGGATCACTTTGCATCATGGCAAAAATGCCGGCAAACGAGTTGTTTGCTCCGGCGAAGGCTGCACCCATTTCCCTGGCAATTTCCATGTTAATGTCAGTGATCGTCTTATGTCCGGCTACCTGACTCGATATCCAGGCATCTGTCACGAAGAAAAACTTGCCTTCAAATTCCTCGCCATTGGATTCGCCAGAATAGTCGCCTTCAATGACCATGATTCGCTGGTCGCCACGCACGTTGTTGACCATCATTGACCTGCCGGTCTCGGTGACACTTGCCTTCATGTTGGATGTATTCGGCATATCACTGTCATCTACCTGTTCCGACTCTTCTGAGCCGTTGTTCATGGCTTCAATCATATTGGCCAGCTCGTCGAAAGTGCGAACAGAGTACTCCTCTGAAGCATGCATGATATTGACCAGCCGGCGGGCTCTGGCATCTGCGATGTTCGAGTTACCTCTCGAATCAGTACGATGTCGCCCGTCGTGGAGATAGTGGACTTCGTTGACGGTAAACAGATGCTTGAACATATCCGGCAGTTCATCCATCCCGGGGATGTGCATTCTAGTCACGGAACGGTACATAACGAACGGTGCGCTCGCGTTGCCTGAAGCATTGGGTCCCAGATCAAATGGTTCTTCTGGTTCGCCCATCGCGTTCGCCATGGCCTCTTGAGCTTTGCGCTCAAAAAGATTACCCGCAGCATCCTGCGCACTGTCCTCCGCGCCCTCTACGGCCTTATCGAGTTCCCGGTCAACCTTCGCGTCGAGCTTGCGCTCCTTCTCTCGTTTCTTCTGTTCAGCCTTCTTCTCAATTTTATCTTTTCCCTTGTTCCGTAATTTCTTGAATTGTGCCTCGGCAGGATTGATATTGGCCATTCCGGCACAAATCAGCACCATGACCAGGATTCGTAAAGCTCTCATTGTTCTGGCGTTTATGTAGTACTTGCGGAATTCAAGATGACGAAGCGGAAGTCCAAATTCAAGTGATTAGCAATATCTCACACGATTGTGTGATGTATTCAGGCGCTATTTCCTTCATTTGTATTTAAAAATGATGATTTCATAGCATTCTCTGGAGTCACGAAAACCGTATTCCCACTCGTCTCCAGACAGGTTGTCCTGAACAGATAGAACGAGAGAGGTGCATTGCGACGACCGGTCCTTCGGCTGGTGGTTTTTTCCAGTACCTCAAGTCCGTCGGGTACCGTCACAAGATGTCGAGCCGATGTGCTGCGGCGATACGAACCGCAGTCTCTTCAGGAACCGCCGCCTTGTCGGCATACGTGCGCCAATTGCTAACGACCTCCGTAACCTCGTCGACGATAGTCTCAAACCTGCCGCGTTTTAGCAGCGCGACCTCTCCGCAAGCTTTGAAATCATCCATTACAAAGCCGTTGCGTTTCCCATTGATCGTCATCTGATGCTGACCTGTCCATGCTCCCGACGGATTGTAGCTGTAGGTCACATCAAAGGCGGGCGATAGCGACCACACACCTCTCTTGTCCATAAGAAAAGCGATGTTCTTCACATGGTCGTCCTGGTTTCGTGCTACGACGTTAAAGACCATCCGTCTGAACTGCTGCTCCACTTCTACCGTCGACAGTTCCAACTGCCTCATGATTAGCAAAGCCTGTTCGTAGGAGTATGCCCCGGCTTCGTTGAAGTCGAAATGTGCAATTGCAGCCAGCGATTGCATATGCAGTTTCTGGCCATTTCGCAATCGGTCGAAACGCCGGGTCATGAAATGCTTTCGTCCTCCCTCTTCCAACAATGTACACCGCGACATCACCAGGCCCGCTTCTCGGGCCATGAGGTAATACGCATATTCAATCACTCCGTATCCCTGGGGGTCCTCAAGCTCCTTGTCTTTGTTACCCGTTACTCCATCGAATTTCAGGAGCCATTGTTCGAATCCCTCGTCGGAATCTACTTGTCCTGATCGCACCTCATTTGTTTCGGGATTCCAGGCAACGACTGCCTTTGCGCGAGCACCTCCGGCCGATGTACCGACACGCAAGATCGCAGCCATTCCATCGGGCCGGTCGTCTTGATCAAGCGTCGTTGAAAACTGCTGACGATCTCTTAGAATCTTCGATGCGAGATCAACCAGCAAGGCAACCTGAACCTTTCGTGAATCACCTGGATCAGGACCTGATGACGGCTCGAACTCGAGGGCTCCCATTCCGCGACGCCCGATATAACATAGCCGCTCTACAATATCGAATGATTCGGGTGATCTACCTTGAGAGGCAAGCCACGCATCTATCACCGCGTTTCCAAACTTGTCCGGAATCGAATCGGCCAGGAGGCCAGGCAGCCCGGCAAAACTCGTTCGAGATAACTCCGGAAATCGGTACAACCGTCGGGATAGAGGCATCTTTATCGGGGAGATCTGAATGTCACTTTTCGCAAAATCCGGATCGTATTCAAACGAAGCCACATCGTCGTCCTCCTCGACGTACACGGCTCCAATCGTGCGCCCCCATAATCTGACCTCGGCAACAGTCATTGGTTTTCACCCCACTCCCACTTTTCATCCTTTGCGGATGCAGTGGTACGAACTCGCTTTCTTGATTTGCCTTTCAGCTTCAAAGCATCCATCGGGCGGACTCGTATCTCCGGAACGAGCTGATTCAAGCTGTCGAGCAATTTCAGGACGCGAAGGATGCGGATTATACTGGTGAACTGTGCGTCCTCGCCCGACTCAATACGCTCGACCGTCCGTTTGGACAGACCGGCTTCCTTCGCTAATGCAGCCTGCGTTAAGTCGGAGTCAATACGCACCCGCTCGATGCGCCGCCCCATTTCCTCCAGAATCGCTTTGTCCGTCATCGTCAT
>JABDKO010000251.1 GCA_013002165.1 Rhodothermales bacterium | reverse complement strand
CGACCTGGTCAGCCTGAGCAAGTACGGTGTAGACCCGGATGACATAGCTGAATTTCGATCTGCGGGATACGGAAACCTGTCGACAAATGACTTCATCGAACTGAGTAAATATGGTGTCGATCCTGATGATGTCGCTGAACTACGGAGCGCAGGTCTCACAAATTTGTCTGTCGGCGAATTGGTGGACATCAGCAAATACGGCGTCGACGCGGATGATATTAAAGACCTTGCGTCCGCTGGCTACGTAAACCTTTCCGTAGACGACCTTGTCCAAATTGGCAAGTACGGCGTAGACGTTGACGACCTGGCTGATCTGTCGAAGCTTGGCTACTCTGATATGGATGTCGGCGAACTGGTTGAGCTGAGCAAATACGGTGTTGACATTGACGAAATTTCTGAACTTGCCGAAATGGGCTACGACGACCTGACTGTTGATGAACTTGTAGAAATCAGCAAGTATGGAACTGACGTGGACGACCTCGCCGAATTGCGAGACATGGGTTACACCAACATGTCTGTAAATGATATGATCATGATTGGCCGGTATGGAGTCGATGTGGACGATGTGCGCACGTTGAAGAATGCCGGATATGTCTTCACGGTCGATGAGATGATTCAGCTCAGTCGATACGGAGTTGATGGAGACGAGATCGCCCAGCTTGCTCGCGTCGGATACAAGGACCTCTCGATCGATGAACTGGTGGACATGGCCAAATATGGTGTCGACGCAGACGACATCACCAAACTTTCTGACCGGGGCATCAAGAACCTCAGTGTGTCGCAGATTATTGACCTGACCAAGTACGATGTTGATCCCGATATTGTCGCTGAGCTGGAGAAACTGGGACACAGAAATGTGAAGCCGGACTACCTCATCAAAATGGCCAAGTATGGAATAGATGCAGATTATCTTTCTGATCTCCATGATGCGGGCGTTGAGGCATCCCTGGACGAGATTATCGAGTTGGGCAAGCATAACGTCGACCCTGACTTCATCCGGAAGATGAAGAAGGGCAACAACTAGTAGAGGAATCACCCATGAGAAGCTTTTTCTTATCAATCCTGCTCGCCGGCACTATAGGATTGACCGCTCTGGCTCAAGACATCAAGGACGTCGAGGGATCCTGGATCGCCGAGATTAATGAATTCTCAAGCCTGGAGGACTATCGCCAGGCATCGCTAACGTTGAAATGGGAATCAGAGGGTGAGCGGTACCGCTACACCTTTCAGATTCCAATGAGAGAACTTGAGAGTTATTCGGTCGAAGAGTCGCGAAACGATCCCGCTAACTTTGAACTCGATCGTGAAGCCGGGCACCTGTCATTCTCCGGCACGATGGACGATGACATCGGGTCCGGGAAATTCCACTTTTCAGCCAATTCAGAGTTTGTCGAAGAAATGTCTACACTCGGCTACGAGAATATCTCGCCGGACGAACAACTCAAAATGGCCATCTACGACGTGACCGCAGAATTTGTAAAGCGGCTACGCGAAATGAACGGAGATAGCCAGTCGTAGCCTTACCTCAGGCCTGAACATTGAGTTATTCGGCTGCGCCTGGCTGCATCAAGCCAAAGATGTTTCCTTCCGGATCAGCGCAGTATGCGTGTCGACCGACTCCCGGGATATCGTTGGGACCCAGCACAATGCGTCCTCCGTTTTCCTCGACGACATTAATCGCTTGCTCCAGCGATTCGACTTCAGACGTGTTAATGACAGACTGTTCGAAGTGGCGATGCATGAATGCGCCATTGATTCCCTTCTCGTCATCTCCGGTGTCTACCGACCAGTACGTCTGCGGACCATCCCACAGGGAGACCTTCCATCCCAGTACTCTACTGTAGAACGCAGACAGCTCCTGCGGATTATCTGCAAGGATCTCAAAATGTATCGGTCGATTCATTGCTACGTCCTCCGATTGTACTGCGTTGCTGAGCTTATCCAAATACTATTGATTGCATCCGACTAATCAAAGGTCAAACTGTTGTCCTCTGAACGCAATTCGAAAACCACTGGCCTCTACGCTTTGCCGGGCATCGCTATCGACGTCGAGAACTGGATTCGTATGATTCATGTGTATGAAATGAATCTTGTCCTTTTCGACTTGCGGGAGTGACGCGAATCGCCGCATGCTCGTGGTGATAAACGGATGTGGAAATGACGACATATCACGCCCGGGAATTTCGCCGTTAGCGTAGAACGTCGCATCAAGGAATGCAATATCAACTTCTTCAATCAGTGCTTCGATGGACACTCCCTGATCGTCCAACTCGTGCCAGCTATCAATATCCGGGAGGAAAAGCACCTTCCGGTTCGGACCTTCGATGATGTAGCCGACAACTTCAGAGAACTCCTGACGGTGTGGGACCAGAAATGGCCGGACGCGAATCCGGGAGTTTAGCGAACGCCACTCATTGTCGGTGAGTTCGTGAATACTGATGTTCTCGTACTTGACCAGTTGACTCCATGGACCGTTAGATCGAAGGTAGTCGGACATTCGGGGCATTGCATAGACTGGCAGTTGGTTGGTCCCGGCTGACTCATGTCCGAAAAACATCAGACCCGCATAGTGGCCGATATGGGCATGGGTTAGCAGAACCCCGGCCAGCTGCCCCTGTGAAGGACGCGTCTCTACGTGGATGTCATACCATTGCTGCCTGATATCGGGCGTAGCTTCAAAGATCCAGTACTGGCCGGTCTCCGGATCTACCAGGCCTATGCTCGTGGCGAAATGAGAGCGATCCTTGTCACGCCATCCCGGGTGTGCAAACGATCCCGCTTGCGGTACTCCTGCATCCTGACCGATTCCAAGGACAACGACGTATGGATCTGCTGTTCGTGTCTCTTGACCGCGCGCCTCGCCCGCGAGGCTCAGTACGACTGCACATATTAGAAGAGCAAAGCGCCGCATAGCTATGACAATCTATTTCGCTGTGCGGGTCCCTTCAAAGTACCTGACGCCTCCACCAAGCCCACCCGAAACGATGTCAATCAGACCGTTGCCGTTGAGGTCACCGAAATCGACATTGGAGAATTGATCGACGTTGATATCCAGCGGCTCTCCAGCTGCGAATTCAGGTGATTGTACGGTTCCGACGTTTCTGAACATTGTAATTCCTTCAGAATCTGACCCGACGAAAAGGTCATGGTCACCGTCACCATCAATATCCGTGAAAGATGGATTGCTCCGGCGACCAATATCGATACTGTTGAGCTCGTCAGTGACGAGGTCGAATTTGTGCTTTTGAGGTGTCCCGTTATTGAGATAGTAATTGATAGTGCCTGATGATTCACCGGCAAAGAGATCCAGGTCTCCGTCCGAGTCGATATCAACGAGTACCGGTGTGCTGTTTCCGCCTCTCGTCAGTTCAACAGTATTATAATCTTCTTTCCGGTAGTCGGGCTCCGAAGCGGTGCCAACGTTGCGATAGAACAACATCCCCTCATTCCACGTCCCGAGAAGCATGTCGGTATCTCCATCACCGTCGAGGTCACCAAACGTGGGAGCATAGTGGTAGGATGCATCGACATTGACTTCTCCGGCTTCCCGAAAGGCAGGTTCCGTCGACGTTCCCGTGTTCTCGAACAGGACAAGGTTTGATGCGAGCGTGCTGCGAGGATTGATTTTGTTGCCGACGGTAAAATCAAGGTCGCCATCGTTGTCGTAATCAACGAGAGTCACAATACTTTCAGAGCCAAGATCGATGGCGAGTAAAAATCGTGCAGTTTCTTCCTTGTAAACGCCGGGAGAAGTTTGCTCTAGCTCGTAGAAGTTATCAGCCAGGGATTTTGTAGCGTTGAAGGCTCCACCTACCACTCCGACGAAAAGTTCTTCGTTTCCATCGGCGTCCAGATCTGCGAACATAGGCGCATTGTACCCGCTCGTAAGAACCGGGTTGTTCAGCGGGTACTGCACAGGCTCGGACCGAAGAACCGGCGAACGGCAAGAACCCGTATTTCGAACCAGAAGAATACCCTCTTCGAAGAAATCTCCCCAGAAGAGATCCAGGTCTCCATCCCCGTCAATATCGTTGAAAGTGAGTGTGTTAGCACCGTGACGACTGCCCGGCAGATCACCCACAATTTCAATGTCTTCGAAGCGATCAGTGAGCTTCTTGAATATCGGAATCATCTGATCGTCGTAGTGATCCAACTCATATCGCATCACTGTACCGATGAGCAGTCCGATGAACAGATCAACCTTTTCGTCACAGTCAATATCCTGGGCATACGGGATGTTTTGCCGATCGGCAAAAATGGCCGTTCCGTCGACATCTCGAAGCGTATCCGCGGCGAGAGTAAATGACGGAGCATTTACCGTACCGTCATTACGGTAGTAACGGACCAGACTGTATTTCTCCTCGCTTAGCAGATCATAGTCACCATCCATGTCAAGATCTGCGAAGCGAAACCAATCACCCGTTTCGAGATCTTGAAAATGATCAGTGCGCCATGTATAAGAAGGGCTCTCGGGGCTACCCACATTCTCGAAGAACACGAGTTCGTCTGTTGTCTCCTGCACGAACAGATCAAGATCGGCATCGCCGTCAATGTCCAGAAATTGAGGACGCGGAGCATTCAGCCCACCATGAAACGGATGATCAAAAATCTTCCCTTCCGCCGTGGTGACGGTGAACGGGTCAACCTTCCTTTCATATCGAACGTCAGAGCTTGACGTCTTGACGACCGAGGATGAACCACTGCATCCTGCAATAGCTATCATGGCAAGCGCCAGAATACTGACGCTCAACTTGTTACCGTTCATAAACACCTGAATATCTTAAGGCAGTTTGACAATCGGACTCAGACCGGTAGTATTTGCACCGACCTCAATCACTTTCTCGATTTCCAGAGATTCTGTATCGATAACTACTACGGTTCCAACTTTCGTCGCATCACCTCCTGCCTGTGGAGTGTAGCCACCCTTCAGATTGTTATTTGAGATGAAAAGTCTTTTCCCATCCGGAGACAATGAAGAACCGTGTGGTTCGGAGATGCCCTCGCCCTGAATCTCTTTAACAATCGTTTTTGACACAGCGTCAACAACGGTCACGGCATTGCCCATCTTGTTACCGAAATAGATGTACTTGCCGTCGGCTGAAAAGAGGGGATGCCATGGAGCACCCTTAACCATGATCGAATCCGTCATCACCGGATTGTCTTCATCGGTCACATCGAAGAATATCAGCTGTGACCTGCCCTGGCTGGTGCCGACAAGTGTCTTGCCATCCGGCGAAACAACAAACTGGACAAACACGAGTGGCTTGCCATCGCTGTTGTAGAGTTCCATTTCGCCATCCTCTGTGCTGAAGGCACCAAGACTGTTCTGAGCAAGGCTGGCCGAGTATGCAGTGTTTCCGGACGGGTGTATGTTGAGTGCATGCGGCCTCGGATAGAAGGTTTCGACCTCTTCGACCGTGGCTGCTGTAGGATCAATAAATCCGATACGACGCGGCGGGTTGACAGCACTCATCGACCGACCGACCAGAATCTGATCCTTCTCGGGATTCAGAATAAGCATACCGGGTACTTCGTACTCGATCTCGGCTACGACTTCGTCGTCGCGATTAAACTTCAGGATCTTGTTGTCACCTATCAGAGAGAGGAACCACGTTCCATCTTCCAGTACTGCTATGTGATGTGGTTTTGCATTCGCGGTGTAACCCATTTCCTGAAGATCAATCGTCTTGACGATCTCGAGTGTCCGGGAGTCAATAACCGAGACTGTTGCTGCACCCTGGTTACAAACGTAAAGCAATTCCGTTGTCTGCGCATTCGCTATCTGGTTGCTGGAAGATGCACAACCTCCAACGAGCACAAGTAGCATCAGGGCAAGAAACGATCGAACAATTGTAGTCATGAATAATGGCTGTTGGACTTGATGGGAATGATGCGGTGTCGCCAGTAGGTCGCCCATCGCAATGTACAAAAGATAAAAAGAAAGGGTTGGTCATTTCTGACCAACCCTTTCCCTCAGAAACTAAATACCGAGGTCGCTTTGCTTCACTACAAATAGACCCTCATCGCCGCTTGTGACAATGATGATTCCACTCTCGAAGTACGGATAGTTACTCCATGAGCCGCCGAAGCCTGCATCATTGGTTCCATACGGAACTGTGTCGAAGTAGCCGACCTCTACAGGATTGGCTACGTCCGTGATGTCAAGAATCCGAAGACCAGCCTGATAATTAGACTGATAGACGTAGTTACCGCGAATGTACAGGTTATGATCACTCGCTTTCTGCTCGGACAGGTACTCTTTTAGAAGCTGAGGGTCATCCAGATCAGAGACATCCCAGATAAGCGTCCGGGTATATTCTACGTTACCACCCAACTCGTCGAGCTCATCATTCATGAAGAAGAACTGATGATCCTCAGTGAGCCATCCCTGATGGGAGTAGCCTACCTTCGGATAAGAAGCCTGGGACAGGGCGATCGTATTTTGCTTGTCAGTCACATCACCAATACTCAGAGCAGTTTCATTGGCAGCGAAGCAAATCTCTTTGCCAACGTGCTCGGAGTCAGGGCCCTTATATGTTACGCACTGAGCGTCATGTGTGTACCCCGTTCCACGACGACCGGTGTTTTCATGAGCGAAACATCCCGCAAAGGTTGGTTGCGTTGGATTCTGGATGTTGATAATGTGCGAACCACCGCCGCAGGTCTCACCACCGGCGCTGTTGCCTACGGTGTATGCAAAACCTGTGTCCTCGTTGATCACAATGTTGTGCGCACTTGCAATCTCGTCATAATGTGCAACTGCTTCGAACTCGATGGGGCTGCCATCGAAGTTTCGCAACAGTGTCAAATCGAAAACCTGCACACCATGATTGCCAGCACCATCGGCCACAATGTATGCATGATTCTTGTACGTCTTGACGTCGCGCCATGTTGAGCCGGGCGTACCCTCGGTGCGCCACAAGTTTCCAATGTAGACAGGGTTGTATGGATCAGAAACGTCGACAAAAGATGTCCCGTCATTGCGGCCGACAAGAGCGTATTCTTTACCGCTTTCAGGGTCTGTCCATCCCCATATGTCGTTGACTTTTACGCCACGTTTGCCGCCGATATCTGAAGTGGGCATGAAGGACGCAAGGTTCACCTTGCTGCACTCAAATGCACTTGCTTTACCTTCGCTGCATGTGACTTCACCACCGGTAACTGCCTGAAGGGCCGACACGGGACTGCCTAAACGAGCACTTGAGACCCACTTCATGTCCTCATCTTTCTCGAAGATCGCGACTGTTCCTGCTCCGTAATCGTCGCCAACAATGCCGATGACACCAACGCCATTTTCGACTGCAATTGCACTACTTGCAAAATCTCGCTGGCTGACATCGTCAACAGAAAGTTTATTTATAGAGGCCCAGTCGGATTTGTCCGATGTGGCTGTATGGATATAAACAGCACCTGCAAAATTGCTGCTACCCGGGACACCAATCCAGATGTCGTTTCCTTCCGAGGCGATGCTTGTGCCGAATTGGAATCCTCGATCACCATCGAAAGGAACCAGCGTGGTTACTTCCTGAAAACCGGCCGGTGTCTCGGCGAAAATGTAGACCTTACCTCTAAATCCGTCGTGACGCGGTGCGCCTATCAGCAGGAATCCCTGGCTGTAGTGGATAGCTGATCCAAAGCGGTCACTTGGCTCACTGTCGCTGCCCGACAATTTTGCTAATTCCGTCCACTCGTGAGTTTCGTCATCATGCTTGTAGACGAAAACAGCACCAGCCGCACTATCTGCTCGGGTTGCTGCTGCGAACAGGTAACCGCCGCCGGTAGCGACAACTGATCCGAACCGATCGCCGGCTTTTGCCTCGCTTGAGTTCAGAACGTGATGTTCACTCCATGCCCCGTTGTCATCAGCTTTGAAGATGGTAACAGAGCCTGGCGCTTCTGGAGGAGTCGGTGCACCGACAAACGCCCGGTCGTCCATAATGGCGACGGCAGAGCCAAAGTTGTCACCCTCGACCATTGCTGAACCGGACAGAATTGTCTCGCTCCAGGAATCCCCAGCCATGGTGTACAGATAGGCTGCGTCTGTTGCGCCAACGATAACATAATCTCCGGCGGCGTTTATCACACGCCCGAAACCGTTCGATGCCTCTCCATTACTTGCCTCGAGTCGCGAGGACTCCATCCATTCTCCGTCCACCTTGTTGAAGGCATATACATAGCCCGGGGTTACGGAGTTGTTTGGCTCTCCGACAAAGACGGTACCATTTTCAATATCAACTGCCCCGCCAAACGCTGCAACAATTCTGGATGCCTCAGCATCTGATCGTAACGTTTGTGCAAAAGTCGGGGCCGCAACGATAGCTAGCGCAATAAACGATAGCCAAAATCTGTTATGCGGACTCTTCATTATTCCTCATTAGTTGGGATTAAGGACCATAGATCAGGCACGGCTGTGCCTTTTGAAAAACGGTTTTACTACGTCCTTGAGGCAGCAAAGATACAATGACCCGGTCCTGGAAGTCGGTTTTAACCGATTCTAAACGGATTGAATGGCAACTCGGGGGTCATTTTGGTCTTGTTTATTTGTGCGATCGTCGTCCACGACCCATATAGTCGGTCCTGAGTCCATCCGGCAGCTTCTCAACGCTGTACCGCAACATAGTGCGAGGCATTTTTTCTGCATATTTATCAAGGAAACCAATCAAAACGGCAAGGTTTTGTTTGCCGGCCTCCCTCAACATCCACCCGACAGCCTTCTGTATGAGATCCTGCCGGTCATCGATGAGGATTTCGGCCAGGCGTAGAATATCAGCGAAATCATTTTGCTTGATCAAATGGTAAGTCGCGATGACGGCGATCCGCCGTTCCCACAGATTGGCCGATTCGGCGAGTTCATACAGGATACTACGATCGCCTGATTCGATATATGGACCAATGATGAACCGCGCTGACGAGTCAACAAGATCCCAGTTGTTGATCCATGAAGTGTTGGCCAGATATGCCTCGTACACTTTGGTCTTTTGCTCCTGGTCGCCGCGGGCAAACAGGTAGTTCATGAGCAGCAGCGCGAGTAGCCGATCCTCATGATACTCGGAAGCGAGCAGATCGACTGCCGAATCAAGGTCGACCATCTTTCGATAGGTCTTCTCTATCGAGCGGATTTGAGGTACAGTCAATCCGCGAAACTTGTCGCCCTCTCCGTACTCGCCCGGTCCGCTTTTAAAGAAGCGTGACCGATTTACGGCCACGGTCGGATCAGCAAGCGCTGTCAGTGCTTCGACTAATTGATTCCTGATTTGAGAAGACATATAGGGCTCTTCAGCTCCACGCTACTTGCTGGCAACTTTGCCCGCAATAAAGAGGAGGAGAATTGCCCCGACTGTAGCGGTTACCAACGATCCAACGACACCGCCTGCCGAAATTCCGAGGATGCTGAAAACAAATCCACCGATAAAGGCGCCGACAACTCCAACAAGCACATTCTTCACTACGCCCATTCCGCCATCGCGCATAACCTGGCCGGCAAGCCAGCCGGCAACGCCACCGATAATGAGAAAACCAATTAGATTCCACATACTAGCAACCTGATTTAATTTCACGCAATTTGCGGAGTGTTTTCGAGAACTGCAAATCCGACGTATCAGCCCCCTTGAACACGATCATATTCAAAGGTGAGTTCTGAAATCTGACCGTCTGCCTCGCTCATGAGCACGAAAACGGCAATCTGGTTGTCCGAGATGCGCCGAATAGTAAGCCCGTCGAAATACACGGCAGACTCATCTGCCGAAACGAATTCGAAGGACTCAACCTCATCTTTCTCCTCCCAGCCTGTCATGTCCGCATTAAAATGCTTCAGTACCATTTTTATGGCGCGTCCCGACGTGATAATTGCCATATGCTCGGTAAATGCTGTCTCGCCGGCGTCTATCATTTTGAACATACCGAGCATGGTTCCGCCTGATGGCGGCGACCATACCTCTTCTGCAATGCCTCCAAGCGCATTCCCACGCCATGAGCCCGCGAGCCAATCAAGTGAGTCCAGACTGAACTCAGTATCGGTTGAGTCGGCAGCGCGCATGATATTTGGAGTTACAAACTCCTGCGCGAGACAGATTGTCGCGTTAGACAGAATCATGATCATACAGCTGACAAAAAGTAGCGATCTCATTACGATTTCCTGCTTTGTTCGACGGATTGGTGAATCAGTTGCCTGTACAGATCTTGTAAGTGTGCTGTCAGCTTTCCAGGCTGACCCGTTCCGATCTGCCTCCCATCAATGTCAACAACGGGAGTCAGTCCACCAAACGTTCCGGTGACAAAGGACTCGTCTGCATCATAGACATCCGTTAACGAGAAGTTTTTCTCTCTGCAAACAATGTCGTGTTGATTGCATACTTCAATTACTTTCTTTCGAGTAATCCCGTTCATACAGTATTGACCGGTTGACGTCCAAACCTCTCCCCTGCGCACTATAAAAAAATTTGTCGCATTACATGTAGCCACAAAACCATTGATATCCAACATCAGCGCCTCGTCGGCGCCGGCATTGATAGCCTGCACAAGTGCAATGACTTCATGCAGCTTGCTGTGGCAGTTCAGACGTGGATCAAGGTAATCAGGTGATCCCCTGCGGACAGTGGATGTAAACAGTCGGATGCCCCTGCTTGAAGTCGTGGGGTCCGCTTGCTTGTGTTCGGCAGTGATAACAACCGTTGGCGGAGTAATCGTCAGGCGTGGATCTTGAGACGGTGTCTTCTTCACTCCCCTGGTAATCATAAGGCGGACATGGACACCATCTTCCATACCGTTTGCCTGAACGGTCGACTCAAGGGCTTGGGTAATTTCGCTTCGTGACATCCCCAGGTCCATCCCGGTCGCTCGCGCACCCTGGAACAGACGGTCCAGGTGCTCGTCGAGAAATACAAACACCCCGTCATGCAGCCGGATGCCCTCCCAAACTCCATCGCCCACGAGGAATCCGCTATCGAATACGGATACCTTCGCATCTGCACGAGGAACCATGTCGCCATTGATGTGGACGAGCACGGTTTCATTGCGTGGATCAGCGAGTGCATCGTGGGTGCTGCGTGACTGGTTCATCTTCGGGTCAGTTTCTTGTTCCGGTATCTTTCGCGGGCTGGCGAAGTATGGTAGCGTCTATGTAGGACGCAAGCAATTTATGTCCGTGCGACGACAGGTGTATCCCGTCTCCGAAAAGATATAGTGATCTTGAGTCAGGTTGCGCAAGAAACACATCAAACGGATCGTGAATATTATTAATAGTCTCACTGGCTTGAGCGATGAATATTTCCTGGGGAGTGCGATCGTTTATGCGCAGTTGATATTCGTACGGTACTACAACGATGTCGTGCTCAATATCGTGCTCAGACAGGGAAGTTGAAATGCGTTCGAGGCGTTGAATAGGTATGGGCACCTCGTTCGTATTGACATAATACTGTCTGTCGTGCTCATAGTATACTTTCGGCCGATCCATTGCGATCGCTTTTAGCCAGTGATATGTCATGTAGTTCCGTCTCACGACACTCATCGCCCGCGACAAAAATCCTCCATAACCCATACCAAGCCTGACCTCAGATTCGTAGATGTCATTGAGACACCACAAAATAACCACCCGATCGAACGGGGGTGGTCCGTCATCGTCAATTGAGTCTATCAGCCGATCGATAATGATGCGGTAGTTGTTACTGTCAAAACCAATGGCTGAAGGGTTATAGACCTTAACCTTTTCGGCTAATCGGCCGCCAACTGTTGAGTCGGGCGGTACACCAATACCCATCGTCACGGAATCGCCGATTAGCAGGACGCGTTCAGCTGCATCCGGCGATGGTGAACTGTATTTCCAGAATCCATGACCATCGACCTCAAATGTGTACCCGCGACTATTGCCGACGGCTCCCGGCGAGAGTTTTCGCGTTCCCGTTTCGAGGTCATCTGTAAATAGAACTGAGTCGGTAGTTGTCGTTTTGATCTCGGGCATGAACAGCCTGACACCAAGTTCGACAACTAATAGCGCAAACAGGGCTAGCAGAAGCTGGAGACTTATTTTTCGGAGCAGCGATGTCAAGGGTTGACTACTGGAATGGCGTGCCGTTGGAGGTAAAAGAGATGTATATTCAAAGTACAAAAACCGAGCCAGCATAGCCCAGAACGAGTGAGAAAGAATTACGAAACGGCAAGAGTTGGAAAGGTGCGCAGCCTTCGCAACTCCACTCCGCTCCCGGGTGAAGTTACAGGAATCCTACTCCGCCCAGGTCGACGTGAAGACACTGTCGCTGTTGAAACGGTGGTGGTCGATGAACAAACTGGACTTGAGGGTGATCATTTTCGCGGCGGAGGCTCATCGAAGCGCCAGGTGACACTTATCGGTACTGAAGATCTTGCCTCGATAGCATCGTTTTTGGGATTGGAAGAAGTAACTCACGGCCAGACACGCCGCAATATTCTGACGACCGGAATCAATTTACTGGCACTCAAAAACCGTCGCTTCCACGTTGGTGACGTACTCCTCGAGTATACCGGGCAATGCAGTCCATGCTCGCTTATGGAGAAAACGATTGGAACCGGCGCGTATCAGGCAATGCGCTACCACGGAGGGATCATTGCACGCGTGATTACGGGTGGTCAAATAGAGTGTGGGGATGCGGTCAAGTTTTATTCCGAGGATGGGGCGAGGGATGAGGGATGAGTTACGAATTCCCCGGTTACCAATTACTATTTACTAGTTCCTACATGTTGCGTCGATATTGTCCGCCGACTTCAAACAGGGCATTTGTTATTTGTCCGAGCGAACATACGCGGACTGTCGCCAGCAGTGCATCGAATAGATTATGTCCTTCCCTCGCAGCAGTCTGCAGGTGTTCAAGTGCAGCAGAGGATCGATCGTCATTACGATGCTGAAACGCTCTCAAATTCTTGATCTGTCGATCCTTTTCATCCGTGGTAGACCGCATCAGGACGACGGGTTTCGCATCAGTCTCACCCTCGGTGCCAATAAACGTGTTGATGCCAACTACCGGCAGCTCTCCGGAATGCTTTTTATGCTCGTAGAAAAGAGATTCCTCCTGAATCTTGCCCCTCTGATACATCGTCTCCATAGCTCCTAGAACACCGCCACGATCATCCAGCCGTCTGAATTCAGCGAGCACGGCCTCCTCCACCAGATCAGTCAGTTCATCTACGATGTATGCACCCTGTAAAGGATTCTCGTTCTTGGCCAGGCCAAGCTCTTTGTTGATAATCAACTGGATAGCCATGGCACGACGCACGCTCTCTTCGGTGGGAGTTGTGATCGCTTCGTCATATGCGTTCGTATGCAGCGAGTTACAGTTATCATAAATCGCAAGCAGTGCCTGAAGTGTAGTGCGTATATCGTTGAACTGAATTTCCTTCGCGTGCAGACTCCGGCCAGACGTCTGGATATGATATTTCAGTTTCTGACTGCGTTCGTTAGCTCCATACTTGTTCCGCATCGCAACGGACCAGATTCGGCGCGCTACACGACCTATGACGGTGTACTCCGGATCCAACCCGTTCGAGAAGAAGAAAGAAAAATTCGGAGCGAAATCGTCAATACTCATGCCACGTCCGAGGTAGTATTCAACGAACGTAAAACCATTGGAAAGAGTGAATGCCAGTTGTGATATTGGATTTGCGCCGGCCTCTGCAATATGGTATCCAGATATCGATACCGAGTAGTAGTTGCGGACGCTGTTGTCAATAAAGTACTGTTGGATATCACCCATCATCCGAAGTCCAAACTCCGTCGAGAAGATACACGTGTTCTGTGCTTGATCTTCCTTCAGGATATCTGCCTGGACTGTACCTCTTACGCGGTGAAGCGCATCAGCTTTAATAGAGGTGTATTCTTGCATCGTCAGTACACCCTCCGCGACGAGATCTTCACCCGTAACACCTAACAGGTCGAGGCCAAAGCCATCGTGCCCTTCGGGCAACGACTCCTCTTTGCCGCCGGCTCCATACGGGGTAAACTCGGGGCGACTATCTCCAAGTATTCGTGTAAACGCCTCCTCTGTTTGGGTCCATCTATCATTATCTTTGAGATACTTCTCCACCTGTTGGTCAATGGCGGTATTCAAGAACATAGCCAATATCATCGGTGCCGGTCCGTTGATCGTCATCGATACTGACGTGGCGGGATCGCAAAGATCAAAACCGGAGTATAGTTTCTTCATGTCGTCCAGCGTACAGATAGACACGCCGGAGTTGCCGACCTTGCCGTAAATGTCGGGACGTTCATGCGGGTCGTGCCCGTAGAGTGTTACCGAATCGAACGCTGTCGACAGCCTCTTTGCGGGCATTCCAACCGAGACAAGATGAAACCTTCTATTGGTTCTCTCCGGGCTTCCTTCCCCGGCGAACATTCTGGTCGGATCTTCTCCAGATCGCTTGAAAGGGAAAACACCTGCAGTAAACGGATAGTAGCCCGGCAGATTCTCCTTGAGCGCGAATCGCAGGCGTTCACCGGGGTCCTGAACGCGAGGCAGCGCGACTTTGGGGATTCTAAGACCAGACAGAGACTCGGTTGCCAGCGGAAGGTGTATCTCTTTTCCTCTTACTGAATACGAATAGTCCGTGCCGTCGTACTGAGCAGCCAGATCATCCCAGTGTTGCAGGATCGATTTTGATCTGGATGACAATTTATTCCACCAGTGATCTGCCATTGAAGACACAAGGTCACGCGTATCCCCACTGTGGTCTTTTTGCCAGTTATCGATCTGCTCTATGACACCGACAGCTTGTCCCCATTTTCGTGCAGTATCCACTTCTCGGTCTGCTTTGGAATGAAAGGCAGCTAGTTTGTCGGCAATCTCACCAAGGTATCGCTGCCGATCCGGTGGGATGATGCCCAGCGACTCCTCTTCAAGATCCGGTAGATTTTCCAGATTGAAGATGTTGGACGGTCGCCCGAAGTCAAACGTCGTGTTGATCTTGTCAAGCACGTTGAGGTACAGTGCTGTCACTCCGGGGTCATTAAAACGAGAAGCCATTGTCGGATAAACCGGCATCGTATCAGGTGCTTTGTCAAACGCCTGCCGGTTTCGCTGGTATTGTTTTCGCACATCCCGGAGTGCGTCGCGGCTCCCTCGTTTTTCGAACTTGTTGATGGCAACAAAATCCGCCACGTCAAGCATTCCGATTTTCTCGAGTTGCGTCGGGGCACCGAAGTCCTGCGTCATGACATAGATCGAGACATCGGACAGCTGGGCGATCTCGATATCGCTTTGACCAATTCCGGCTGTCTCGAGAACAATTAAATCAAACCCTGACGCACGACAAATTTTGATACTGTCTTCCAGTGCGACTGAAGTTGCAGCATTGGCCTGGCGGGTTGCAAACGAGCGCATGAAAACGCGGCTTGTACTATCCCCGTAAATTGAGTTCATTCGAATCCGGTCGCCCAGCAACGCACCGCCGGTCCGGAACCTGGTGGGATCCACCGACAGCACAGCAATTTCGACATCTTCGAAATCGTTCAGGAAACGGCGGACGAGTTCATCAGTCAGAGTAGACTTGCCTGCGCCTCCCGTGCCAGTGATGCCAATGACGGGAGCATGGGTGGTCGGCGCCCCGTCCCCGGAGGGTAGAAGTTTTTCGAGTACACTGGCGGCTGTATTCTCCTCTACAGCAGTAAGCACTTTCGCAACGCGACTGGCATTTCGGGGGGGCAGAGACGAAATATTTCCATTCAGGTTTTCGACTGTTGAAAAGTCCGTTTTTTCCAGCATGTAGTTAATCATGCCCTGGAGGCCGAGACGCATTCCATCGTCCGGAGAAAAGATCTTTTCGATTCCATAATCTTCGAGCTCTGCGATCTCCTCGGGTACAATAACACCACCGCCGCCGCCAAAGACGCGGATATGCCCTGCTCCACGCTCGTCCAGCAAGTCATGCATGTATTTGAAGAACTCCATATGGCCGCCTTGATATGACGATACCGCAATGCCTTGAGCGTCTTCCTGAATCGCGGTTTGGACGATTTCAAGCACCGACCTGTTATGCCCGAGATGAATAACCTCGGCGCCGCTGGCCTGAAGGATGCGCCGCATGATATTGATCGCGGCGTCGTGGCCGTCAAAAAGACTGGCAGCCGTTACAAAGCGAACATGATGCTTGGGTTTGTATACCTCAATTTCCATGCTTCTTCCGGTTTTCAGCGTTTAAAACAGAGTTGTATGCTAACATAGGTATCGGATCGTACGCATGATGCTTAGGCTTGTTTATCCGGGACGTCGTCAGAACTTGAAGATTGCAGGTTACCGAAACGCAATCGACTGGAATTTATCACTCAATCGTTCATAAACAACGGTCCATTCTTCTTCGCCTCCAACGACAGCCAAACCTTTTCGAGAGTCAAAATCAATGTCCAGCCGAACATCCTTTGGCGAGTGCCGGAGGCCTGATCTGCGACCTTTAAGCACTGCCTCTTTCAATGTCCAGAACAGAATGGTTGCCTCGTTATTTTCCAGGCCACTGTCGGACAGCAGGTCGTATTCATCGCGGTGTAGCACGTAGGTGTACAGGTCATCGCGCCGTGGCTTAACCTCTTCAATATCGATTCCTACAGACCTTTCGGAGAAAACTGCGGCTGCCGAGTTTCCGGAGTGCGACAGTGATATGCTGCCGGGAAGATCTATGAGATACAGACTGCCGTCTGGTCTGACACCTACCTGTATAGTTTGCGGATCGACACCGAGTATTTCCGCAACCAGCAGCCGCAGGACAGATCTACCGAGAACGAAACTCTTTCTCCTCGTCTGACTCCGGGCTTGTTCGATCCGCTCGGCCTCAGCATGTGTCACCAGGGGCTTCGGAACAAACTCCGACAGAAGTTCTGCATCAACGTGCATTGTATAAATGCCGCTTTCAGGGTTCTGTATAAAGGCCGAACGATCCAGCATAGAATTGAACAAACAAAGGGGCAGGTCTCGACGAGACCTACCCCTTTAAGGTATCGATAAAAGAAGCTACTATCTCGTCAATCGATCGAAGCGCTCCGATACGGAGTCCCAATCGACGATATTCCAGAATGCGTTCACATAATCGGGACGTCGATTCTGATAGTTGAGATAATATGCATGTTCCCAAACATCCAGTCCAAGCAGAGGAGTATGCCCGAACATATACGGGCTGTCCTGGTTCGGCGTGGACCCAACGTGCAGGGCGCCACTCTCGTCTAGTCCAAACCATGCCCAGCCGCTGCCGAATCGCGACGTGGCCTCTTTATTAAACTGCTCCTTGAAGGTATCAAATGATCCAAAGGCGCTATCGATTGCAGTCATCAGATTACCAGCGGGCTGACCGCCGCCCTTGGGAGAAAGGATATTCCAGAAGAGCGAGTGATTCACATGACCACCGCCATTATTCCTGACTGCTGTACGAATATCTTCGGGGACATCGTCGATATGTTTTACGAGGTCAATCGCTGACTTGGATGCCAGATCGTCATGGCCCTCCAGTGCAGCATTTAATTTGTTTACGTAGCCCTGATGGTGCTTGCCGTGGTGAATCTCCATGGTGCGTGCATCAATGTGCGGCTCCAGAGAATCAGCCTTGTACGGGAGAGGGGGAAGTTTGTAAGCCATATACTTTATTGATTAGGTCTGTCGCGAAGAACGTAAAATAATTTAACTCACTGCAGCGCAATTTGTGCCGCACTACAGGTTATCAATCGCTTCCTTAAGAGTTTCAAAATCGGCAGGTGCCAGCATCTTTCTATCAACAAGTGCCTTCATTGCGCTCTTAACGGCGCGTTTATCAGTAACCGTTTCCAGGTGCTCATCATCGTCCAATTCAGCATCGACGATCGACTTGAGCATAGCTTCGGACAGAAACCGCGCGATAATTTCTGCAGCCTTCGGCTTGCCGGAAAAGTCGATTACTACGGGGATCGTTGCCCGGCCCTGATTAACGTCCAGGCCTACTCGCTTTCCCTTGAGC